>JBBRDK010000013.1:0-55912 GCA_038203955.1 Thermoanaerobaculia bacterium | reverse complement strand
GCCCGTTCTTGAGAAAGATCTGGCCGCGTTCGGTCCCGCGGATCAGCGTGAACAGCCCCGTCTTCCCGGAGACCGAAACCAGCTGAATGATGTCGGGAACGGGGAGCTCCTGGATAGAGCCTTGGAAGGACATGGTTGTGGGCCGGGATGCTAGCAGGGTTGGCGCGGAGAGTTAAGAGTTGAGAGTTGGGAGTTGGGAGTTGAGAGTTTCGATCTAGTTGACCGCGGAGTACCGCGGCCGTCTCGCTCCCGTTGGTCGCTCGGCTCCCGTTTCCCGGCTCCCGTCCGCCTCGCGCCTACCGCCTACCGCCTCGCGCCTCCCCCGTGAATGTGGCATATCGCGACCGCGAGCGCGTCGGCGGCGTCGAGCGGGACGCGGCTGCGCTGGCGGGCGAGCAGCGACAGGACCATCGAGCGGACCTGGGGCTTTTCCGCGTTTCCATAACCGACGAGAGCCTTCTTAACGAGCCGGGGCTCGTACTCGAAGACGGGGATCCCGAGCTTCGCGGCGGCCGCGAGGAGGACGCCGCGCGCGTGCGCGAGCTTCAAGGCGGACGCGACGTTTTTTCCCGCGAAGATCGTTTCGACCGAGACGGCGGCCGGGCGGCATTCGTCCAGAAGCACCGACGCCCGGCAGGAGAGCATGTCGAGCTTTGCCGACAACGAGAGGCCGGCTCCGGGCCGAAAGACCCCGCAGGCCTCGAGGATGAGGCGGCCTTCGTCGAACACGACGACGCCGTAGCCGGTGGCGATGGTTCCCGGGTCGAAACCGACGATCTTCAAGGAGCTGTCAGCCGCCAGCTCTCAGCCGTCCGCTTCAACTGAAAACTGAGAACTGACAACGGAGAACTATTCGGGTTCCTCGAAGTCGAAGTTCGCCCAGACGTGCTGCACGTCATCGTGGTCTTCGAGGGCCTCCATCAGCTTCATCATCTGATCGGCCTTTCGCTGGTCGAGCTCCACTTCGGTCGTCGGGATCATCGAAAGCTCGCCCACGGCGACGGGGATCTTCTTCTCTTCGAGGTGCGTCTTCACGGCCGCGAACGAGTCGGGGTCCGTGACCACCTCGTGGTACTGCTCGGTCGACCGGACGTCTTCCGCTCCCGCCTCGATGGCGGCCTCCATGACGGCGTCTTCGGTCGCCTTGTCCTTCTCGACGGCGATGTAGCCCTTTTTCTGAAAGAGGAATCGGACGGAGCCGGATTCGCCGAGGTTCCCGCCGTTCTTCGAGAAGATCGTGCGGACCTCGGGCAGAGTCCGGTTCCTGTTGTCCGTCATCGCCTCGACCAGAACGGCGACCCCGCCGGGTCCGTACCCCTCGTAGGTCACCTCTTCGTAATTGACGCCGGGGAGCTCGCCGGTCCCGCGCTGGAGAGCGCGCTTGATGTTGTCCGCGGGCATGTTGACGGCCTTCGCGTCGTCGATGGCCTTTCGCAGCCGCGGGTTGCTCTCGGGGGCGCCGCCGCCAAGCCGGGCCGCCATCGTGATTTCCTTGATGAGCTTGGTGAAGATGCGGCCGCGCTTGGCATCCGCCGCGCCCTTCTTGTGTTTGATCGTGCTCCACTTGCTGTGGCCGGACATGGTGCTCCTCCGACAGTCGTTCGCCAGCTCTGAATTATATGTAACGAGCCCCTCTCCCGCTCCGGCTCTCACCCCTTCGTCCGAGACTCGAAACGCCACCCTGACTCAACCGGGAGCGGACGCCCGTGAAGGGAGCAGGCGAGCGGTCGAGCCCCACCGGGCGAGCCGCTCGCCGGTGGCGAAGCCAGCTCGCACCGGGCGTCCGCGACGGCCGCCTGCTATCATTCGAGGGACTCTCCAGAAAAATCACCACCGGATGGTAAAAAAGGTCCTCCTGATCGACTACGAGCCGCGCTCGGTGGAGCGTGTGCGGACTCTTCTTCCTTCCCCCGAATACGCCGTCACCGTCGCCAAGGACGGGGAAGAGGGGCTCACTCTCGCGGGGGGGTCATCATTCGACCTGGTCGTCCTCGGGGGGATGCTTCCCCGCCTTCCGAGCGCCGAGGTCATCCGGGAGATCCGACGGAAGGGGGGAGCGACCGCCCCGCCGATCCTCCTCGTCGTCTCCGGCTACCACGGCTCGAACCCCAAGGCGGACGCGCAACGTGTGGGAGCGTTCGACATCGTCGTGCGGCCTTACACGGACGAGGGATTCCTCGGCGCCGTGCGTTCCGCGCTCGACTCCGGAGAGGCGGGAGCCCGGACGATGCGGATCCCCACCTCCGAGATCGCCGCGGCCCAGCCGGCGCTGACGTCGGACGACATCTTTTCGGACGTTCTGGAGGACGTCGCGAGGGAGCGATCGTTCTCCGAAGTGACGCCGCCGCGAGCGGTCATGCCTCCGATGACGGCAGAGGAGCAGATCGAGAAGCGCCTCCGCGAGACTCTCTCCGGAATGGTCGACCGTGCCGCGACGCGCCGTCCGATCGCGCCGCCTCCGCCTCCGCCGCCAATGGCGTTTTCCGGCGGAGCCTCTCCGGCCGCGCCTCGGTTCTCGACCGACGCGGACATCGACCGGATGATCTCGGACACGCTCTCCGGCCTGAAGACGCCGCCCGCCCGGCCGAGGCCCGCGCCGGACGCGACCTCCGAGTTCGGCATCAAGGTGGAGACTCCGCCCCCGGCGCCCGCTCCGCCGGTCTTCCGCGCTTCGCCGCCGCCCCTCGCGGCCGCGCCGTCCGCCCCCCCTCGATCCTCCGAGCCTCATCCCGTGATCTCGTCGGGCCCGGACCAGTTCGGGCAGTACGAGGTGCTGGAGAAGATCGCCTCGGGCGGAATGGCCGAGCTGTCGAAGGCGCGGCGGTCCGGCGTCGAGGGGTTCCAGAAGATCGTCGCCATCAAGAAGATCCTTCCCCACCTCGCCGACAACGACGAGTTCATCACGATGTTCGCCGACGAGGCGAAGCTCGCCGCGCAGCTGAATCATCCGAACATCGTTCACATCTTCGACCTCGGGAAGATCGAGGCGGGCGGCTACTTCATCGCGATGGAGTTCGTGGACGGGAGAGATCTCCGCTCCCTCCTCCAGTCCGCGCGCGATTTCGGAACGCCGCTCCCCGTGCCGCTGGCGGTGTTCATCGCCTCGAAGATCGCGGCGGCGCTCGACTACGCGCATCGGCGGCGGGACGGCGAGGGTCGCGAGTTGAACGTCGTCCACCGCGACGTCTCTCCGCCCAACATCCTCATTTCCTATGAAGGCGACATCAAGCTCTGCGACTTCGGAATCGCGAAGGCCGCGTCGAAGGCGTCGCAGACCCAGTCCGGGGCCCTGAAGGGGAAAGTCCAGTACATGTCTCCGGAACAGGCGTGGGGACGCCCGATCGACCGCCGCAGCGACATTTTCTCGCTCGGCTGCGTCCTCTTCGAAATGCTGGCGGAACAGAAGCTCTTCCGGGGCGATACGGACCTGTCGGTGCTCGAGAAGGTGCGGGCGGCCCAGATCGTCGCGCCTTCGACGCTGAATCCCGAGGTCCCGAAGGCGTTGGACGCCCTCGTCCTGAAGGCGCTCGCCCGCGAGCCGGAGGAGCGTTACGGGATCACCTCCGACATGCTCCGCGACCTCGAAGGCGTCCTGTACTCCTACACGCCCGCGCCGGGCAGCGCGGATCTGGCGATCTACCTTCACCGGCTGCAGGCGGAGGAGAGCGCGCGGCAGGAGTCGCGCGATCGCGAGGCGTCGCAAGACGCCCCGCTCGAGCCGGAGCGAAAGAGAAAGTCGAAGGGCGCTCCCGTGGTCCGGCGGACGGGCTCGACGCCGAAGCTCGTCATTCCTCCGCAGAGTCTCGCGCCGGAGGCCGTCGTGCCGGCGCCTCCTTCGAAGAAGGAACCCACGAACTCCGGAGTGTTCGGTTCTTTCTCGCCGAAGAAGCTCGAGACGGAGCGCAAGAGCCGCGTCCCGCTCTACACGATGATCGCGATCGCAGTCCTCCTCCTCGTCGGACTCGCCGTGTGGCTGACGCGCCGCCCGTCGGCGGCCGCTCCCGTCGCGATCAGGCCTACGGCCGTTCCCGCGGCCGCGCCGACCGCCGCGCCGCTCCCGTCCGCCGTGACTCCGGCGGCGGGCGTCGATCCGAAGGCGATCGAAGAGGAGGTGCAGCGCCAGCTCGCGGCCCGCCGCAAGGAGCTCCAGAAGATCGAGGCTCAAAAACCGGCGAAAGAAACGGCACCCGCCGCCGTCGCGAAGAAGGTCGGGGAGGCGCCCCCGGTGCCCCCCGTCACGGTTCGCGAGCCCGCGGCCGAGCCCGCCCGGCAGCAGGAGCCGGCGCCGCGCGAGAGCCCGCCGGAGCCGACCGCGGTTCCGCCCCCGCCGACGCGGGCCCCGCCCGCGCGCGCCGAGGCGAAGGAGGAAATCTCGCGCGGAGACCTCGTCGGCCCGGGCGCCGGCGTCGTCGAGCCGAGCCTGCTGTCGACCCCACGGGTCGCCTACCCGGCGATCGCGCGCCAGCAGCGGCTGAACGGGAAAGTCGTCGTGCTGGTTCTGGTGACGGAAGACGGCCAGGTCTCCGAGGCGCGACTCCAGCAGGGCCTCGCGTCACGGAGCGGAGTCAACGAGGCGGTGGTCGACGCGGTCCGCGCCTCAAAGTTCAAAGCGGCGACCAAGAACGGCGTCGCGGTCAAGATGTGGCGGACGGTGGTGGTGGACGTCAGGCCGTAACGGGGCGCGGGAACGCCGAAGTATTTTGAAGGCGGATGTGTCAAGCTGCGCGAGTTCGTCCGAGGCGGTGCGACTTGAGGAGGTCAACGGAGCATGAGTCTTTCTCCGGATCAGAAGAAGTTCTACGAAAACACGCTCTCCGTCACCAAACGGGAGATCAACGACCTGGAAGGCCTCATTCAGGAGGAGCTCGCCAAGGTCAAAGACCGGTTGGCCGAGCTCCAGAACGCCCAGAAAGCGGCGCGGCAGATGTATGACGCCGCGTGCATGCGCCTCGGCATTCCGAACGATCTCGAAGAAGCCGAAGCCCAGGGCTGATCCCTCCCGCGGCCGGGAGGATGCCCGCATGGCTCCTGCCGCCGGAGCGATCCGCCTCGCGGTGCGCCCCGTGCGCGCGCTTCTTGTCGCGGCCGCTCTCCTCGGCGCCGCGCACTGCCGGCAGAACGGAACTCCGCCTCCCGTTTCGAGGGGGCCGGCCCGGCCTGCCCGCCCCGCGCCGGCGCGGCGCGTCGTGGCCCTCGCGCCCAACCTGACGGAGATCGTGTTCGCGCTCGGCGCGGGCTCGAGCCTCGTCGGCGTTTCCGAGTACTCGGATTTTCCGGATGCCGCCCGGTCGCTTCCTCGCGTCGGCGGCCTCGAGGTCAGCGCGGAACGGGTGGCTTCGCTGACTCCCGATCTCGTGCTCGCCACGGCGGAAGGCGGCAACCGAAAGGGCGCCGTCTCGGCCCTCGAGGCCTCCGGAGTTCCCGTCCTGGTCGTCCCCGGCGGATCTCTCGACGAGGTTCTGTCCGGGATCGTTCTCGTCGCGGGACGGCTCGGCCGCGACGCGGAAGCCGCGCGTCTCACGGGCTCTCTGCGCGAGCGGCGCGAGGCTGTCCGGCGGACGGTCGCGGCCCGTCCCCGTCCGCGAGCCCTCCTGCTCGTCTGGCCCGATCCGCCTTCGGCCGCCGGGGGCGGCACGTTCCTGGACGACGTGCTCACCGAAGCCGGCGCAGAGAACCTGCTCTCCGGCCGGCCCGGCTGGCCCGTCATTTCCGGCGAGTGGCTCGCGACTGCGCCGATCGAGGTGGCCGTGGTTCCCGATTCCCCGGTGAACCGGCCTGTGTTCGACCGCGCCTTCGCCTCGGGCGCCCTGTCCCGCGGCGCGATCCGGGCTGCGCGGCTCGTGCGCGTCGACGAATCCTCCCTGACCCGTCCCGGGCCGCGCGTCTTCGACGCCCTGGAGCAGCTCGCGCGAGGCCTTTCGCGTTGAGAGCCCGCGGACCCGCCCTCTGGCTGACCGCCGCGGCGATTCTCGCGGGCTGCCTCGTCCTCGGAGTGTCCGTCGGGGGCGTCCGGCTCTCGCCTCTCGCCCTCTGGTCGGGCGCGGGACCCGAAGGCGAGACCGCCCGGCTCATCGCGTCGATACGGATCCCCCGGGTTGCGCTCGCGGCCCTGGTGGGCGCCTGCCTCGCGCTGGCTGGCGCCGCCCTGCAGGCCCTGCTCAAGAACCCGCTCGCCGATCCGTTCCTGCTCGGCACCTCCGGGGGCGCCGCAACCGGCGCCGCTCTCGCGAGCCTCCTCGGAGTGTCGCCCCTCCTCTCGCCAGGAGCCGCGTTCGCCGGCGCGGTCGTGTCTTCCATCGGCGTGGCCGCCCTCGCGCGGCGCGGCGGACGGCTCGACCTGCAGCGCCTCCTGCTCGGCGGGTTGATCGCCAACGCCTTTTTTTCCGCGATCCTGCTGGGCGTCTTTTCTCTCGCGTCTTCGGAGACGGCGAGGACGATGCTCTTCTGGATGATGGGCAGTCTCGCGGACGCCTCGCCGCAGAAGCCGCTCGCTCTGCTGCCCTACGCCGTCGTCGGCGCGGCGGCGCTTCTCGGATCGGCGACCCGCCTGAATCTCTTTTCCGTGGGAGAGGAGAACGCGGCGGCGCTCGGCGTCCACACCGAGCGGTCGAAGGCGGTGGTCTTCCTGGCGTCGTCCCTGCTGACGGGCGCGGCGGTCGCCTTCGCAGGTGTGATCGGCTTCGTCGGACTGCTCGTCCCGCATGCCGCGCGCAGTGTCGTGGGGAACGACCAGCGGACGCTGCTGCCGCTCTCCGCGCTTTCCGGCGCGGCGCTTCTCGTCGCCGCCGACGCGGTCTCCCGCGCCGTCGCGGCCCCGTCCGAGCTCCCCATCGGAGCGGTCACCGCCGCGATCGGCGCGCCCATCTTCGTCTACCTGCTGCTGCGCACCCCGTGACGGCGCCGGCCCGCCTCGAGGCGCGCGCGCTGACCGCCGCCTACGGCCCTAACCCAGCCCTGCGCGGGCTCGACGCGCTGTTTCATTCGGGCGAGATCGTCGCGATCCTGGGAGAGAACGGGTCCGGGAAATCCACGCTTCTCAAGGCCATCGCGCGAATCGTCGCGCCGGACGGCGGCGAGCTGCTGTTCGACGGCCGGCCTCTCGCGGCGATCCCGCGCCGGGAGACGGCGCGCCGCGTCGCCTACGTCGCCCAGAGCGCCGACCTCGTTTTTCCGATTCGCAGCCTCGACCTGGTGTTGCAGGGCCGCGCCCCGCACGGCCGCGGTTTCTCTGCGGACTCGGAGGAGGATCGGTCGCGCGCCCTCGAGGCCATGCGGGCCTGCGACGTCGCGGGGCTGGCCGACCGCGACGCGTCGGCCCTTTCGGGCGGCGAGCGGCGCCGTGTGTTTCTCGCCCGGGCGCTCGCGCAGGAGGCCGAGGTCTGGCTTCTCGACGAGCCGACCTCGGGGCTCGATCCGCGCCACCGCATCGACTTCCTGGACGTGCTCGTGCGGGAGCACCGCGCGCGATCCACGACGGTCCTTCTGGTCACCCACGAAGTGGACCTGGCCCTCTCGCTGGCAGACCGCGTTCTGCTGCTGCGCAACGGCCGGGTGCTGGCGTCGGGGACGCCGCAGGAGGCGCTGACGCCCGAAACCCTGAAGCAGGTGTTCGATGTCGAGGCCCGCGTGGACCGCGACGCGAACGGGCACCGGCGGGTGATGTGGGTGGGGAGGACCGGGCCCTGACCGCCGCGCGGCGGGGTAGGATCGGCGTTCCCCATGTGGTTCAAGAAGGAAAAACCGCCGAAGGAGCCTCGCGAAGGGCGGCCCAGCAAGGTTCCCGAGGGGCTCTGGGTCAAGTGCGACAACTGCCGCGAGATCCTCTACAACAAAGAGCTCGCGCGCAACTTCAAGATCTGCACCAAGTGCGGGTACCACTTCCGGCTCACTGCGCCGGAGCGGCTGCGGATGCTTTTCGACGGCGAGGATTACGTCGAGCTCGAGGGCGATCTCCGCTCGCAGGACCCCCTGAAATTTCGCGACACGAAGCGCTATCGCGACCGGCTGAAGCACTACGAGGAGAGCGTCGGGACCTCCGACGCGATCGTGATCGGCTCCGGCACGATGGGCGGGATCCCCGTCATCATCGGCGCGATGGAGTTCCTCTTCCTCGGCGGCTCGATGGGGTCCGTCGTCGGAGAGAAGGTCACGCGCGCGGCTGAGCGCGCGCTGTCCGAGCGCAAGCCTCTGCTGATCGTCTCGACCTCCGGCGGAGCGCGCATGCAGGAAGGGATCCTCTCTCTCATGCAGATGGCGAAGATCGCGGGCGCGCTCGGCCGGCTCTCGGACGCGGGAATTCCCTACGTCTCCATCATGTCGGACCCGACGACCGGCGGCGTCACGGCCTCCTACGCGATGCTGGGCGACCTGAACGTGGCGGAGCCGAACGCGCTCATCGGTTTCGCGGGTCCGCGCGTCATCGAACAGACGATCCGGCAGACGCTGCCCGAGGGGTTCCAGCGCTCCGAGTTTCTCCTGGAGCACGGAATGCTCGATTTCCTGGTGGATCGATCGGAGATGAAGGAGACCCTGGTGAGGTGCCTGAGTCTGATGTGGTCGGGAGGAACGGCGTAGGCCGGGAATCGGGAGCCGAGCGACCCACGGGAGCGAGACGGCCGCGGTACTCCGCGGTCAACTAGATCGGGAGTCGGGATTCGAAACTCTTAACTCTGAACTTCTCAACGCTCAACGCTCAACGCTCAACGCTGAACGCTCAACGTTCAACTTTCTCCCCCGTGAAAAACCTCGCCCGCCTCGAGTCCCTCGGCCTACGGGGCATGCGTCTCGGGCTCGAAGCGATCGGCGCGGCGTGTCAACGGCTCGGGTCGCCCGAGCGGGGTTTTCCCTCCGTGCTCATCGGAGGGACGAACGGCAAGGGCTCGACCGCCGCGACCCTCTCCTCGCTCGCCGTCGAAGCCGGCTTGCGGCCCGGCCTCTACACCTCGCCTCATCTCGTGACGGTCACGGAGCGGATCCGAATCGGCCGCGAGGACGTTCCGGCGGAGGCGCTCGACGACGCGCTCGGGCGGGTCTTCGCGGCGGTGGACGCCGCGCCGGCGATCCCGTTCACCTACTTCGAGGCGGCGACGGCGGCGGCCTTCGTGCTCTTCGCCGGGGCGAGGGTCGACGTCGGGATTCTGGAGGTGGGGCTCGGCGGCCGGTTCGACGCCACGAACGTCCTTCCCGCCGGCGTCTCCGTGATCACGTCCATCGCCTTCGATCACATGGCGGAGCTCGGCGGAACGCTCCCCCTGATCGCCCGGGAGAAGGCGGGGATCTTCCGCGCCGGGCGTCCCGCCCTGATCCGCGCGGAGGACGAGGAGGCGCTGGCGGCTCTGCGCGACGCGGCGGAGCGCGCCGGAGCCCTCCTCCACGAGGCGCCGTCGGAGCTCACCGTGACCGCGCGGTCGGTTTCCTCCGGCGGCACGGCCTTCGATCTCGAGACCCCCGAGAAGCGGATCTCCCTTCGCACGCCCCTGCCGGGTGCGCACCAGGCATGGAACGCGGCGCTCGCCGTGCGCGCCGCCGAGCTCCTCCCCGAGGTCTTCCGACACGTCGAGGCGGAGGCCGTCGCGCGCGGCGTCGCGAACGTGCGCTGGCCCGGACGGCTGGAGCTCCTGGCGGCGCCCGGAGGCCGCGAGGTGCTGCTCGACGGCTGTCACAACCCGGAAGGCGCACGGTCTCTCGCCCGATTTCTTCGGGACGCCGGGCTCTCCGGACTCTGCCCGCTCGTCTTCGGAGGGATGGCCGACAAAGACCTGGAAGGGATCGCGCTCGAGCTCTTCCCCGCGGTTTCGGCGGTGGTTCTCGTGCGGGCGGCGCCGCCGCGGGGCGCGTCGCCCGAGGAGCTTCTCGCGCGCGTCGGCCGTTTCGCCCGCAGCGCGCGGACGGCGCCGGACGTCCGCGCCGCGATCGCCGCGCTTTCCTCCGGTGGCGCAGGAGGGCCGCCGCGCGGGTCGCGATCCCCCCCTATAATCGTGGCCGGTTCCCTCTACCTCGTCGGAGAGGCCCGCGCTCACCTCGTCTCGGCTGAGAGCGGCGGCGCGGACCCGGGGGGTCGGGGAGAAGGACGCTCTTGACGACGACCACGGCCCCCTTCACGAAGGAAGCGTTCGAGCGGCTGGAAGAGGAGCGGTTGCCCGTCTATGCCTCGAGAAGCGGCCGCGCGGAGAGACCGCGCGGGCCCGCCGCGGCGATGCCGGGCGACCACCGGACCGAATACGCGCGCGACCGGGACCGAATCGTTCACTCGCGGGCTTTTCGCCGGCTGAAGCACAAGACGCAGGTCTTCATTCCGTACGAAGGCGACCACTTCCGCACGCGGTTGACCCATACGATCGAGGTGTCCCAGATCGCCCGTAGCGCCGCGAGGTCGCTCGGACTGAACGAGGATCTGACGGAGGCGATCGCCCTCGGACACGATCTCGGCCACACGCCCTTCGGGCACTCGGGGGAACGGATCCTCGACCGGCTCCTGCGCGAGAGCCATCCTCAGGCGGGGGGGTTCAAGCACAACTACCAGGGCGTGCGGGTCGTCGACCAACTCGAAAAACGGTACGACGAGCCCGGCTTGAACCTCACCCATGACGTGAGAGAGGGCATCCTGAAGCACACGGCGTGGAGGGTGGATTTTCCCTTTCCGCTGGATTTCCGGGAGGGGCTCCGATTCCAGTCCGGCGGGACACTCGAAGCGCAGCTGGTCAACTGGAGCGACGAAATCGCTCAGCAGACGCACGACCTCGAGGACGGGCTGCCGCTCGCCGAAGAGGAGCAGATCGAGGCCCTCGAGATCTCCCGCGCGGTCCGGGGAGAGCGCCCGCGGGCCGGAGATCCGGCGGCCCGCCGCGCCGGGCTCATTCGCGGCATGATCGCGGTCCTGACCTCGGACCTCGTCGAAGCCTCGCGCCAGCGCATCGAGCGCTGGACGGAGACCGAAGGGATCGCCACCCCGGACGATTTTCTCTCGAGGCGCGAGCGCGTCCCGGGCGACCTCGTCTCCTTCAGCGAGACGGGCAAGCGCCTCTACCGCGAGCTGAAAGACTTCGTGTACCGCCACGTGATCCATTCGTTTCCCGTGTCCCGCCACGACGGGCACGCGCGGCGCGTCGTTGCGGGCGTCTTTCTCGCCTACCGCGAAAACCCGCGCCTCCTGCCGGATTCCGTCCTGCTCTCGGTCAGCGAGGAGCTCGGCGTGCGGTTCCTCCGCGAGGTGTCGCTCCGGGACGTCGACGCGGAAATTGAGGAGCGGTACCGCGTCCGGCCCGAGTTCTTCCGGGCGATCGCCGACCACATCGCCGGGATGACGGACAGCTACTGCAACGCGGAGCACAAAGAGCTCGCGACGGGGTCGTGACGACATCGTTTTTTCGAAAGGGACGGCCATGAGCATCAGCAAGACGGTTCCCGGCGCGACCGGACTTCTGACCCGCAGCCTCGCGGACGCCGACCCCGACGTCGCCCGCTGGATCGGAGAGGAAGAGCGGCGCCAGAACGAAGGGATCGAGCTGATCGCCTCGGAGAACTGGGTGTCGCGCGCCGTTCGCGAGGCGCAAGGCTCGGTGCTGACCAACAAGTACGCCGAGGGGGATCCCGGAAAGCGCTACTACGGCGGCTGCGAGTTCATCGATCAGATCGAAACACTCGCGATCGATCGTGCGAAGACGCTCTTCCAGGCGGAGCATGCCAACGTGCAGCCCCACTCGGGGTCGCAGGCGAACATGGCCGTGTACCTGACGTCCCTGAAGCCGGGCGACACCATTCTCGGGATGAACCTGTCCCACGGAGGACACCTCACGCACGGCCATCCGCTTTCGTTCTCGGGCCGCGAGTACAAGGTGGTCGCCTACGGCGTCCGGCGGGAAGACGAGCGGATCGACTACGACGCACTGGCGGAGCTCGCGCGCGAGCACCGGCCCAAGATGATCATCGCAGGGGCGTCCGCGTATGCGCGGGAGATCGACTTCCGGCGTTTCGGGGAGATCGCCGACGAGATCGGCGCGGATCTCATGGTCGATATTGCGCACATCGCGGGCCTCGTGCTCGCGGGGATCCATCCGTCGCCGGTTCCGCATGCCGCCTTCGTGACGAGCACGACGCACAAAACCCTGCGCGGCCCGCGCGGCGGGTTGATTCTCTGCCGCGCCGCGCGAGCAAAGGACCTCGACCGGAATGTTTTCCCCGGTGTGCAGGGGGGGCCGCTCGAGCACGTCATCGCGGCCAAGGCGGTGGCGTTCCACGAGGCGGCCGCTCCCGAGTTTGCGGACTACCAGCGGGCGATCGTCGAGAACGCCCGGGCCCTCGCCGGCGCGATCTCGCGCCGCGGCTTCCGGCTGGTCTCGGGGGGCACCGACAACCATCTCGTTCTGGTCGACGTCGGCTCGCGCGGCCTCTCCGGAAAAGAGGCGGAGAAGATGCTCGAAAAGGTTCGGCTGACGGTGAACAAGAACACGATCCCGTTCGACACCCGGCCGCCCGCGGTGGCGTCCGGGATCCGAATCGGCACTCCCGCGGTGACGACGCGGGGGATGGGGATCGCGGAGATGGAGATCATCGGAGAATCGATCGTCCGCGTCCTCGAAGCGCCGGCGGATGAAGCCGTCGCCGTCTCGGTCCGCGACACCGTCTCGGAGCTCTGCGCGGCCTTTCCGCTGCGATAACGGCAGGAGTCCCGGGATTCCGACCGCCCTGCCGGCTTTCGTCACCCCGCGCCGGGCGCTCGCGGCGGCCGCCGCCGCCTGCCTCGCGGCGCGTCTTCTCTCCCGAGCAGTTCCGCCCGGGCTCGGAAGCCAGCTGCGGGCGCTCTCGGCGGCGGCGGACCTCGACCCGGCCGCACGCCGCGTCGCAACGGCTCCCGCGCGCTTCGACCGAAGCTACTTCGTCTTCCTCGAGTCCGCGCGCCGCACTCTGCCCGAGGGAGCGCGGGGCGTGGCGCTCTTTGCCCCCGGGGCCGACGAGACGGCGTACTACCTCTCCGTTTACGAATTCGCGCCACTGCCGGTGCGGCTGAACCCGCCGGCCGTGTCGTCCGGGTGGCTGGCGGCCGTCTATGGAACGGGAACGGGGCGGCCCGCCGGGTGGTCGGTGCTTCGCGACCTGCCGGGAGGAGTGCTGATGGAGGGCCCGCCTGCCGTGTCGGGAGACCCGTCTCGTTGACCGCGCTCGCCGCCTCGTTTTCGGAGATGGCGCTCCTGCTGCTGGCGGCCGGGGCGGCCGGCTTCGCCTCGGCTCGCTCGCTGCATCCGGCGGGCCGAGCGCACCGTCCGGAACGGATCGGCTGGGGCGTCTGTCTCGGCCTCGCCTTTCTTTCGGGCTCCGCCCTGCTCGCGTCGCTCGGCGGCCCCCATCCGCGCGTGTGTTTCGCGGTCCTCGCCGTGGCCGGCATGGTGGCCGGCCGGATCTTCGCGCCTCGCGAGCCCGGGGCCACGGTCCCCCCCGCCGGGAGGCCTCGCGCCGCGCACGCGCTGTTGTGGATCGCCGCCGCGGCCGGCGTACTTCTCTACGCCGTCCGGGCGCTCATCCGGCCGATGTGGTCGATCGATTTCCTCGCGATCTGGGGACTCAAGGGACGGACCATCTTCGCCGCGGGCGCAATCCCCACGTGGCTGTCGGACCCTCGCCTCGCGGGCTTCTCGCATCCCGAGTATCCCCTCGGTCTGCCCCTTCTGTTCGCGGGCGCCTCGGGCGTGATCGGTAAATGGGACGACCATGCGCTGGCGGTCCTGTTCCCGGCTTTCCAGATCGCCACGCTCGCGGTGCTGTTCGGATGGCTGCGGCGGCGCGGCGCCGGTCCAGGCGTGACGCTGACGGCGACCGCGCTCCTCGCGCTGTTCGAGCCGCTCTACTCCGGCTTCCTGACCGGGATGGCCGACGTCCCGCTGTCCCTCGGCATGCTCCTTCTCGGCGCCGCGCTTTCCGATGCGATGGACGGCACGGACTCGCGCGCGCTGGCCCGCCTGTCCGTCGCGTCGCTCCTGGCGAGCTCGGTCAAGAACGAAGGTCTCTTCCTGGCCGCCGCAGCGGCCGGGGTAGCCATCCTGGGCTCCCGCGGCGGGGGGGACCGCATCCGGCGGTTGAAGGTGGTGGCGGCCGCGATTTTTCCGGCGGCGTCGCTTACGGTGCTGGTCCGGGCGGTTCGCGGCGCCGCGCCGCTGCGCGACTTCGACTTCGGACTGTTCGCGCCCTCTCGCCTCGGGGAACTTCTGGCGCGGGCGGCGGAAGCCATCTCCGCGGACGCCCATGTGGCCGCGCGCTCCTGGATCTTTCCGGTCTCGATCGCGGTCCTCGTCATCGCGGGTCAGAAAGCTCCCTGGGCCGGGCGGCTGCTCTGGCTCGCGGCCGCGGCTCTCGCGGTCTACCTGGCGCTTCCCGCCTTCGCGGTGCTCGGTCCCGAGTGGCTGGCGGAGACGACTCTGTTTCGCACCGCCGCGGCGCTGGCGCCTCTCGCCGCCGCCGGTATCGCCGGACGACTGTCGGGAGACGGGAGACGGGAGACGGGAGACGAACGGATCAAATCGGACGCTGGCGTCAAAGGCGCGGCTCCCGCCTAACGGAAGAGCCGCCGCGCCTCCTCGAGGTCCTCCGGCGTATCGACCTCGATCACGGGAAGGTCTCCGACGTCGACCGCGAACACCCTTTCTCCGCCGGCGATGAGCTCGAGAAAGGCGGACTCGTACCACTCGTCGACGCGGCGCTCGGCGACCAGCCGCCGTTCGAGCACGGGGACGAGACGCCGGACAAAGGCCGCCGAGAAGATCGCGAGACCGACCGATTCTCCGTCGGCGCGCCCGGCGAGCCCTTTCCCGATGTCTTCCACGAGCCCGTCGCCCGCCAGGGAGACCTTCATCTCCTCCTCACCGAGCCCGCCGCGCGTGCGCACGGCCATGCGGTTGGCGTGAGGGGCGTCCAGGAGGAGACGGACGAGGGCCGCGTCGAAGAGCAGGTCGGCGTCGAGCAGGAGGATGGGCTCGTCGACGCCGGAGAGCGCCAGCCGGAGCGAGAACGCGTTGTTCGTGGCGGCGTAGTCCGCGTTGCGCCGGAAATCGAACCAGCCGGGCGGGAACGCCGATGTGAGCGACGCGCGGAGCCGGTCTCCCTCGAATCCGTCGACGACCGTGATCCGCGTGATCCCCTCCGCCGCGAGAATGGAAACGGCCCGGGACACGATCGAACGGCCTCCGACGTCGAGGAGGCACTTCGGCAGGGCGTCGGTCAGGGGCCGCAGCCGCTGCGCGGACCCGGCAGCCAGGAGGATGGCGCGGGGGAGGGTCATGCCGCCGCGGCGCAGCGCATCGCCCGTCGCTCCGCCGCGAGAGTCAGAAACATCCAGAGATTACCGGGGACGAACGCCGCCCAGAAGTAGAAGTCCGGCCTGCCGAGCACGCCCGCGAGGAGGACGATCGCCGTGACGTGCATCGTGGGCCCGACCCAGACGCTCTTCCGCAGCACCGGCCGGTGGCACTCGGCCCATCGCGCGGCCTCCGACTCCGACTGCTCCCACGCCTCCTCCGGGCGCGTCACGGGCTTCCAGGCGGTCCGGTAGAACCTGTAGGCCGCGATCAAGGCGCGTCCCGCGCGATGGCTGGCCTCCACGCGCCAGGTCTCCGCCTGCCGGTCCATCGCGCGAAGCTCTTCGGCGCGATCGCGCCGGCGCCGGTAGACGCGGTCGAGCCAGGCGCCGCGCTTCTCGTCCAGGAAGGCGCATTGCCACGCCATCGACACTCCTGCGGCCACCGCGAGCCACCACCAGTTGAATCGGGCCGGCCGCGTCACCTGGAGGGCGTGCGCCATGCCGAGAAAGACGGCCGTCGTGCCGACGTAATCGGCGGCCCCGTCCACCAGGTAGCCTATCGGCGAAGAGGATCCCTGCAGCCTCGCCAGCTGGCCGTCGGCGCAGTCGAGGACGTTGGCCGCGACGCAGGCCAGCCCCGCCGCCAGCGCCCATGCGGGGGTGGCCCGCCAGAAGAAGATGCCCGCGGCGACGCCGAAGAACATGCTCGCGACGCTGACCTGGTTGGGGGTGACCCGGCTCTTCCTGAGCGGCCACGCGATCCAGAACGCGAGCGGCCGGTAGACGATCAGGTCGAGGCGCTCCTCGAGCTCGGGAGCCTTCAGAGACGCGCGATACGCGGCGGACCGGCCCGGCGGCGGAGGATTCTCCGCGCTCGCGGCGGCCATGCTGCAGCAGCCTGCTAGGGGTACGCGAGCGCGGACGCCAGGACCTCGTGGAAGGCCGCCACGAGGGTGGACGTCTCTTCCGGCGTTCCCAGGGTGATCCGCGCGCAGTCTCGGAACGCTTCTTCGGTGAAGAACTTCAGGACGAGGCCGCGGCGGTCGAGCTCCGCCCGGATGTCGGCGACGGCGGAAGAGGGAAACCGCGCGAGCACGAAATTCGCCTCCGAGTCATAGGCCCGCACCCCGGGAAACGCGCGAAGAGCGGCGAGCACGCGCCCCCGGTCCGCGATGACGCTGGCGCGAACGCGCGCGTAGTAGGACGGGTTGGACAGCGCCGCCAGGGCCAGCCGTTCGGAGACTCGGCTGTACCCGAGGTTGCGCGACGAGAATTTCAGGAAGCTTCCCAGTTCCTTTCCCGCGATTCCGTATCCGATGCGGGCGCCGGCCAGGCCGTAGAGCTTGGAGAACGTGCGGAGCACCAGCAGATTCGGGTGGCGATCCGTCATCGCCGCGGCGTCGTCGGAGGGCTCGTCGGAGAACCCGAAGTAGGCCTCGTCGTACACCACGACGGAGTCGCGGAACGCGTCGAGGATTTCCGGCAGCCGCGAGCTCGGGAACCGGTTTCCGGTGGGGTTGTTGGGAGAGGAGATGAGCAGGACCCGTGCGGGGGTCTCCCTCTGCATCCGCTTCAACGCCTCGATGTCGTACGCGTAGCCGGTGGCCGCTTCGACGATCGGATACTCGACCGTGACGCCGCTCACCTCGTCGGCGATCGAGCGGTAGTACCACCAGGAGGCGCTCGGGATGAGGCAACGCTCGCCAGGCTTCACAAAGTGGTGGACCGCCTGTTTGAGAAGGTCCTCGCATCCGTAGCCGAGCAGGACCTGTTTTTCCGGGACTCCGTGCAGCGCGGCCAGTTTCTCGGACAGGGTGCTGTAGACCCCGCGCTGGAAGTCGCGCGTGTAATTGAAAAGGATGTCGGGAGTCGCCTCGCGCAGCGCCGCCAGGCATTCCGGCGCGGGGCCGTATCGGTTCTCATTCCGATCGAGGAGGATGGGCGTCATCTGGAGATGGAGGGGAATTCTATTACGGGGTTTGGGCGGTGGGGCAGGGAAAGGAAAGCCCCGGTCCCAGGCCACCGCCTCGAGGGGGACCCTGTTGAGGACCCGTACCGCCGATGTGAGACATCGCTTCCTGGCGTGTTCGCGCGCCATGGAGCGCGCGCGCCCGAACATGGTTGCGCCGCTTTCGCGCGAGAGTCGCGCGACTACGCGCTGGACCTGTGAATCCACCGGATCATGAGAAGGTCTCGAAGCGTCGGGAGCGTGTGGCGGAGGACGGAGACCCGCGAGTCGGGCGAGTTGAACCAGAGGACCGGCACCTCCGCGATCGCGAGTCCTCGCCGCTGGGCGATGTGCAGGATCTCCATGTCGTAGGCGAATCCCGAGATACGGGCGTCCCGGAACAGGCCGCGGGCGACGTCGCCGCGAAACAGCTTGAACCCGCACTGCGTGTCCGCGATTCCGTGAACCGCGAACAGGCGCACGAGCAGGTTCCCGGTGCGGCCGAGGAGCCGCCTGTAGAACGGCTGGGGCCGCCGCACGAGAGACAGATCCAGGGCCCGCGAGCCGATCGCCACCGGATGGGTCGGAAGCCGTTCCGCGAGCTTGACCCACTCCGTGAGAGGCGTCGAAAGATCCGTGTCGCTGACGAGGACGGGACTTCCGCGAGAGCCGAGGACGCCCGTGCGGATGGCGGCGCCCTTCCCGCGGTTCTCGGGATGCGCGAGAATCGCAAGCGCAAGGCCGCTTTCGTGCGCGGCCGCCCGGGCGGACTCCGCCGTCCCGTCGGTCGACCCGTCGTCCACCAGGATCACTTCCCAATCCCAGCCGCCCGGCCGCATGGCGGCCCACTGCGCGACGACGTGCAGGGAGGCGGCGATCCGATGGCTCTCGTTGTAGGCGGGGATGATCAGCGACGCCAGCTCCCCCGCGTCGGAAGGGCCGCGCGCGCTCAACCCTTGCCGCCCTCGAAGACGAACTGGTATCCGAAGAGCGTCGGCCAGGCTCTGGCCGTCAGCTGGGCGAATCCCCGCGTCGGAGCGCTCCAGGGCGGCGCGCCGAGCGCCGGCAGAGCGAGCTCGTACGGCATCGCCGTGGGCTCGGCGGAGCGCACGCGGAATCCCGAGCTCTCGAGAAGATGCCGGGCGCTCGCGAGCGTGTAGAAGGAGACGTGCGTGCGGTCGAGAATTCCACGTTCCGTGTAGCGGAAGTGGCCGAGCAGCAATCCGAGGCGGATGGAGACGTTCGCGATGTTCGGAAGAGAGACGAGCAGCGTTCCTCCGTCGCGCAGCCACCCGCGGATCCGCTCGAGCAGCGCCTCCGGTCGCACCAGGTGCTCGAGGACGTCCGCGCACACGACGACGTCGAAGGGCGCGTCCCAGGGCCCGGCGTCCAGCGCGTCGACCGCATGCCACACGTCGTACCCCTCGCGTGCGGAGGGCGGCAGGTTCGTGTCCGGCTCGACCCCCGCGAGAAAGGAGCACCGGTCCCGCACCGCGCGCCCCAGGTGACCTCCCGCGGCGCCGAGGTCGAGAAGCCTCAGCCCCGGAGGCATCGCGCGGATCCTGCGGCGAAGCAGATCGTGCGACGACCCGGGAATCTCTTTCCAGACATACTTTTCGGAGGAGTGGGACAAGGAGTTATCAGTTATCAGCTATCAGTTGTCAGTAGTCAGTTGTCAGTTGTCGTCGGGGCGGGGCTATCTTCTCGCGTTTCTCATCGGGATCGGGCGGCGACTGGGAACTGAAAACTCAAAACTGAAACTGAGAACTACTCGATTTCGAACTTCTGCGCGATCGGATAACGGCGCCCCTCGCCAAACGCGCGGCCCGTCACCTTCGGTCCCGGCGCAGCCTGGCGCCGCTTGTATTCGTTGCGGTCGATCCGGCGCGCGATGTCCAGAGCCAGGGACAGCGGCACGCCCGCCCGGCGGGCGGCCGCCGCGGGCGCCAGAGAGTTCTCGACGAGCGCTTCTATGAGCGGGTCGAGCTTCTCGTAGGGCGGCAGGAAGTCGGAGTCTTTCTGATTCGGGCGCAGCTCGGCCGACGGCTCCTTGTCGATCGACGCCTGCGGAATCTGAAGATGGTCGCGGTTGAAGTCGCGGGCGAGCTCGTACACCAGCGTCTTCGGGACGTCGGACAGCAGGGCGTATCCGCCGGCCATGTCGCCGTAGAGGGTGCAGTAGCCCACGGCGAGCTCCGACTTGTTTCCGGTCGACAGGACGAGGTGGCCGTTGCGATTCGACAGCGCCATCAGGAGAGCGCCGCGGATCCGCGCCTGGAGATTCTCCTCGGCCTCGCTGCAGCCCTCTTTTCCGAAGGCGGGGCGGAGGGTGTTGCGGTAGCTGTCGAACACGGAGGAGATCGGGATCTCGAGCAGCGCGATGCCCAGGGTCTCGGCCAGAGCGCGCGCGTCGCGAAGGCTGCCCGGCGACGAGTACGGCCCCGGCATGGCGACTCCCGTCACGTTGCCGGCGCCGAGCGCCTCGACGGCGAGGGCGGCGGTCACGGCGGAGTCGATGCCGCCGGAGAGCCCGAGGACCGCCGTGCGGAAGCCGCACTTGGAGGCGTAGTCGGAAAGGGCGAGAACGAGCGCGCGGTGCAGGAGGACGACGGGGGCCTGCCGGCGGGGGAGCGGCCCTTTCCCGTCCGGGAGAACGACCGTCCAGAAGTCTTCGACGAAGGGACGGCCTCGGGCGGCGAGGCGCCCCGAGGCGTCGAACGCGATCGAGCTTCCGTCGAAGACGAGCCCGTCGTTGCCGCCGACGAGGTTGCACGACACCAGCGGAACGCGCGTGCCGCGAGCGATCTGGCGCATCATCCGCTCCCGGAACCGGTCTTTCCCGAGGATCCAGGGAGAGGCCGACAGGTTGACGTGAAGGTCCGGCGCGGCACGCTTGACGTCCGCGACGGGATCGCGCTCGTAGAGGCGGCGCTGCTGCTTCCAGAACGTCTTGTCGTTCCAGATGTCTTCGCAGATCGTGATCGCGATGCGCCGCCCGTCGGCCCGCACCACGAGAGGCCGGTCGCCCGGCTCGAAGTACCGCGCTTCGTCGAACACGTCGTAGTTGGGAAGCAGCCGCTTCCGGTATTCGGCGACGACCCGGCCCCGGCGCGCCGCCACCGCCACGTTGAAGACGCTCCGGCCGGACCGCGCCGCGTTGGGGGCGACGGACCCGAAGACCCAGAGCGCCTCGCCGCTCGCGCGCGCGATCCGGACGGCCGTCGCGGACGCTTCCCGAAGAAACGCACGCCTTTCGACGAGGTCCTTCGGCGGGTATCCGGCGACCGCGAGCTCGGGAAACACGACGACGGCGGCGCCCTCCGATTCGGCGCGCCGGCCGAGGTCGAGAATCTTCGCGGAGTTTCCGTCGAAATCCCCGACGGTCGTGTCGATCTGCGCAACGGCGACGCGCAGCGGCCGCGAGGTCATGGTCCCTCGGGCGGAAGCTCGGCTAAGAGCGGTCGTCCCGACAACCCGTCGGCCAGCGTCGGGGCGTCCGGATCGCTGGCGGTGAAGAGCAGCGACAACCCGAGGGAGAGAACGGTGAGGAGGGTGCCCGTCCACCGGAGGATCGACTCGCGAGGGTCCAGGCGGCGCGACCCGCTCCGCGGCGCCGCCGCGAGGTTGCTGAGCGCCATTCCGATGGTCCGTCCGAAGAGCAGAAGCGGAACGACGATCACGAAGAACGACAGGTACAGCCCGAACCCGGCCGCCCAGAGGAGTCCCGAAGGCGTCGGCCACCGCTCGCGGGCGGCCGCCGCGATGAGGAGGGCCAGCGAGACCAGCAGGAGCACGGTCGCGGCGTCGGCCCCGGTCGACAGGATCCGGTCCGGAAGCGCGGCCGTGCGGGGCGCGGCGGGCTCCAGGGTCGGTCCCGCGGAGGGCAGAGGCAGGGAAAACGGCTCGCCGCGGTCTTCACGCAGCGGAAAGTCGAGGAGCTCGCCCGGCGGACCCGGCTCGTCCCTCCCGCTCAAGGGCGGTGATTCAGATGCCGGACGTAGATGCGGCCCATCAGATCGAGGTCGCTCTTGAGGTAACGCTCGGCAAACTTGCGGTGGCGGATGGCCTCGGCGTCCGCCGGGTCGATCGTCAGGGCCTCGCCGAAAGACTGGATGGCCTTCGGATACAGGCCGTTCTGAAGCTGCGTCACGCCCTGATTGTAGTAAGCCCGGAGGAGGTACGTGCGCGCGTCCTGGTTGTCTCTGTCTTCCTGGAAAATTCTCCACAGCACAGGGATCGCGGTCTCGTACTCGCCTTCGTTGTAGAGCTTGACGGCCGGTGTCAGCGCCGTGACCTTCTCCGCGGCGACGCCCATCGACTGCGCGAAGGTCGGGTCGTTCTTGAAGGCGGGCGCCGCCTGGCTGAACGTCTTCAGAGCCTCGATGTACCGCTTGTCCTTCAAGGCGCGCTCGGCGGCGATCCGCATCCGCGCGGGCTCCCCATCCGCCTCCGAGGCCGGCGGCGCCGCGCCGGCGGGGGGCGCCCCCTCGACCGCGACGACGGCCGGTCCCGAGGCCCCCGACTTTCCGAGGTCTGTCAGCATGCGCTGCGCTTCTCCGTGGTCGGGGCTCGAGGGAGGGACGCGCCGCAGCTCGAGGCGGGCTTCGCCGATCTTGCCGGCGCCGAGAAGCTGCTGCGCGCGCGCGAGAGACCCCGCGGCGCCCGCGGGCGCCGGACCGGGGGCGGCGGCCGTCGCCGGAGCGGCTGCCCTCGGGGCCGGGCGGGGGGCCCGAAGGACGAGGAAGTAGACGAGCCCGAGGACGAGTGCGGCGAACAGGCCGACCATGGCGAGAATCCTCCGCGAGACGGGGAAGCGCACGGACCGCCGGGGGGCCGCGGCCGGAGCGCCGGCCACGGCGGGACTGCCGGCGGAGTCCGGCACGTCCGCCTGCGGCGCGTAGGCGTCGGCCTCCTCGCCCTCGGCCGCCGCGCCGCCCGGGTTGGCCATCTCGGCCTGGATCCGGTCGAGGTAGAACCGCGCCGTGGGCTCGTTTTCGTCGACAGCGAGGACTTCGAGGAAGAGCTCCCGCGCGCCGGAAAGATCCCCGCGCTCATACGCCTCCCGGCCGTTCTTGAGACCGTCGGAGATCTTCCGATTGCCTTCGGCCATCTCCTGCCGCGCCTTCTCGATCCGGCTGACGGCTTCGAAGTTGTTGATGTCGATCAGAAAGATCCGGGACCAGACCTCGATGGCCTGCTGCCTGTCCCCCCGCTTCGCCGCCTCGTCGCCCTGCCGGAGGAGCCCGGCAATCTCGCGCTCGCCGGCGGCCGAGTCTTCTTCCGGCTCGAGTCCCGCGAGCGCGGAGGGTTCCGACATCCCGGACATCGGGGTCGAGGAGAAGGGCTCGGGGCTCGGCGAGGAGTCGACCTGCTCCAGGTTCAGCCCGCCGCCCGCGTCCGCCCACATGTCCGCGGGAGAGCCGGGCGCCACGGCCGGTGGAACGTCGTGCAGCGGGCCGCGCAGAGAAGGACGCGCGTCCGTCGGAGCGCCGACCGGCTCGACGCTCGGTGGAAGGTCGAGCGATAGAGAGTCGAGGCTCAAAGCGTCGAGCCCCGCCGGGTCGCCGTCGTTGGCCGGAGCGGGCGCGTGAAGGGTCTCGGGCGGGATCTTCAGGGACACCGTGCGGCCGTCGTCGAACTGGATGTCGGGCTGCTCCGTCGAGTCCCCGAACCCGCCGGAGGTCTGCGCCGGGTCGGAAAAGTCGAGATCGAGGCCGCCGAAGTCGGGCGGGGGAGGCGGCGACGCCGGCGCAGCGGGAACGGGAGCCGGCGCGGGCCCGATGCGGCGCTCGAGCAGGGCGACCGCCGGATGGTCGGGGTCGAGGCCCCGCATCTGATCGAGCTCACGGCGGGCGTCGTCTTGGCGATTCTCTTCGAGCGCCGCGAGCGCCCTCTTTCGGGAGCCGTCGAAGCCCGGCTGAGCGCTCTTCTTCGACCGGGCTTTCTCGAGGATCTCGACCGCGTCCCGGTTTCCGGGCAGCACCGAGAGCACCTGCTCGGCGGCAGAGATCGCGGCATCGAAATCGCGCGCGTTGAAGCTCTCGACCGCGCGGACGAGGAGCCGGTCGGGATCCGCCGCCACAACCCGCTCCTGCCGGGTCGGGGTGGTGGCCACGAGCGCCTCGAGCTGGGAGACGTCGATGTCGGCGCTCGGGTTGCGGGCCTTTTCGAGCAATTGCCGGGCGGGCGCGAAACGAGCGTCCATCTTGAGAATGAAGTCACACCCGATCAGGCAGTCGTCGAGCTTCCCCTCCTTGAAGAGGTTCAGAGTGTGCCGGAACGTGGAGAGGATCTTGTCTTTGACCTCGCGGGGGAGGGAGGGGTTTCCCGGGTATGTTCCGGGGTTGGTATGGGCCTCCATCAGGCGCGCTCCGCGCGTTCGAGGACCGGAAGACCGTTATCGGGGCTCACTTCACTCGAATTATAGACTGCGCGCGGAGAAATTCCGATGCGCAGCGTCATCGAGTGCGTCCCCAACTTCTCGGAAGGGGTCGAAAATTCGCTGGTTCAGGAGATCGCCGGCGCCGTGCGCGCGGTCCCGGGCGTGCGGGTTTTGAATCTTTCCTCCGACCCCGCGCACAACCGGAGCGTACTCACGTTCGTGGGTGACGCGGAGGGTGTCCGCGCGGGCGTGCTCGCTCTTTTCGAGGCGGCCCTGCCCCGGATCGACCTGACCCGCCACCGGGGGGAGCACCCCCGGATGGGAGCCGTCGACGTGGTGCCTCTCATCCCGATCCGCGGGGTGACGCTCCAGGAGTGCGTCGTTCTCTCCCGGAAAATCGCCGAAGAGGTGGCGACGCGCTTCGGGATCCCCGTGTACCTGTACGAGGACTCGGCCTCGGCCGAAGGCCGCCGGAATCTGGCCGACGTCCGCAAGGGCGAATTCGAAGGCCTCGGGTCGAAGATGGAGAAGGCGGACTGGAAACCGGACTTTGGTCCCGTCCGCCCCCACTCGACGGCCGGCGCGGTGGCCATCGGCGCCCGCGCTCCTCTCATCGCGTACAACATCAATCTCGGCACCAGAGACCTGGCCGTCGCAGACCGGATCGCGAAATCGATCCGGCACATCGGCGGCGGGTTCCGGTACGTCAAGGCGATGGCGGTCGACCTCTCGGCCCGCGGCATCGTCCAGGTCTCGATCAACATGACCAACTACCGGAAGACGCCGCTCCACCGCGTCTTCGAGTGCGTGCGCAGTGAAGCCGAGCGCCACGGCGTCGCGATCGTCGGATCCGAGATCGTCGGCCTGACGCCGGCCGACGCGCTCTTCATGGCGGCCGAGCACTACCTGCGGCTGGAGGGATTCTCGAGCGAGCAGGTGCTGGAGACGAAGCTGCTGGAAGACGAAAGTTGAGCGTTGCGTTCAGCGCTGACGTTCAGGGTGATCAGTCGTCAGTAGTCAGTACTCAGTCGGTTGACGAAAACTGAGGACTGAAAACTGACAACTCATCACTCCCTTTCCACTTCGATTCCGTAGCTCTTCAGTTTCCGATACAGGTTCGATCGCTCGAGATCGAGCGCTTCCGCGGCGCGGCTGACGTTTCCCCGGTGGCGGCGCAGCGCGGCCAGGATGTAGCGGCGCTCGAACTCTTCGCGCGCCTCCCGGAGCGGCGCCTCGCCGGGGGCGGGAATCTCGGCCTCTTCGGTGCCACGCCGGAAGTGGAAGTCCTCCGGCGCGATCTGCTCGCCCGCAGACAGGATCACCACGCGCTCGACCAGGTTCTTGAGCTCCCGGACGTTCCCGGGCCAGCGGTGGCTCTGGAGGGCTTCGAAGGCGCCGGGCGAGAGGGCCTTCGGCTTCCTGTGGAAGCGGGCGGAGGCCTCCGCGAGGAAATGCTTCGCCAGCAGGGGAATGTCCTCGGACCGGTCACGCAGCGGGGGCACCTCGATCGGGACGACGGCGAGGCGGAAGTAGAGGTCCTCGCGGAAGGCGCCGCGGCCCATCTCGCCCGAGAGGTCCTTGTTGGTGGCCGAGAGGACGCGCGCATCGGACGAGATCGCGCGGGTTCCGCCCACGCGCGTGAAGCGGCTCTCCTGCAGCGCGCGCAAGACCTTCGCCTGTGTCTTGGGCGACATGTCGCCGACCTCGTCCAAGAACAGCGTCGCGCCGTCGGATTCCTCGAACTTTCCGCGCCGCTCCTCGGCCGCTCCCGTGAAGGAGCCCTTCTCGTGGCCGAAGAGCTCGGACTCGATCAGCTCCTCGGGAATCGCGGCGCAGTTCACTTCGACGAGTGGCGCGTCTGCGCGCGCCGAGAGCCGGTGGAGCGCGCGGGCGACCAGCTCCTTCCCCGTCCCGTTCTCGCCGGTGATGAGCACCCGGGCGTGCGTGGGGGCGATGCGTGCGATCTCGTCGCGCAGCCGGCGCATGGGCGCAGACTCGCCGAGGAGCGTTTCGGAAGACTCGTGGCTCCCCTTGAACGACTCGACCTGGGCGAGAAGGTCCCGGCGCTCGATCGACTTCTTCGCGGTCAAGAGCACCCGTTCGAGGGAAAGGGGCTTCTCGAGAAAGTCGTCCGCGCCGAGGCGCACCGCCCGCACCGCCGTCTCGACGTTCGCGTGGCCGGAGATCATCACGACCGGCAACCGGGCGAGGCGGCCGCCGGCCGCCTCGAGGATCGACAGCCCGTCGCGGTCTTTGAGCCAGACGTCCAGAAACACCAGGTCGAAGCGCTCCTCGAGCATGCGGCGCAGGCCTTCCGCGCCGGTGTCGACCGACGTTACGGCGTAGCCTTCGTCCGTCAGAATCAGAGAGAGCGTCTCCCGGACCCGCCGCTCATCGTCGATGACGAGGACCCGCCGCTTCTTCACGCGGCAGGAAGCTCGATGATGAAACGGGCGCCGCGGGGACGGTTCTCCTCCACGCGGATCGTCCCGTTGTGGTCGGCCACGATGCGGGAGACGATCGCCAGGCCGAGGCCCGTCCCGCGCCCCTTCGTCGTGAAATCCGGAAGGAAGAGCTTTTCGCGGTCGCGCGGAGCCACTCCCCGGCCGGTGTCGGTCACCTCGAGCTGCACGCCGCGGCCGCTGTCCGCGACCGTGACGACGATCTCTCCCGACGCCCCGCAGGCCTCCAACGCGTTGTCGATCAGGTTGATCAGCGCCCGCCGGATCTGCTCCGGATCGACGTTGACGATCTCGCGGGCGAGGCGGCTCTCGACCCGGATGCGGACTCCCTCCCGCGCCCCTTCGAAGAGCCGGACGGCGGAGAGCGCGAGCGCGGGAAGGTCCGTGGGCTCGGGTCGCATCTCGGGCAGCCGCGCGAACCGCGAGAACTCGTCGACGAGGGACTTGAGGAAGTTCACTTCCTCGACGATGACGCGCGTGCCGCGATCGATCGTGTCCGCGATGTCGGGCTCACGGGCCTTCCACCGTTTCGCGATCCGCTCGGCCGAGAGCCGGATGGGCGTCAGGGGATTCTTGATCTCGTGCGCGACGCGCCGAGCGACCTCGCTCCAGGCGGCGAGCTTCTGTTCGCGCGCGACGTGCGTCGTGTCCTCGATCGCGAGGACCCATCCGCCTCGTTCACCTGCGGAAGGCGCCGCGAGCGGCCGGAGCGCGATCTCGAGGCGGCGCTCTCCCTCGGGTCCGGGAAGCGCGAGCTCCCGAGGCGCGGAGGGAAGATCTCCCGCCCGCGCGGCCGTCAGCGCGGAGACCAGGCTCTCGAGCTCCGGCCGGCCGCGCAGGGCGTCGATCGAGACGTCCTCTCCGAGACCGAGGAGCGAGCGGGCGGCGGGATTGCAGACGGTCACCCGTCCTTCGGCGTCGAAAGCGAGGACCCCCGTCGTGACGGACTCGAGCACTGTCGCGAGCAGCCGCCTCTCGAGGTCGACCCTCCGGTTGGAGCCCGAGAGCTCCTCGTTCGACCGCAGGAGCGCGTTGCGAGCGTCCTCCAGGCCCGCCGCCATGCGGTTGAACGACTCGACCAGCACGCCGAGCTCGTCCTCGGCGCGGATGCCGACGCGCGCCGAGAGCTCGCCCGACTCCAGCCGGTGCGTGGATTCGGCGAGGGCGGCGATCGGCAGCGTGATGCGGCGCGCGAGCGTGAGGCCGATCCAGGCGGACGCGAACAGGATCGCCAGCGTGATTAGAAGAAAGGTAGAGATGTTCGCCGCCTTGATCGCCGGCTTCTGCACCTCGAGCTTCTTGTACTCCGACCAGGCGGCGGCGATCGACTCCATCGCGCGGGCTTCCGCGGGCGGGATCCGCGCGCCCGTGACCCAGGTGAGCGCGCCGGACGCCCGCGCGGCGCGGTATCGGTGCGAGCCGTCGCGGACGACCTCGATGCGCGTGTCCTCGCCCGCTGCGGCCGCCCGGCGAAGCGCTTCGGCCGCGATCAACGGGATCTCTCCCGGCGCGCTCTGGACGAGAGCGATGCGCTCCGTGCCGCGGTACGCCTCGACGGTGTCGAGCCGGTGCTCACGCCGAAACGCCTCGAGGACCGCCACGGGAGGGGTCGCGGCCCCGAAAGTCTGCGCCGCGAGCCGCGCGTCGCCGAGGGTCTGATCCGTGAGGCGGCGCTCGGCCATGTCTTCGACGGCTCGCGCGTTGCCGACGACTTCGCGCACGGGGGTGGAGAACCACCGGTCGATCGAGCGCTGCAGGAGGCCGGTGGCGGTGAAGAAG
Source organism: Thermoanaerobaculia bacterium (assembly GCA_038203955.1). GTDB lineage: Bacteria > Acidobacteriota > Thermoanaerobaculia > UBA5066 > Gp7-AA6 > JALYUA01. The sequence goes on along the minus strand of JBBRDK010000013.1, from coordinate 28,055 downwards.
AGCAGCCCGATCGGAATCGCCGTCAGCCCGAGGTACGTCACGAGCAGCTTGGTCTTGAACTGGGAGCCGAGCGTCCGCCGCCGCCGCTCGAGCCACGTCTTCAGCAGGGTGCGTCCGAGCACGAACAGCACCGCCGCGATCAGCGTGATGTTGATGTAGGACAGGACGAAGAGAAGCAGCCCGCGCGTGACGGTGCCGGGCTCGTCCGCCCGCTGCTGGAGGACGGACACCGCGGTCCAGACCACGAGGACCGAGAGCACCAGCCCGACGATGAGCTTGTTGTCCTTTCGCCGCCGCTGCAGCTCGGACAGGAGACTCACGGCGAGATCCGGACGTCGAAGCGGTTCGACTCCTTCCAGGGAGTCCGCGCGTCGACGGGAATGATGGTGAACAGGTAGCCCGAGTCGAAGACGCCTCGGACCTCGACGTACAGGTTCCGGTGTGGCTCGGCTTCACCGACCCGGAACACGAGGAGGTTTTCCCGGGATACGAGCCGGCGGAGGACCTCGGCGAAGTCGCGCGTCGAAGAACGGGCGAGGGGCTTTCCGTCGAGCGTCTCCGCGATCACGTACTCCCGCGTGACGGGATCGAACGTGACCGCGACGCGGTAGCGCCTCCCGTCGATCCGGTCGTCCCACAGCCAGTGCGCGTTGTGGCGATAGAGCCGGACGTCGTATCGGATCGCGGTCTCGAGCCCCGTCTCGATCTTGCTCGCGAGCTCCGGGTTCAGGGCGCCCTCGAGGCGGAACCTCAAAAAGACGTCCGGTCCCCGGGCCTCGGCGTGCACCGCCCCCATCTTCGGACGGACCGCCTCGTCCGCCGCGGCGGGCGCCGCGCACAGGGCCCCGAGGAGCAGAGAGACCGGCAGCCGGAGGCTCTTGAGCACGAGACCGATTGTAACGAGCCGGCCGTGACGAGGGGTCAGGTCGACCCGAAGGGACAGGGAAGACGCTCGATTTCACCCTGTTTTCCGCCCACCGCCTCCCCGTCCCGAAGCTACTCGTTGACCGTGCGCTCCTGGCGAAGGTCTTCGGCGGGGCGGAGCGCCGGGGCGGTCCGGGCGAGCTCCAAGGCGCGCGCGAACTCGATGTGCAGCGCATGTCCCGCCTTGCGGGCGAAGATCTTTCCGGCGAGGGGCGCACCGAGGAGGGCGAGGTCGCCGACTAAGTCGAGGATCTTGTGGCGGACGAACTCGTCGCGAAACCGCAGCGGTCCCGACGCGACTCCGGTCTCGTCGAGCACGACGGCGTTGTGAAGGTTGCCGCCGCGGGCGAGTCCGCGGACACGCATGGCTTCGACGTCGCGCGCGAACCCGAACGTGCGGGCGGGAGCGATGCGCGCCGAATACTCCTCGGGGCGGATCGCGACCGTCAGCTCCTGCTTTCCGACGACGGGATGCGGGAAGTCGATCTCGTAGCTGATCGTCAGGCCCGGTCCGTCCGGAACGTATCGGACGCTCCGATCGCCCCGCGAAACTTCGACCTCCCGATCGAGCGTGATCGGGCGGACGCGTTCCTCCTGGCGCTCGAATCCGGCCGCGTGGAACAGACGGACGAACGGCAGGGCCGAGCCGTCGAGGATCGGGATCTCGGGGCCATCGACCTCGATGCGGCAGTTGTCGAGGCCTTCGCCGGCCGCGGCCGAGAGGACGTGCTCGACCGTCCCGATCGAGATCCCGTTGGCCGAAAGCGTCGTCGCGTAGTCGAACAGGCTGGCCGAAGAGAGCCGGGCGGGGATCGGCGAGCCGGGGTGATCGGTGCGCACGAAGACGAGGCCCTGCCCGGCCTCGGCGGGGCGGAACATGGCGCGCACCGGGTGGCCGGAATGAAGTCCGACGCCCTCGATGGAAACGGTCGTTTTGAGTGTGGTCTGGGATCGCAAGCAGTTCGTTCCGCCCTCCCGCGTCGCAGCATCGATGCCAGCTTTGGCGCGATCGGCGGAATAGTTGTAAGTCGCTCGATTCCTTTCGTTTATGCGCCTACGCTCCGCCGCCGGGTGCGCCGCCCTGTGGCTGTCGCGCCACAACTCTGTGGCCCGCGCGCCACCTCCGGAGCCCCGAAATTCGATCCGGTACACTCGGAGGAAATGCTTCCGCAGCGTCTCGAGGAAGTGGTCGCGGGCATCCTCGCGGAGTCCCGCGCGGCGTTGCGCGTCGCTCGCGCTCGCTGCTACGCCATGGGTCCGTCCGGGGATTTCCGGCTGGCCGGATCGTACGGATTCGTATCGCGTTTCGGGCCGGAGGACTTCCTGGAGGCCTCACATCCCTTAGTCGACTGGGTGCAGCATCATCGCCGCCCCGCGTATGCGAATTCCGCGCGGGAGGCGGGACGCCTCGCGGCGTCGATGGAGCGGGAGCAATACGCGCGCATGCTCGCGGCGCCGGCGTACGTCGGATCGCGGATGGTCGGAATCGTCGAGCTCCAGGACAAGCTCGAAGGCGCATTTTTCGCGGCGGAAGATCTCCGGGCGGCCGAAAAACTGGCCTCTCGGATCGCCGAGGTCCTCGAGTCCTTCAACGGAACCTCCGTCGCCGCTCCCGAGCCGCTGGCTCCGGAGGACGCGGAAGCGCTCTACCGCCCGGGATCCGACGGCGGCTCGCTTCAGGAGTTTCCGTCTCCTCCGGCCCTCTTTTCTTCGGGGCCGGAGTGGGAGGACGGGCCGGCCGAGAGCCCGGCCGCCGCGGCGGCGCCGGCGCCTTCCCGGCCTCCGGTTCTCTCGGGCCGCCCGGTGCCCCGGGAAGAGCTCGTCTTCCGGGGATTCTGGAGCTCGCTCCTTCTCGCTTCCGACATCGATGCCGTCGCGTTTTCGAGCTGGACCCGCGACGCGGTTCACATTCAGATCGGGGCGCGCCGCGCGCTCTCCGAAGACGCCCGGATCGCGCTTCTCGAGAACCTGGCGCCGGTGGTCGCATCGGCTTCGCCGGACCTGCGTCCGCCCCATCAGAAGCGGTTCTCGACCGAGTTCCCCCTCGGGCGCGGCGACGGCGAGATCCAGAGCTTCGCCGGAATCCAGACTTCCGTGATCTTCCCGGGCGTCCGCACGCTTCTGGTGAGCCTCCTGTTCTCCCGGCCGCCCGACGAAGCGGCGGAGGAGGCGCTGAAGGAGGTTCATCGCGGGATCCGCGCGGCGGTCCTTCAGTCGGCGTCGGGCGAGCGGTACCGGCAGTCGTACCGCAGTCTCGTCAAGTCGCTCCTGGAGCCTGGCGCCAGACCGTATCCTCAGCTCAAAGCGCACTCGTACGCCGTCGGCGCGCTCTGCCGGAGGTTCGCCGCCGCGCTTCGCCTTCCCGCCGAGGGCATCGAACAGCTCACGGTGGCCGGGCTCCTGCACGACATCGGCATTCGCGAAGTCGAGGTCCCGTATGAGCGCCTGGCGGGACGCCGGCCTCTCGACCTCCAGGAGGTGGCGCTCGTGCGGCGGCACGCGGCCATCGGAGCCGACATCCTCGAGCGAATCGAGTTTCCCTATCCGATCGCGCCGCTGGTCCGCCACCATCACGAGCGGTACGACGGGGCGGGCTATCCCGACGGCCTCTCCGGCGACCGGATCCCGTTCGGCTCGCGCGTGCTCGCGATCGCCGAGGCGTACGACGCGATGACGGCGGCGCACTCGTACCGCTCGCCCATCGCCGTCGACGCGGCGCTCGACATCCTGACCGCCAAAGGAGGCACTCAGTTCGATCCGGAGCTCGCGCGCCGGTTCTGCGAGCTCCTCCGCATCACGGCGCCTCGATCGAACCGCACCGACCTTCCGGACTCGCTCCAGTGAAGGAGGGCGGAACAGGGCGTCCGGCGGCGCCGAAGGAAAAGAAGACCTCGCCGATCGCCTCCAATCGCAAGGCGTTTCACGAGTACTTCGTGGAAGACCGCATGGAGGCGGGGATCGCGCTTCTCGGCTCCGAGGTGAAATCGCTGCGCGAAGGGCGGGCCCAGCTGAAGGATTCCTACGTCCAGTTCCGCGACGGCGAGGCCTATCTCGTCGGAGCCCACATCTCTCCGTACGGCTCCGCCTCCTGGACGAACCATGCGCCGGAGCGCGACCGCAAGCTCCTTCTTCACCGGCGCGAGCTCGCGAAATGGGCGTCCGCGGTCGCGACCTCCGGCGTGACTTGCGTTCCGCTCTCCCTGTATTTCAAGGGCTCCCGCGCGAAGGCGGAGATTGCGCTCGTCAAGGGCAAGAAGCTGCATGACAAGCGCGACGCGATCCGCGACCGCGAGCTGAAACGGGAGGCCGATCGGTCGATGCGGAGGAGATGAGAGGCCGTCAGCTGTTAGCTGTCAGCTGTCAGCTTCTCAGTCAGAATCTGCCCACCGTGACCTTTCCTTTCTCTCTCCGCGACTATTCCGACCGGGACTTCGATTCCATCGTCGCGCTAGACGGCGAGTGTTTCGAGCCGGGGATCGCGTATCCGCCGCATGAGATGCGCCGGTTGCTGTCTCTTGCCACGCGAGAGGGGGTGATCGCGGAATCGGGAGGGACAATCGCCGGATTCTGCCTGGGATACCGATCGCCGCACGGGGTTGGTCGCATCATCACTCTCGACGTGCGAGCGGATCATCGAAGGGGGGGCGTGGGTCGAGCTCTCCTGGAAGAAACCATTCGCCGGCTGCGTCAGGCCGGCGCCGGCGAGACGGTCCTGGAGGTCGACATGCGAAATGCTTCCGCCATCGCCTTCTACGAGCGCCTGGGCTTTCGCCGGCGGCGGACCATCCCCGGTTACTACGGACCGGACCGGCCTGGCATCGAAATGTCGCGAAAGGCCGTGGCGCCGTGATCGCCGTTCCGAGCTGACAGCTGAGAGCTGACCGCTGACAGCTCTACCTCGCCGCCCTCTTCCTCTTCTTCGGCGCCACCTTGCGGTTCTGCTGGAGAAGCTCGACGAAGCGTTCGGCGGGGACGGGCCGGCTCACGAGGTACCCCTGCATCTCGTCGCAGTGCTGGGCGCGCAGGAACGCGAGCTGAGGCTCGGTCTCGACGCCCTCGGCGACCACCGTGAGCTCCAGGCTGTGCGCCATCGCGATGATGGCCGACGCGATGGCCGCATCGTCCGGGTCGGTCGTCACGTCTCGAACGAATGACTGGTCGATCTTCAACCGGTCGATCGGAAAGCGTTTCAGGTAGTTCAGGGACGAGTAGCCCGTTCCGAAATCGTCCATCGAGAGCTGCACGCCGAGATTCTTCAAGTCCCACAGCGTGCTGATCGATATCTCCGCGTTCTGCATCGCGTTCGACTCGGTGATCTCGAGATCCAGGAACTCCGGCGCGAGGCCCGCCGCTTCGAGCGCCGCCGTTACCTGGGACACGAGGTCGGCCTGCTGAAACTGCCGCGCCGAGAGATTGACCGCGACCGAGAGTTGCGGATATCCGAGCCGCTGCCATTCGCGCACCTGCGCACACGCCGCCCGCAGCACCCACTCTCCGATGGGAACGATCAGGCCGGAGATCTCGGCGAGCGGAATGAACTCTCCCGGGGCGAGCAACCCCATCTCGGGATGCTCCCAGCGGATCAGCGCCTCCGCGGCGCGGATCTGGTTGGTGTCGAGATCCACGAGCGGCTGGTACTGAAGGACGAGCTCCTCGTGCTGAATGGCCTGGCGCAGCCGGCTCTCGAGCGAAAGACGCTCGAGAGCGCGGGAGTTCATGGCCGCGGTGTAGAGCTGGAAGTTGTCGCGTCCCTGCTCCTTGGCCCTGTACATGGCCGTGTCCGCGTTGCGCACGAGCGTTTCCGCGTTCTCGCCGTCGGTGGGATAGATGGCCACGCCGATCGACGTCGTCAGAAAGAGCTCCCGGCCGTCGATCACGAAAGGGAGGCGCAGGACGCCCAGGATCTTTCGGGCGATCTTGGCCGCCTGCTCGTCGTCGGCCATCCCGGGAACCAGCACGGTGAACTCGTCGCCGCCGAGCCGCGCCACGGTGTCGCCTTCCCGCACGCAGCTTCCCAGGCGTTCCGCGACGCGCCGCAGCAGCTCGTCGCCGATCGAATGTCCGAGCGAGTCGTTGATGACCTTGAAGCGGTCCAGGTCGAGAAACAACGTGGCGAGCCGGTCCTCCGAGCGCTGCGCGTTCAACACGGCCATGCGAAGACGGTCCTGGAAAAGGAGCCGGTTCGGCAGCCCGGTCAGCGCGTCGTGAAACGCGAGGTGCTTGACCTGTTCCTCCGCGCGCTTGCGCTCGGTGATGTCGATGACGGTCCCCTCGATCATCGCCGGCTTGCCGTCGACGCCTTCGATGACGCTCCCGTTCTCGAGGACCCACACGAGGGTTCCATCCCGCCGGCGCTGGCAGGACTCGTAGTTCGAGAGGGAGTGGCGCTCCCGGAGGCGGGTGACGGCTGCGTCCCGGTCCTCGGAATTGCGGTAGAAGTCCCACGCGGGCTGCCCGAGCACTTCTTCGCGCGAGTCGTATCCGAACATGCGCGCGAAGGAGTCGTTGCAGTCGAGGATGCGGCCCTCGAGGGTCGTCCGATAGACGCCGGCCAGGTTGCGCTCGAACAACGTTCGGTAGCGGGTCTCCGAGGCGCGGAGAGCGTCCTCGGCGCGCTTGCGCTCGCTGACGTCGCGAAAGCTCCACACGCGCCCGACGGCCTTGCCCCCGACGCGCTGCGGCCGCGAGAGCCTCTCGAACACGCTGCCGTCTCGAAACTCGACGACGTCGTAGCTCTCCGCCTCGGGGGTGTCGCGGAGCGAGTCGATCATTCCGAAGAAGGTCGCCGGGTCTTTCATCTGTCCGGCCGCGGAGGCCAGCACCAACCGGTGGTCGCTTCCCTCGAGGGTCGCGCCGGACAGCCGCCACATGTCCCGGAACTTCTGATTGAGCGTCAGGATCCGCTCCTCGTCGCCGACGACGAGCAGGCCGTCCGCCGTCGCCTCGAGGGTGGCGCGGACGAGCGACAGGGAGGCTTCGCGATCCTCCTCCGCCCGTTTGCGCTCGCTGATCTCGACGAGCGTCCCCTCGATGATCAGCGTGCCGGGCTCGGGTCCGTCGACGAGGCTTTCGTTCTCGAGCACCCAGACGATGCTCCCGTCGCGGCGGCGCATCTTCTGTTCGTGGTTCGTCAACGTGCGGTTCTCAGCCAGCCGGCGGATGGCTTCCGTCCGCTCGTCCGGGTTCAGATAGAAGCTCACCGCGGGCATTGCGAGGACCTCTTCGGGCGTTTCGTATCCGAAGATCCGCGCGAACGCGGTGTTGCAGTCGAGCACGCGGCCGTCGAGCGTGGTGCGATAGACGCCGGCGAGGTTGCGCTCGAAGAGCTGCCGGTGGCGGGCTTCGGAGTCCCGCACCGCGTGCTCGGCTTCGCGCCGCTCCGTGACGTCTCTCGCGATCACGGTCAGGAGCCGGCGGCCCTCCCGGGGCGATTCCCCGAAGGAAATCTCGAGCGGGACCTCGCGGCCGTCCGCGTGCCGTCCCGAGAGCGCGAGCGCTTCGCCGGGCGCCGTGGCCTTCCAGGTCGTGGGGCCTTCCGGTCCGCCGTAAGGGTGCGTGGGCAGCAGCATCGAAAGCGGTTCGCCGATGAGCGCCGACATCGGGTGCCCGAAGATGGGCTCGGCGGCGCGATTCACGTAAAGGATCCGGCCGTCGTCGCCGACCGTCAGGATCGCGTCGGACGCGGTCTCCGCGAGAGTTCGAAACCGGCTCTCGCTTTCGCGCAGCGCCTTTCGGGTCAGCCGGCGCTCCCGCCGGATCTGCGCCTCCCTCAGCTCCCGCTCGACGGTGGGGCAGAGCCGGGCCAACGCGTCGTGCGTGATGCAGTTGTGCGCGCCCGCTTTGATGGCGCGGACGGCGGTCTCCTCGCCGATCGTGCGCGACACGATGAGAAAAGGAATGTCGAGGTCGAGCTCCTTGAGGACGGAGAGGGCGGCCAGCGCGCCGAAGGCCTCGAGCTCGAAATCGGACAGGATGAGCTCGAAGCGCTCCCGGGCCAGCGCCGCCTCCATCTGCTCGGACGTCGTGACGCGCTCGAACGCGACGGCGTAGCCGCCCCGTCGAAGCTCTTCGAGCGTCCATTCCGCCCCGGCCGCGGAATCGTCCACGATCAACACTTTCAACGTGGGCATTTTGTTTATTTCGAGAGCAGGAATTATACGCTTGGAAGCTGCCAGCTTTCAGCTTCAGCTGTCAGTGCGTAGGATCGATGCCCGCGTTTGACCTGCTCCTCCCTCTCCCCGCGCCCGGGAGAGGTTTGGGGTGCGGGGGGCTGACTGGCTGGTTCGACGCCCGGGACGATCGGCCGGCCGGATAAAGTGACGCTGGCCGATTGACTCGCGCGGCGCTCGGACGCCCGAGGAGCTCCATGACGTACTCCAAAGAGGTCCTGCAGTTCGCTTTCCTGGCGTTTTCCTCTCTCATTTCGGTCATCAATCCGATCTCGGCCGCACCGATCTTCGTGACGCTGACCGGAGGCACGCCCGCCGAACGGCGCCGGACGGCCCTGCGCGCCTGCCTCGCGGCATTTTCCGTTCTCGCGGTCTTCGCGGCGGCCGGCGGCGCCATCTTTTCCTTCTTCCAGATCACCGTTCCGGCGTTTCAGATCGCGGGAGGCGTCCTGTTCACGACGATGTCCTTCCGTTCCATGGAGGAGAGCGAGAAGCACGTCACCGCCGACGACGCCGAGAAGCTCGATCCGTCGATCGTGCCGCTGGGGATCCCGGTGATCGCCGGGCCGGGAGCCATCTCCGCCACGATGGTGCTCGTCGGCCAGGCGCAGGACGCGCCGCACCGCGTGGCCCTGGCGATCGCGCTCGGCGCCAGCCTTCTGGTCACCCTTGCGATTCTGCTGATCGCTCCCTCCGTCGAGGCGCGGATGGGAAGGACCGGTCAGCGCGTCGTCTCGAAGATCATGGGACTCGTGACGGTGGTCATCGGGGTCCAGTTCATCCTGAACGGAGCGACGACCGTCATCCTGGGGATCCTGCGCGAAGCGAAGTAACTTCGAGGGCGCCGGGCGCCGGGCGCCGGGCGCTGGGCGACAGGCGCTGGGCGTTGCGGCCCGGGACCCGCTGAGAGCCGAGAGCTGACAGCTGGATTAGAATCTCCGGTTCCCATGGAATTCCTCCGTATCCGCGGCGCCCGCCAGCACAATCTCCGGAACATCTCCTGCGACATCCCGCGCAACCGTCTCGTGGTCATCACGGGAGTCTCGGGCTCGGGCAAGTCCTCGCTCGCCTTCGACACGATCTTCGCCGAGGGGCAGAGGCGTTACGTGGAGTCGCTCTCAGCGTACGCCCGGCAGTTTCTCGAGCAGATGGAGAAGCCCGACGTGGACTCGATCGAGGGCCTCTCTCCGGCCATCTCGATCGAGCAGCGCACGACGTCGAAGAACCCGCGCTCGACAGTCGGGACCGTGACCGAGATCTACGACTACCTACGGCTTCTCTACGCGTCGATCGGCAAGCCCCATTGCCCGAAGTGCGGCCGCCCCATCCAGGCGCAGACGGTCCAGGAGATGGTGGACCGCGCGCTGCGTCTTCCCGAGGGGAGCCGCTTCGTCGTTCTCGCGCCGTACGTCTCCGGCAAGAAGGGCGAGTACAAGAAGCAGATGGCGGAAATGCTCAAGGAAGGCTTCCTGCGGGCCCGCATCGACGGCGAGTACGTCGATCTCGACAATCCGCCGGAGCTCGACAAGCAGAAGAAGCACACGATCGAGCTCGTCGTCGACCGCCTGGTCGCCAAGCCCGCGGCGGACGAGGAATATCGTAAACGCCTCGCGGACTCGATCGAGACGGCGACGCGCGTTTCGGGCGGGCTCGTCACGCTGTCGGTCGCCGACGGCCCGGAGGAGGTCCTCTCCGCGAACTACGCCTGCCCGGACTGCGGCACCTCGCTGACGGAGATCACGCCCCGCCTGTTCTCGTTCAACTCGCCGTATGGCGCGTGCTCCGAGTGCTCGGGCCTGGGAACGATCCTCAAGGCCGATCCCGAGCGCGTCGTCGTGGCGCCGGACAAGTCGATCCAGGACGGCGCGATCGCGATCCTGAAGCCCGGCTCGACGAACTGGCGGTCCCGGCAGATGGCGACCCTCGCCAAGCACTACAAGTTCCGGCTCGACCAGCCCTTCTCGAAGATCCCCAAGGCGGCGCGCGACGTAATCCTCTACGGCTCGGGAGAGGACGAGATCAAGTTCTCCTACGTCGCGGAGAGGGGCGAGTATCACTGGCGCTCCTCTTTCGAAGGCCTGATTCCGATGCTCGAGCGCCGCTACCGGGAGACGGAAAATCCCGAGAACCGGTTCGAGCTCGAGGCCTACATGTCCGCGGAGCCGTGCCCCGCGTGCCAGGGACGGCGGCTGAAGCCGGAAGCGCTGGCGGTGAAGGTCGGAGGCCGTTCCATCGACGAGATCGCCTGCGTGACGATCTCGGACTCCATCGCCTTCTTCGACGACCTCGCGCTGACGGCTCGAGAGCGCGAGATCGCCGGCAAGATTCTGAAGGAGATCCGGGATCGCCTCGGGTTCCTCTCGAACGTGGGGATCGGCTACCTCAACCTGTCGAGGGGCTCCGCGTCGCTCTCGGGGGGCGAGTCGCAGCGGATCCGCCTGGCCACGCAGATCGGCTCGAAGCTCATGGGCGTTCTCTACGTCCTCGACGAGCCCTCGATCGGGCTGCACCAGCGGGACAACCGCAAGCTCATCGACACCCTAATCTCGATGCGCGACCTGGGGAACACTGTGGTCGTCGTCGAGCACGACGAGGAAACGATCCGCTCGGCGGACTGGGTGATCGATCTCGGGCCGGGCGCCGGCGTCCACGGCGGCCGCATCGTCGCGCAGGGGACGCCGGACGAGCTCTCGGAGTTTCCCGAGTCGCTGACCGCGAAGTACCTCTCGGGCGAGCTCGAGATCCCGATTCCGGAGACACGGCGCGGCGGCTCCGGCAAGGCGCTCGTCGTCAAGGGAGCGCGGGAGCACAACCTGAAGAACGTGGACGTGCGATTTCCGCTCGGCGTGATGACGGCAGTGACGGGAGTCTCCGGGTCCGGAAAGTCGACGCTCGTCAACGACATCCTCTACAAGGCGCTGGCCCGCGCGCTTCATGGCGCGTCGGACCGGCCCGGGCGCCACGACAAGATCGAGGGGCTCTGGGAGATCGACAAGGTCATCAACATCGACCAGTCGCCGATCGGCCGCACCCCGCGGTCGAACCCCGCAACCTACACGAACGTCTTCAACCCGATCCGCGAGCTCCTCTCCCGGACGCCCGAGGCGCGCGCCCGGGGCTACGCGCCCGGGCGCTTTTCGTTCAACGTCAAGGGCGGGCGGTGCGAAGCGTGCAGCGGCGACGGCCAGATCAAGATCGAGATGCACTTCCTGCCCGACATCTACGTCACGTGCGACGTCTGCGGGGGCAAGCGTTACAACCGCGAGACCCTTCAGGTGCACTACAAGGGCAAGTCGATCGCCGAGATCCTCGCGCTGACTGCGGAGCAGGCGCTCGAGCTGTTCGAGAACATTCCTTCGATCGCGAACATCTGCAGAACCCTCGTGCACGTCGGGCTCGGGTACATCCAGCTCGGGCAGTCGTCGACGACGCTTTCGGGCGGCGAGGCGCAGCGCGTGAAGCTCGCCAAGGAGCTCGCGCGGAGGTCGACGGGCCGCACCCTCTACCTGCTCGACGAGCCGACGACGGGTCTCCACTTCGACGACATCCGCAAGCTGCTCGGCGTCCTGAAGACCCTCACCGAGAAGGGCAACACCGTGATCGTCATCGAGCACAATCTGGACGTGATCCGAACGGCTGACTGGATCGTGGACCTCGGGCCCGAAGGCGGCGACGGCGGCGGTCAGATCATCGCGGAGGGGACGCCCGAGGCGGTCGCCGCGGTGCGCGCGTCGGCCACCGGTCAATTTCTCCGCCGGATTTTCGGGCAGGCGAGAAAGGCGGCGCGGGCGTGATCCGGTGGAGGCGCGCGGCGGCGGCGCCCGCGTTCGCGGTCCTGCTGCTGCTCGCGGCGCCCGTCCCCGCCGCGCCTGACGAGCCGGCGAAGAGGCGCTCTTCTCGTCCGGCGCGACCCGGAGCCCACGGAAGCCAGACGGACTTCACCGGGATCTGGGAGCTCGATTCCAGGAGCAGCTCGCTCGGCTCGCAGAGGATGGAAAACGCGGTCCTTCAAGTCACCCAGTCTGGAGACCGTCTCTGGATTCAGCCTCTCGGAGACACGCGGGCGCGGGTCCTGGCGGAAGAGGTCGTCGTCGACGGGCGCGCGTATGAGAAGGCGCTCGGCAAGGAGCGGGGAACCCTGACCGCGAAGTGGGGCAACGACGCGAAGTCCCTCTGGCTCGAAGTGGTCGCCGGCACGGACGGGAACCCGCGGGCGGCCGTCCAGCGGAGCGTCTGGCGGCTGTCCGACGACCGGCAGGTCTGGGTGCGCGAGACCATGACCGTCCAGAAGGATGGCGGCCACAGGACACGGCTCGTTTTCCGGCGGCAGGATCCGAAGAAGGTGACGCCGGCCGCCACGCCGCCGCCGGCGTAGTTTTGCGCCACTTCACGGCGGCGTTCGAGCTCGTCTGAATCCGGACGGTCGCGGAGCCCACGTTACAATCCCGCCGCGTGATCACCGGCTACAACACGGACGTCAAGCACAACAACCGCGTCTTCCACATCCAGACGGAAGACAAGGGCGACACGTCCCCGCACATCGAATCGCTCATCTACGTCGGGGGGCAGATTCTCGCGACGCGCAAGACTTCCTACGCCGACGTCGTGCAGGGCGGGCGGGACGACAAGGCGGTGCAGGAGCTGATGGAGCAGCAGCACCGGACGATGATCGCCGCGATCCAGCGAGGCCGCTTCGACGGCCCGAACGGCGCGCTCAAGAGTCCCGAGGCCGCATCCGACGACGAGGATGCGCCCGGCGAGTCGGAGGAATCGGACCACAACGCGCCCGGGGACCGGACTCTCGACCAGGTGATTCTCGACTACCTCGCCTCCGAGCTCGCCCATGACCAGATCGACTGCTCGTTTTCCCCGGTGCCCGAGTTCATCTCGGGCAAGGAGACGGCCCTCCGGATGAAGGCCGTGTCGTCTCTTTCCAAGCAGCCGGTCGCGGGCGCCGCGGTGCAGATCCGGATCCTCTCGACCGTCTCGAAGCCCGCGGTCGTGTTCCAGGGAAAGACGGCGTCGGACGGGATGTGCCCGATCTCGGTTGCCGTGCCCGCCTTGGGGGACGGCGCGGCCGCGGCGGTCATCCGCGTGAGCTCGCCTATCGGCAGCACCGAGTTCAAGTTCCCCGTGCGGAGGAAGAATTGAGCGCGGTCCGGGTGCGGGTCAATGGAGAGGAACTGGACCTGCCGGAGGGCGCGTCCGTCGCCTCCGTGCTCGAGAGACTCGAGATCCAGACTCCGCGCGTGGCGGTCGAGCGCAACCGGGAGATCGTCCCGAAGGCGTCGTACGCGTCGACTCCGCTCGCCGCGGGCGACGTCCTCGAGGTCGTGGAATTCGTCGGCGGGGGATGAGGCTCAGTCTTCCGTCCTGAGTTCTCGAGTTGTGGGTTGCCTGGGCGGTCCCGATCGCATATCCTCCGCGCTCCGTGGGCCGTTAGCTCAATTGGTAGAGCAAGAGACTCTTAATCTCTAGGTTGTAGGTTCGAGTCCTACACGGCTCACCACCCCACCTTCGCGATTTTCCCAATTTCCCTGTCGGAGGTCCGAAACCCGGCCGGCCGGGAATCGTTCGGCGGCTCGATGCATCGGTGGCTGGCGTCGTCCAATTCTTGAGCAACCACGGCACGCGCGCGGAAAACGTCCACTCCGTTGGGATAGAGTTTCGGGAATTCGACCGGGAGAATCGATCGTGTCAGTGTCTGGAAGGGATCTCGCGGAAAGTGCCGCCAGCGCTGAGCGCCGGTGGCAAAACAAAACTCTGCCCTTCATGGTTCGAATGTTGGGCGGTCTCACCATCTTTTTCCTGGCCGCCAGCTTCATTCAGCTCGCTTATCTCCATTCCAGGATTGAAAGAGCCCCGGTCCTGCCGAATTCAGTTTTGGTTCCCGCGGCGCCGGCCGCCCGCGGAATCACGGAGCTCAATACGGCGAGCATTCTTCTCGAATCGCACGTCGTAGCTCTTCGCTATCACCAGGCAAATATTTTTCTTATGGCGCGCGTCTGGACGAATTACCTCGGCTTCGTCACCGGAATGACGCTGGCCTTGGTCGGCGCGACCTTCATCCTCGGAAGACTCAGGATGTCCGCCACGTCGCTGGAGGGTCACATGGAAAGCGCCGCCGTTTCTCTCAAGACGGCGTCCCCGGGAATCACTCTCGCCGTTCTCGGCGTGGTGCTCATGATGACAACGATCATCGTTCAGCATCCGATTGAGACGAAGGACGTTCCGGTGTACCTGGGACCGAGAGTTCAGCCACAAGGTGATTTGCTGCCCCCCGCCGCGGGGACTGCGGCACCTTCCCTCACGACAACCAGAGAGGCGGGCAAATGAAACCGAAGGGTGTTTGCAGCGGGCATACTCCTTGTGGTCGGGGACGTCGCCTCCCCGATCTCCGCGCAACAATATTCCGATGACGAGCTGATCCGGATCGGCAACGAAGCGTGGCTGCAGAGGCGGTGCGTGCGAGCCGGCCAGTATCTGTTCGCTTATCTCCTCCGCAACCCCGCCGCGGTTCGAAATGATCCCGCTTATCGGAATCGATTGCAGGGCGCCATTAACTGGTGCGAGCAAAACACGACGGTCTACGCGGCGTCGAAGGGCGACGGAATAGGACAAGGGCAGCCTCAAGTGAATCTGGCTCCCCCGGCGACCGCTCCATCGGCGTCCGCGGTGCAGAAGAGATGTGACATTTACGGGACTCTGGCGGCGGCGCAGAGCGCCGCCAATACGGCCAACAGATGTGGATATGGGGGAAATCGATGGAATTCCAGTTACGATTTTCACTACCGATATTGCTTGAACGCACCCGCCGCCGAGATTTTCGCGGAGACACAGACCCGACAAAATCTCTTGAGAAGCTGTGCGCCGTGACCGAGTGCCGTTGCCGGTCCCGGGCGTGTTCACTCTCTGCAGGTCGTCATGCCTGCCGTGCTTCATACTCCCGCGTTGAGGCTGGATAGCCCCCACGAAGGAGGACCGATGCCCGTCATTCAGTGCGACATCCGCGAGGGTCGGACGGAAGAGCAGAAGCAGGCGCTGGCGCGCGAATCACCCGCGTCGTCCACGAGACGATCGACGCGCCGCTCGAGTACATCTATGTGCTGATCCGGGAGACGCCGGGCTCCCACCCCGTGAAGGCGGGGAAGGCTCTTCCCGACTGGAAGCCCTCGGCCTGGGCTCCGTCGCGCCGCCCGGTACGGTAGCAGGCAGGAACCGAGCCGTACGTTGTCGTACAATGGTTTGAAATCACCAGCAAAGTTGGAGTGTCGTCCCCGAAGTGGTCCGAAGACGTCCCTCGACGTCCCGCCTCGGTGTCGATTTCTAAAGGAGGCGGAGTGCCAGCAAACGCCGGAACCAAGAAGAAGATCTCACCCGCGCAGGTTTCCGTTCCTGTCGAGAAGGCGATCCCGGGGCTCAAGGTCGCGAAGATCAGCGCCGGCCGCGGGAAAGCAGCGGGCGCGGGCCCCTACGGCCGGGCGGATGCCAATACCGGTCGTTGCACGGTTTGCGGGCGTTCCGACGTGCCGCTGAAATCGGGGCAGGAGAAGCTCGGGTTTCATTACTCCCCCATGCCCTGCGAGCTCCCGTGCTCGGGCGGTCCGGTCGGCACTCCGGAAGATCACTCTCATGGAATCCACTCGGAAGCCTGTCCGAACTGCTCGTTGAAGACGACCGCGTAAACAGCTGAGTGGCGCGGCCCGAAGGCCGCCAGCATTGCTCCGGTCGTCGCGCTACGGCCGGGCTGCCCCGCTCACCTGATCGATGGCGAGAAGCGGCGCGCCGGGAGCGCTCGCGACCGAGTGTCTTGGTAGCACGGACCCGGCCCGGACGAGGGCCGGAAAATCCGGCGCATGATCGCCGCCGCGATGCTCACGAAATTCGGAACGGTCCCTGCGCTGTCACCCTTCGGCCTGGCGATCTGATGCTGAGGCTCTCCGCGGCCGCGTTCCGGATCCTGCGGGATCGGTAGAGCCGACACCTTCGCGGGCGGTCCTTCCGAAACAGGGGCCTCGTCCCGGCGCGCTGGACGCGGCTCGAGCGTGGAGAGATCGTCCGGACCGGTCGCGGAGAGTTTCTGGAACGTAAAGAAGGAGTGCCTGTCTGGTCCCGAGGCCGACGGTCCGAAGAAGTAGCGGCGGAATTCTGAAAGCGATCCCGTGGGGGCGGCCGCCCTTCTCGCCGCGTGTTCCGCCTCGGGGAGACTCGTGGTCGCCGATTGGACCGCCCGACGTTTCGACGCTGTCCGTGGTCGCGGCGCCGGGAGCCGTCCTCGCCGGCGGCGGAGCGCCTCTCTGCGCGTCGTACCCTGCACAAGGCCGCGGGAAACGCTCCAGAGCTTCGCCGACACCTCGCCCTTCTGACGCCGCCCGCTTACTGCAGCGTCGAAACCTGGCTCGGACTCGAGGGCGTCTCGACGCTCGGATCGACGTCCGGGGCGAGCTCGAGGGTGAAGTCGCAGGTGGGGCAGTGCAGGACGAAATCCTCGGGGAGCCGCGCTCGCTGGACTCCGCATTCCGGACACGGCCATTTGACGAATCCGTCCATCGCGACCTCCCATCCGAGCGGAACGCTTCGCGGAGGCGGGACAGCAAGACCCGCGCCGACGTTGCGCCCGCGCCGGCGGGCGGGCTGGAGAAGGCCCCGGTCAGGAGGCGGACCGGGACGTTTTCCGGCTCTCGAACCCCTTGAGGGCGAGGTGGTCGAACAGATCCCGGACGACCCGGTAACACTCGCACGAACGAGCCTGGAGGGCCGTGCGGTCGATGATCTCGATCGACCCCTGCGAGTAGCCGATGAGGCCCTCCTCCCGGAGCTTTCCCGCGGCGACGGTGATGGACGCTCGACGCACGCCGAGCATCTCGCCGAGCGACTCGTGCGTCAGAGCGAATTTCGCTCGGGCGGTCCGGTCATGGGACGTCAGGAGCCACCGCGCGCACCGCTCCGTCAGCTCGTGGCGGCGGTTGCAGGCCGTCGACTGCGCGACGAAGAGAAAGAGGACGCGGGTGTAGTCGAGGAGGAGCGCGGAAAGGGCCGGCAGCCTGGCGAGCTCGGCGCTGAACCTCGGGCTCGGAATCCGGAGACTGTCGCCCGGGATCTGAACGACCGCTTCGATCGGGGCAAGGCCGTTTTCCAGAAGGGCGGGGAGGCCCACCATCCCCTCGTTGCCGATGGTCGCCGCTTCGACGCCGCTCCCGTCCGTCAGCCGCGTCACGAGGGAGACCACTCCCGTGAGAGGGAAGTAGACGTGCGACGCCTCCTCGCCGGGCTCGTTGAGAGACATTCGCTGCGGCAGAGGAAAGCTCTCCAGGAGAGGAACCAGCCGAGCGTGTTCCTCCGCCGGCAGACTCGAGAGCAGATGGTTTTTCTGTCGATGGGACGGGTCGGTCATGGGACTGGACTCCTGTGGTGACGCCCCACGAAACCTGACGCGAATACTCTATCCTGCGGCGGAAAAGATGGATTCGCGACCGGAGCGGGACAGGAGGCCGAATAGGGCGGAGATCCACCCCGCACGCTTTCTCGCAGTCCGGTTATTTTTACGGCCCGCGCCGCCGGTTTGGGAATACGGATTGCAGGCAGGGCCGGAATGCCAAACCTCCTCGTGATCAGTGACGACCCGGATTTCGCCTCCTCCGTCCGAAAAGCGCTGTGGACCCGGATGCGAACCTGGTCGGCGCGCGACGGCGGACAGGCGGCCGTCCTGATCCGGGAGGGCCTCGCTCCCCACGTCATCCTGCTCGACAGCTCGCCGGCCTGCGTCCCCGGGTGGATCGAGTTCGTGCGCGAAAACGTTCATTGCACGCCGCGTTGTCCGCCTCTTCTGCTCATCCGGCCGGAGACAGTTGCGGCCCCGGACGGATGGCCACGGCTGGAGGCGATGGTCGATTCCCTGACGCGAGGGGCGGAACGGGAGAGCGTCCTTCGCTGACTTCGCGCGGTTCCGAGTTTCCGGGAGGGAGATGATCCAGTCGGAACCCGATGTTCTGATCGTCGAGGACGACCAAGACCTTCGGGATGCCCTGTGCCGCTCGCTGGAAAGCGCAGGATTCGTCTGTCATTCCGTGAAAGACGCCTGGCAGGCGCTCGCCCTCATCGAAGACGACGGATGGAGGCCTCGCCTCATCCTTCTCGACCTGATGATGCCTCGCATGAACGGATGGGAATACCTGGACCGCCGAAAACGGTCGGAGGTTCTCCGGAAGATCCCGGTCGTCGTCCTTTCCGCCGCGGACCGGCCTCGTACGCAGGACCTTACCGCAGATGCGGTCCTGAGAAAGCCGGTACGCCCAGACGAGCTCGTCGAGGCGATCCGGGCCCTCCTCGCGGGGCCGCACCCCGTCCCGTCCGCCTGACACCCGGACCCGGCGAGACCGGTCCGAACCTTGCACGGCCGCCGGTGTGGGCGCGGTATGAAAGAGAAAGGTTGCGGCTGCGTCGGTTGCTTCCCTCTCTTCGCGCTGCTTCTCGCGGCCCTCCTGGCTTCGGCACTCCTGCACTCCCGTCCCCGGATAGCGCGCCCCGCGCAGGCCCGGGGCGCGGGGCGTGCGGCCATCTCGTTATTTTCTCCTGATCGGTTCATCGTCCGTTCACCCTGACGCTCATAACCTCCGCTCTCAGAAGCGAGCATTTCGCGACGCTTCCAGAAGGAGGATCATGAACAAGTCCATTTCCCGCCTGATCGCCCTCGGAATCCTCGCCGCTGTCCCGGCCGGCCTCTTTGCTCAGTCCGCCCAGACGAAGAGCGAGACGAAGTCGTCCACCAACCCCGTGACCGGCACGCAGACTCAGAGCACCGAGACGAAGACCGACTCCAACATGGCCGGCGCGAAGACGACCACCAAGAAGAAGCACACCAAGAAGAAGTCCAAGCGCAAGACGACCGACAAGACCGAGACCAAGATGGAGTCGAAGCCCAATTCCAAGTAAGAGTTCGTTTTTGGAGGTTCTCCACAGCCGGCCCGCGAGGGCCGGCCTTTTTGTTGCCTCTCACCCCCTTTCTCTCTCCCCGCGCGCCGGAAGAGGGCCGGGGGTGAGGAGCGGGGGAATTGGAGGCGGTAGCCGATGCCGGACGCGCAACTGCCTGATGCGTCGAGGCTGGTCCCGGGTTTGCAGCTTTGCCCGTATGAGAGGCACTCAGGAGCGGCGGACCGGACAGATCCCCATCCGCTGGCGCTGCGCCGGCTGCGGCCGCCGGCACTTCGGGTTCGTTCCCGGGAACGTGGAAGACGTCCTGTCGCTCGAGCTCCGGTGCCCCGACTGCCTGCTGCCGGTGCCGATTTCGGAAGCCATCGAGGAGGTCCGGCCCGACGTCCCTCAGCCCGCCGAGCGCCGGCACGCTTCCCGCCGCCGGACGGGCGGCGAGAAAAGATAGAGCGGCCGGGCCTCGGACCGCCGCTCGGCGGTCTCTCAGGGAGGGTTCCTAGGACCTTTTCGGCGGCGCGACCGTCTTGCGGAAGCGGAGAGTCTCGCCCGAGTCGACGCTCCGCACCCGGATGTTGCCTCCGGGCTCGATTTCGAATCTCCATTTTCCCGGCACGGGATTCTGGAACGCCGTCAGGCAGGCGCCCGGGAGCGTTTCCCCCTCGAACCCGTCTCCGGCGCGGCGGAGCGGCAGATCGCAGCGGCCCTTCGCGGTCTCCCACCGGAATCTCACCGCTTCGCCTTCGCGCTCGATCTGGAGCGCGCCGTGGATGCTGACGTTCGTCTTTTCGTAGCGGCCCTGAATGGTCACATCGAACGCGTACGAGTAATCGCTGCCGGCTCCGGCCGGCTGGATCAGGATCTTCAGGTGATTTCCCGGTCCCGCGACGCCCTCGTACCAGCCCTGGAGCTGCCGGGCGAGGTCCCGTGACGGTTCGTCGGCCGCCAGGGCCCGAGCAGCGAACGCAGTCACGGCGACGCAGGCGGCGAGCAGGCGGACGCCGGTCATGTATCTCATGAGCGGAGTCTACGTCCTCGATCGTTCGGCGGCGCCGCGGACGAGGTCGGCCGACCCGCCGTGATATTCCTCCCGCAAACAGGAGTCAGAGATGAGCCGACGGAAGCGCCCGATCAGCCGGAGGACTCTCTTTCGCTATGGCGCGGGCGGCGCGCTCGCGGCCGCGTCGGCGGCGTCCGGCCTGCGGCTCGGAGGCGAGACTCGGGCAGCGGCGCCCGACACGGCCGCCGGGGCTCCGGTGCCCGAGGCGGCCGCCGGCTCCTTCGAGCTCGAGGAAGCGACGTTCTCCGACCTGCAGAAGCGGATGCAGTCGGGAGCGGACACGTCCCGCTCGCTCGTGTCCCGGTATCTGGCGAGGATCGATGTCCTGGACCGCCGGGGGCCTCTCCTGCGCGCCGTGATCGAACCGAACCCGGATGCGGTCGCGATCGCCGACGCTCTCGACGCCGAGCGCCGGAACGGCCGCGTCCGCGGCCCGCTCCACGGGATACCGATCCTGATCAAGGACAACATCGGGACCGCGGACCGCATGACGACGACCGCGGGCTCGCTCGCTCTCGAAGGGTCGATCTCCTCGGCCGACTCCGCCGTGGCCAGACGACTTCGCGACGCGGGCGCCGTGCTCCTCGGGAAGGCGAACCTCTCTGAATGGGCGAACTTCCGCTCGACACATGCCTCCAGCGGCTGGAGCGCGCGAGGGGGACAGTGCCGCAATCCCTATGCCCTCGACCGCAACCCGTCGGGGTCGAGCTCGGGATCGGGAACGGCCGTCGCCGCGAACCTGTGCGCCGCCGCCGTGGGATCGGAGACCGACGGCTCGGTGGTGTCGCCATCCAACAACTGCGGGATCGTGGGGATCAAGCCCACTCTCGGATTCGTGAGCCGGGCGGGGATCATCCCGATCGCGCACAGCCAGGACACGGCGGGGCCGATGGCGCGCAATGTGACCGATGCGGCGATCCTGCTGGCGGCGATGGCCGGGGCCGACGCGGCGGACCCTCCGACGCGCGCCGCCGGGCAACACGCCCTTCCCGACTTCTCCCGGTCGCTCGGTGAAGTCGGGCTCCAGGGGCTGCGCATCGGTGTTCCACGCAAGGGATTGTTCGGTCAGAGCGCCTCGGCGGACCGGCTCGCGGAGGCGGCTCTCTCCGACTTGAAGCGTCTCGGCGCGGTTGTCGTGGATCCCGCCGACATCGAGACGATCGGCGACGTCGACAAGTCCGAGTTCGAGGTCCTCCTCTACGAGTTCAAGGCCGACCTGAACGCGTATCTCGCCGCGCTCCCGGCCGCGGCGCGGCCGAGGACTCTCTCGGAGCTGATCGCGTTCAACGAGAAGAACCGCGACCGGGAGATGCCATTCTTCGGGCAGGAAATCTTCCTGCAGGCGGAGAAGAAGGGTCCGCTGACCGACAAGGCGTACCGGGAGGCGCTCGAAAAAGATCTCCGCTTGACCCGCAGGGAAGGGATCGACCGCACGATGGATCGGCACCGGCTGGATGCGTTTGCGGCGCCCACGAGCGGACCCGCGTCGCTGATCGATCTCGTCAACGGGGACTACGGAGCGGGAGGATGCTCGACGTTCCCGGCGGTCGCCGGATATCCGCACGTGACGGTGCCCGCCGGCTTCGCGTTCGGCCTCCCGGTCGGGATCTCGTTTTTCGGCCGCGCCTGGAGCGACGCGACGCTCATCCGGATCGCGTACGCCTACGAGCAGGCCACCCGACAGCGGAGGCCGCCGAGGTTTCTCGCGACGGCGGAGCTTTGAGTCGTCAGTCGTCAGTCGTCAGTTTTCAGTCGCCTGGTCTGAACGCTCAACGCTGAACGCTCAACGCTCAACGCCGACCCCGGCTAAGACGCCGCCCTCGCCTCGAGAATCGAGGACAACTTCGAGAAGTCGATCGGCTTGGCGACGTGGGCGTCGAACCCGTTCTCGAGCGCGTGCGCCCGTTCCCGCGCGTCGGCGTAGCCCGTGATAGCGACCAGGAAGATGTCGGAGGAGCCGAGCGCTTCGCGAATCCGGTGCGCGACCTGGTACCCGTCGAGCTCGGGCAGGCCGATGTCGATCAACGCGACACGAGGGCGGTGGAGGATGGCCTGCTCGATCCCATCCTCGCCTGTGCCCGCGACGTCGACGGCGTGCCCCCAGATTTCGAGCAGGTTTTTCAGCCCCTCCCGCGAGTCGAGATCGTCTTCGACCACGAGGACCCGCATCAACGCCCGGCTGTCGACGGGCGAGGCGGGTTCTCGAACGACCGCTTTCGAGTCCGTCGAACGCCTGGCCGACGCCTTCTTCCAGACCCGCGCGATCGCGCGGATGAGCTCGTCGGGATCGATCGGTTTCGCGACGTGCCCCTGGAAACCGGACGAGAGGGCGCGGAGCCGGTCCTCTTCGCGGGCATAGGCAGTGACCGCGAGAGCCGGGACGGCGCCGCCGGACTCCGGCGGCAGCGCGCGCACGGCCCGGAGAAGCGCGTATCCGTCCTCTCCCGGCATCCCGATGTCGCTGACGAGCAGGTCGGGCGGTGTCTGCTGGAAGATCTCGAGCGCGGCGCGGACCGAGTCGGCCGCGGTCACGCGCGCTCCGGCGCCGACGAGCACTTCCACGAGAAGCTCCCGTCCGTCGGGCTCGTCCTCGACGACCAGGATGGCGAGCCCCCGTATGTCGCCGATCTCCTCGGGGGACGTCCGCACCGAAGGCGCTTCTCCATGGCCTCGCGCCTCGGCGTTGTGGATCCCCAGGGCGACGCGGGGAAGAACGACCTTGAAACGCGAGCCCGCGTCGTCGCCGTCGCTGTGGGCGGAAATGGTGCCGCCGTGGAGCTCCAGAAGGTGCCGGGCGATGGCGAGGCCGATGCCGAGGCCGCCCTGGGTGCGCGTCGTCGAGCTGTCCGCCTGGCGAAAACGTTCGAAGACACGCGGGAGAAACTCCTGAGAGATGCCGCGGCCCGTGTCGGAGACGAGGATCTCGAATTCGCCCTCGCGCGACAGGAGCTCCACGGTGACGCGGCCTCCGGCAGGGGTGAACTTGATCGCGTTGGAGACGAGGTTCCACACGACCTGCTGAAGACGGTCGGGATCGCCCACCACGACGTCTTCGCCCGGCGAGACGCGATGCTCGACGATGATCTGGATGTTTTTTCCCTCGGCGGCGGGGCGCATGGCCTCCAGCGCGGACTCGATGATCGGTCCGAGCGCCGCGGGGCGGACGTTCAGCCGCAGCTTTCCCGTGATGATCCGGGACACGTCGAGCAGATCGTCGATCAGTTTCGTCTGGGCGCAGACGTTCCGCTCGATCACCTCCAGACCGTGCGCCACTTTTTCCGGGTCGGCGGACGCGCCGGTTCGAAGCGTCCGCGTCCAGCCCATGATCGCGGACAGCGGCGTCCGCAGCTCATGGGAGAGCGTGGTCAAGAACTCGTCCTTGATCCGGTTGGCTTCTCTCGCCTCCGCGTTGACCGTGTTCTCTATGGCAATAGAGCTCATCTGCGCCAGCTGCGTGATGATCGCTTCGTCTTCCTCGGTGAAGTCGCCGTCGCGCTTGTCCATGAGGTGGATGAGCCCGAGGGGGCGTCCATCCCGTCCCGACATCGGAGCGGCGAGCCACCCGAGTCGGGCCGGGCGGTCGCTCGCTAGCAGGGGCCGCCAGGGAAGAGCCTCGTCGTCCGTGCCACGCTCGACCCGCACCGTTCGGCGCACCTGCGAGAGAAACGAGAGCAACGCGGTCCGATCCCGGAGGACGCTGCGCTCCCCGGTCGCCGCGTAGCGGCGGGAGAGGGAGAGCGCGGCGCTGGGCTGCAGCCACTTCTGGTCGACGGCGGCGACGGCGACCGCCTGGTGGGCTCCGATGATCTCGCGAGCCATGTCGCTCACGACCTGGAGCATCTCGTCGGGCGAAAGCGCGGAGTTGATGGCGAGCGACGCTTCGGTCAGCCGCTGGAGCTGCCTCGCCTTCAGCTCGAGCGCCCGCGCCTGTTCGCGGATCTGCGCCGTCTTGCGGAAGAGCTCCACGAAGACCATCACCTTCGTCTTCAGGACCTCCGGCTCGACGGGAGCGAGGATGTAGTCGACCGCTCCCAGCGAGTAGCCGCGCGACGCGTGCGTCTCGTCGTAGGACGTGATGAAGATGATCGGAGTGTGCTCGGAGTTGCGCCGCTGACGGATCATCGCCGCCGTTTCGAAGCCGTCCATTCCCGGCATGTTGACGTCGAGCAGCACGACCGCGAACTCGTTCGTCAGGATCGCTCGAAGCGCGTCTCGCCCCGAGCAAGCCGTGACGACGTTCTGATCGAGCTCCGCCAGGACCACGGACAACGCGAGGAGCTTGTCCGGGCTGTCGTCGACAGCCAGGATGTTCACCTTCTCCGGCGGGGGCACGGTCAACGCCTCAGCGGAACAGCCAGTTGCGGAGGACCGAGAGCATCTGCTCGGTGTCGACGGGCTTCGAGAGATAGTCCCAGGCGCCGGCCTGGAGCGTCTTCTCGCGGTCGCCCTTCATCGCCTTGGCCGTCACGGCGACGATCGGGAGGTCGTGAAAGCGCCCGATCTTCCGGATCGCGCGCATGGTGTCGTACCCGTCCATGTCCGGCATCATGATGTCCATCAGCACGATGTCGATCCCGTCCGTGGATTGGAGCTTGGAGATCGCCTCCTTGCCCGTCTCGGCCGAGAGGACGTCCATGTTCTGACGCTCGAGGACGCTCGTCAGCGCGAAGATGTTTCGGATGTCGTCGTCGACGATCAGGACCTTCTTTCCGGCGAGCACCTGTTCGTTCGAATAGATCGCCTCGAGAGCGTTCCGCTTCTCCGCCGGCAGCTCGGAGACCAGGTGGTGAAGCGCCAACGCCGTCTGGTCGAGAAGCCGCTCGGGAGAGTGGACCGTGCGGACGCGTCCTCCGTGCGAAAGGCGCTTCAGCTCTTCGTGCGCTTCCGCCGAGAGCGAGGCGGGCGCGTAGAGGAGCGTCGAAATCTCTCTCGCGGAACACTGCCGTAGAATTTCGGAGAGGCCTTCCGACGGGATCGCGGCATTCGGAGAGATCCCGAGGACGACGCAGTCGAACGTCAGCTCGTCGAGCGCCCCGAGCGCCTCCGAAACGCTTCCCACCACGCGGGTGCGCACGCCGTCGTGGCGCAGGAGCTCCCGAAGCTTCTCGTGCTCTTCGCCGCGCGGCCAGAGAATCAGGAGGTCCTTCTCCCGCCGCGCGAGGAAGGCCTGGATGGACGCGAACAGCTGATCCAGTGTCTCCTTGGTCTTGATCGGCTTCGTGACGACGCCGCGCGCCCCGAGCGCCAGACCTCGCGTGGTGTCTTCCTCGGTCGTGATGACGTAGACGGGAACGTGCCGCGTCGCGAGGTTCGTCTTCAGCCGGTCCAGGACTCTCCAGCCGTCGATGATGGGAAGCTGGATGTCCAGCGTGATCGCGTCCAACCGGTGCTGTTGCGCCAGGGCCAGCGCCTCCGGGCCCTGCGTGGCGACGAGCGCCTTGAAGCCGTTCTCGTGGGCCATGTCCATGAGGAACCGCGCGAAATTCTCGTCGTTGTCGACGATGAGGATGGTTCGATCCTCGGAGCCGATCTCGCGGCGGTCGTCCAGCACTTCAGCCGGTTCGGAAGAGTGCTCTTTTCCGCGCGCCGCTTCCAGGTCGGACATGACCGAGACGATCCGCGGGTCCGAAGCCTCGGAGCTCTGCCGCGCCGACTTGGGCGCCACGTACGTCTGCGGGAGAAACAGCGTAAACGTGCTGCCTTCTCCCGGAGAGCTGGATAGCCGGATCTCGCCTCCGAGCAGGCTTCCGATTTCGCGGCTGATCGCCAGGCCGAGACCGGTGCCCCCGTACTTCCGGCTCGTGCTGCCGTCCGCCTGCTGGAAGGCCTCGAAGATGATCTGCTGTTTTTCGGCCGGAATACCGATGCCCGTGTCGGTGACCGAGAAGGCGAGGACCGACTTGGCGCGGTCGAGTGAGTCCCTGCCGTCCGTCCACCCCGCCGAAGCCGCCTCGATCCGCAGGGTGACGCGGCCCCGGTCGGTGAACTTGAAGGCGTTGGAGAGCAGGTTCTTGATGACCTGCTGGAGCCGCTTGGAGTCCGTGAAGATCGAGCGCGGCACGCGCCGGTCCACGTCGATCGTGAAATCGACGGCCTTCGCCTCGGCGACGTGCCCGAACGTGCGCTGCACGTAGTCGAGGAGATCGGTGAACCGCAGCTCGCCGACGTCGACGACGACGGTGCCGGATTCGATTTTCGAGAGGTCGAGAATGTCGTTAATCAGGGCGAGCAGGTCCTTTCCGGAGGAGTGGATCGTCTTGGCGAACTCCGTCTGGCGGAGCGAGAGATTTCCGTCCGGATTGCGCGACAGCTGGTCGGAGAGGATGAGAAGCGAGTTGAGCGGCGTCCGCAGCTCGTGCGACATGTTCGCCAGGAACTCGGACTTGTACTTGGACGTCAGAGCGAGCTGCTTGGCCTTCTCTTCGAGCGCGAGGCGGGCCTGCTCGACTTCCTGATTCTTCCGCTCCACTTCGACGTTCTGCTCGGCCAGCAGGAACGCCTTCTCTTCGAGCTTCTGGTTGGTCTGGCGAAGCTCTTCCTGCTGGGACTGGAGCTCGCTCGCCAGGGACTGGGACTGCTTGAGCAGGTCTTCCGTCAGCGTGTTCGCCTGGATCGTGTTGAGCACGATGCCGATCGTCTCGGTCAGCTGGTCGAGGAGCGCCTGGTGCGTCGAGTTGAAGCGCTCGAACGAGGCGAGCTCGAGCACGCCCTTGACCTCGCCCTCGAACACGACCGGAAGCACGATGATGTTGGCGGGCGCCGCGGCCCCGAGGCCCGACGAGATCGAAAGGTAGTCGCCCGGCACCTGCGAGAGGAGGATCTTCTCCTTCTCGATCGCGCACTGCCCGACGAGGCTCTCACCCAGTCGGAGCGTGTCGGGAACGGAGTCCGGCCGGCACGCGTAGCTCGCGAGGAGCTTCAGGCTGGACGTCTCGTCTTCGTTGGAGTTCTCGATCGTGTAGAAGACGCCCTGCTGGACCGAGACGACCGGCGCCAGCTCCGACAGGATCAGCCGGCCGACCGTCAACATGTCCTTCTGCCCCTGCAGCATCCGGGAGAACTTCGCCAGGTTGGTCTTCAGCCAGTCCTGCTCGCTGTTCTTGAGCGTCGTGTCCTTGAGGTTACGGATCATCTCGTTGATGTTGTCCTTCAAGGCGGCGACCTCGCCCCGCGCCTCGACCTTGATCGAGCGGGTCAGGTCGCCCTTCGTGACGGCGGTCGCGACTTCGGCGATGGCGCGCACCTGCGTGGTCAGGTTGGCGGCCAGCTGATTCACGTTGTCCGTCAGGTCCTTCCACGTGCCGGCGGCGCCGGGGACGCTGGCCTGACCGCCGAGCTGGCCCTCGACGCCGACCTCGCGGGCCACGGTCGTGACCTGCTCGGCGAACGTCGCCAGGGTGTCGATCATCCCGTTGATCGTGTCGGCGAGCGCCGCGATCTCGCCCTTCGCCTCAACGGTCAGTTTCCGCTTGAGGTCTCCGTTGGCGACCGCGGTGACGACCTTCGCGATGCCGCGCACCTGGCTGGTCAGGTTGCCGGCCATGAAGTTGACGTTGTCGGTCAGGTCCTTCCACGTGCCCGAGACGCCGCGCACCTCGGCCTGTCCGCCGAGCTTTCCCTCGGTGCCGACCTCGCGGGCGACGCGGGTGACCTCGGCGGCGAAGGAGGAGAGCTGGTCGACCATCGTGTTGACGGTGTTCTTGACCTCGAGGATCTCGCCCTGAACGTTGACAGTGATCTTCTTGGAGAGGTCGCCGTTGGCGACGGCGGTCGTGACCTCGGCGATGTTGCGGACCTGCGCGGTCAGGTTGCCGGCCATCGAGTTGACCGAGTCGGTGAGGTCCTTCCAGGTGCCGGCGACGCCCCGCACGTCGGCCTGTCCGCCGAGCTTTCCCTCGGTTCCGACCTCGCGGGCGACGCGCGTCACTTCGGAGGCGAACGACCGCAGCTGGTCGACCATCGTGTTGATGGTGTCC
>JBBRDK010000012.1:0-56460 GCA_038203955.1 Thermoanaerobaculia bacterium | reverse complement strand
TTCACCCGGCTCTTTCAACCGCGGGTGTCCTGAAAGGATTCCACTTCCCGGAGGAACCGTTCCCCGGACGGTGCTCGCGCGCCGTGGGAGTCTCTGGCTGGCGGGATCCACAAAAAAGGGCCCCGGCGGCGGGGCCCTTTCGATCCAACCGAAGCGCGAGACCTGAAGGAAACCCTAAAAACGAATTCCCGCCGAGGCGAGATACGTGCGCGGGGTCTGGTAGTGCGTTGACGCCGTGGCCTTGCCGAAATTGGGACCCAGCGTATAGGTCGTCGCCAGTCCGCTCGAGTCCTTCGGTCCGTTGTTGTTCGCGACCACCGTCGTGTCGAACTGCTGGAGCGCCTGTTCGTTGGTCACGTTGCGGACCTCCAGCTTGATCCACGGCTCGACGGTCTTCCACACCGGGATTCCGTAATTCACGGCGACGTCCAGGCCCTTGACGCGCTGGAACTCGCCCGCGCCCCGCTGACGGAAGAAGAGGGTCTGGCTCGTCGGCGGATTCCTGTACGACGCCGGCGTCCGCGCCTTCTGCTCCGCGGAGAGGGGGGTCGCGAGGGCCGCGATGTTGAAGGTCAGCGGCGAGTCGTACCGGAACAGGAGCCCGAAGTCGAGATTGCCGAATCGGCCGAGTCCGAATGTATAGGTGTTGAAGAACCGGAACTTGTCCCTCTGATAGCCCGCCAGCCGGCCGTAATGAAAGTTGCGGTTCGCGACGTAGATCTCCGGATAGTCGCCCGCCGTCGAGGGATTCCCCGGCTGATTGGCGGCCTCTCCTTCGATGTTGCCGTGGTTCTTGAGCTCTCGCGTGTAGTTGGCGTCGACTCTCCACCGCGTCGTGATCCGATAACGGCCCTGCAACTAGCGCCTGGTACTTGCGGGTCAGAGCATCCGTGTTGCCATACAGCTGGTTGTCGAAGGTCCCGAAGTTCCGCCCCTGGAAGATGACGGTCGTCGTGACCGGCACGAGCGGAAAGCCCGTCGCGGGCTTGAACCGTGAGGACTTCGAGGTCCGCGAAGACGGCCGGCCGATGGTCGTCAGCCACTTCTACAGGGTCGAAGGCGCCCGGTCCGCGGAGGCGTCCCCCGCCTCACCGTCCCCGGCGCCGGTTCGCGAAGAGGCCGGCTTCACCACCCTGATCCCGGAGGACCAGAGGCTTCACCTCGTCATCTACGCAGACAACAGGAACCTCGAGCCGGGAAACCGCAATAAGGTTTTCGAGCAGCTCTACGAGTTCCTGCGAACGAGTCTCGGACCGTCGGACCGGGTCGCGATCGCGACCTTCGACGGATCGGTGAAGATCCGCCGTCCGTTTACCGACAATGCCGAGCTCGCCTCTCTCGATTTCTTCGATCTGGACAGGGACACCGGCCGCCGCGTCCAGGCGGAGGCCGAGCGCCGGTCGCTGCTCCGCGAGATGGAGCAGACCGCTCCCGAGCAGATCGGCGGTGACGTCCCCGAGGTTCGCGAGCTTCTGGAGAGAGTCCGCCACTATGCGCGGTCGGCCCACCAGGAGACGGTCGCCACGCTGACGGCGCTCCGGCAGTTCGTCGATTCCCTCGGCGGCATTTCGGGCCGCAAGGCGGTCCTCTACGTGAGCGACGGCCTTTCCATGCAGCCGGGAAAGATCATGCTGGATGCCTTCGAGAACAAGTTCTCCGGGTTCGCGCGTCAGTTGAACCTGGGCTCGATGCACTTCGAAGGGAACCTCGACGCCACGGAAACCTTCCGGGACGTCGTAACCCATGCGAACGCGAATCGCGTGACGTTCTACACGATCGACGCCTCGGGATCACAGAGAGGCTTTGCCGCGTCGGCGGAGGACGTGGGCTCGGTCGACATTCGATCGCTCAATACCCCGGGGGGCGGGCGCGTGTGGACATCGGAGATCGCGACGTCGCACGAACAGGGCGTCCGCAGCGGGCTCGGGTATCTCGCCGGCAGCACGGGCGGGCTGACCCTCGTGCGCAATCCCACCCTTCTCCTTCGCTTGAAGCAGGTCGCGGGCGACTTCGCACTTTCTTATTCCCTAGGCTACGCCCCGCCCCACGAGGGCGACGGCAAATTCCACCGGATCGAGGTCAACGTGCGCGGGCGGGGGCTCTCCGTCCGGCACCGGGAGGGTTATCGCGACAAGACGGCGGACGAGAGGGCCACCGACCGAACGCTGTCCGCGCTCCTGCTCGACGTTTCCGACAACCGATTCGGCATACGGCTCGAGCCGGGGCGGGAGCGGAGCGGCGGCAAGGGAACCTACCTCCTCCCCGTGATGGTGAAGATCCCGATGACCGAGCTCGCGCTGATTCCGGAGGCCGCGTTTCACCGCGGACAGATCTCCGTCTTCGTGGCGGTGAAGGACGCCGCCGGGCGCGTCTCAGAGGTCCAGAAGCACCAGGTCCCCGTGAGAGTGCCGAGGGAAAAGCTCGCCGCCGTCCTGAAGCAGGTCGCCGGGCACGTGCTGACTCTCTCGATGCGGCCCGGGTTCCACACGATCGCCGTGGGCGTGCGCGACGACGTCGCCGCGACGACCTCGACGGTTCAGTTGAACGTCAAGGTCGGAAACGAATGACGTCCTTCGCCCCGCAAACGCGGTGAAGGATCCCCGCCCCCGGGGACATGCCGGAGGCGGAGAGACGGCGAGGTGCCGAGCCGCTAGGAAGGCTTCTTCGCCGGCGCCTTCGGCGCGGGCTTTCCGGCGGCCGCTTTTCGATCCGGCATGGTGCCGTCGGGCTTCAACACCACGAATTCTTCCTTACGATCGACGCCCTTGAAGGCGGCGGAATCCCGAGCGGCATTCAGGTCGCGGACGTTCAGCGAGAACGTGTAGTAGCCCGGCTCGAAAGAAGCGAGCGGAATCTCGCTGCCGGTTCCGTAGTAGTCCGCCCCGAGCGGTTGGAGCTCGGCCGGACCCGAGAACGGCGCGAACGCGGGTTGACCTTCGCGGAGCACGCCGATGCGCGCCATGATTCTCGGTTTCGGGGCGTCGGCCGCGGGCGCAGGCGCCCCGGCCGCCGGGGCGGTTGGGGCGGCCGCGGCGGCCGGAGCCGGGGCGGCGGCGCCCGCCGCCGCCTTCGGATTGGTAACCGTGTAGAAGTACCAGAGGCTCTCGTCCCGGGCGAACAGACGGTTTCCCTTCGGATCGACGCGGATCGGCTTCTCCATGCCGAAGACGAACGGGTCAGTCGGCGCGGGTCTCTTGGTCAGCGGCGTCAGCGTGCTGGCCAGAATCAGCGGCGAGACTTCGAATTCCCCCGACTTCGCGCGCAGCTGGAAGCTCTCCGTTCCGGACGCGAGCGGCGTCGCGCCGTCGGCGCCGAACAGCGCGAACGTCCCCCGATAACTTCCCGGGGGAAGGACGATCGAGCGCTCGTAGATCTTCTCCGTGCGGGTTCCCGTCTTGACGTCCGTCAGCGTCGCGTCGTCCCAGAACGTCGCGACGTCCTGACCCGCTTCATTGGTGACGAGGCCGGCAAACTTCGCCGCCGCCGCCGGGGCCTTGTCGGCCGGAACCGAGAGCTCGAGGGCGTAGAAGGGGTCTCCCGGGATGCTCCGGAACGGTCCTCCCCAGAAAGAGCCGCTGTCTTTCTTCTCCTTCGCGACGCCGTCGAGAAGCGACCGGGTCGCCGGCGGCAGCGCTGCCGTCGCGGGAGCCGGAGGCGCCGCGGAGGGCGCCGGGGCCCCCGTCGCGGCGGGAGGCACGGCCGGACGCGCGGCCGCGGCGCCGGCCGCGGCCGTCGGGGAAGGCGCGGCGACGGCGGCCGGAGGGGCTGCGGGAACGGCGGCAGCGCTAGCCCCCGACGCCGGGGCGATGGCTCCGCCCGGGTTCACGATCGACTTTTCCGCCACCACGGCCACCGCTCGATTCACGGGGTCCGGATTCTGAAGCTCGTCGGTGCCTCGCGACGCGTCCACGTTCACCCTCGCGGAGAGCTCTCCGACGCCCCACGACGGGTCGAATTTGTCCTTCGCGTAAATCCAGGTCTGCGTGACCGCGCCGGGCGACTGCGATCCGAACCCCGAGCCCGCGTCCGGGCGGGTGTTCAGGCCCGCATCGCCCGTCACGCCGCCCGGGTCGCCGGGCCGCGACGTCGAGACGCGGCTCGGACCTCCCAGGGTGATCAAGAGGCGACCGCGCGCCGACTCCGCGCCACGCTGCCGGCGGAGCTTGAACTGAGAGTCGGCGGCGGCGATCCGGCGCGCGATCTCGTCTTTGAAACGATCTCCGCCTCGCTTCGCGTAATAGGCGGAGATGAACTTCTCGGCGTCCTGGTCGGTCGCCACGCTCGACCACTCCGTGCGCTCGGCAGGGGTCAGAAAGTACGCTTCGGGAGACTTCGGCCAATCCTTGTACTTTGCCGAAAGCTCGGCCAGCGCCATCGCGGCGACGGCGAGCACGGCCAGGGTGATGCAGGCTCTCTTCACGGGGTCCTCCTCGTTTTCAGCGGCGGATTCTATCCCGGCGAAGGGAGAAACTCCGTCCCATGTGGCGAATGGGCTCGTCCGGGGGATCGGGAAACGGGAAACGGAAAACGAGACCGGCCAGGGAGGGGTCAGGCGCTGCGTCGGCCTACCGCGACCAGCAGGCGCGAGGCCCGAACTTTCAGGGCTTCTGAACGCGGGTGAGGGCCAGCCCGACAGGGATCTTCGCGAGCGCGAACTTGCGATCGGGCTCGCGGCGGCGGGATGCCGCCTCTTCGCGGAGGACGGTCAGCACGTTGTGGACGTCTCCCTGCATCTTCTGCATCCGTTCCTTCATGTGCAGGATGACTTCCACCCCGGCGAGGTTCACGCCGAGGTCCCGGGTCAGGGTCAGGATGATCTCGAGCCGCTCGATCGTGTCCGCGTCGTAGAGCCGGGTGTTTCCTTCGGTGCGCGCGGGCCGCAGGAGCCCTTCGCGCTCGTACATGCGCAGAGTCTGAGGGTGGATCCCGAATCGCTCGGAGATCACGCCGATACGGTAGACGCCGGGCCGGTTGGATGTCATCGGAGGCTCTTGCGCGCGTCGACGGGGATCGCCTGGCGCTTTTCCACCTTCGACGCGACGATTTTCAGCACGCCGTTCCGAAGGGTGGCCTTGATCGCGGCGGGATCGATCGACGAGGGAACGGGGAACTCGCGCGAGAATCGTCCGTAGATCCGCTCCATTCGGACGAAATGACGGGGCTCGACCCCGGGATCCGTCCTGCGGTGGCCCGAAACCTTCAACTTGCCATCCACGGATTCCAGGCGCACGTCGTCGAGCCGCACGCCGGGAATCTCGATCTGAAGAATGATCTCCTCCGCGTTCTCGAAAACGTCCGCGGCCGGAGACCAGAGGGCGGTCTCCATCCCCTCATCCGGAAACTCGGTTCGATGGATCGTGTCCTCGAACAGCCGGTTCATCTTTTCCTGGATCGCGAACAGATCCTGGAGAGAGTTCCACTGAAAAACGCTCATGCGACTAGGGTCAAGGCTCGAGGGGCGAGAGTCAAGAGCTTTGAGGCGCTCCCGGCTCCCGCCCGTCGAGATCCATTACTTCTTTTCCGCGTCCACGTACTCCGTGTCGATCACTTCGTCTTCCTTGCCGGCCGGACCGGCGCCCGGGGCGTTCCCGCCGTCCCCGGCGGGGTTCTGACCCGCTCCGGCTCCCGCCGAAGCGTTGCGGTACATCGCCTCGGCCAGCTTGTGAGAGGCCTGCTGGAGCTTCTCGGCCGCCGCGGTCATGTTCTCGGTGCCCCCGGATTCCAGGGCCTTCTTGGCCTCGGCCAGGGCGGACTCGAAGTTGGAGATCTCACCGGCGTCGAGCTTCTCCTTGTTCTCCCCGAACGATTTCTCGGTCGAGTAGACGAGGCTGTCGAGCCGGTTCTTGGCTTCGATCTCCTCCCGGCGCTTCCGGTCCTCCTCCGAGTGGGCGCTGGCGTCCTTGACCATCCGGTCGATCTCGTCCTTGTTCAGGCCGGACGACGCGGTGATGGTGATCTTCTGTTCCTTGCCCGTCCCCAGATCCTTCGCCGAGACGTTCATGATGCCGTTGGCGTCGATGTCGAAGGTCACCTCGATCTGCGGGACGCCCCGCGGCGCGGGCGGAATCCCCACGAGGTGGAACACTCCGATCGCCTTGTTGTCGCGGGCCATTTCCCGCTCGCCCTGGAGCACCCGGATCTCGACGGAGGTCTGGTTGTCCGACGCGGTCGAGAACGTTTCGCTCTTCTTGGTCGGAATGGTCGTGTTGCGCTCGATCAGCCGGGTGGTGACCCCTCCCAGCGTTTCGATCCCGAGGGAGAGAGGCGTGACGTCGAGAAGGAGCAGGTCCTTGACGTCGCCCGCCAGGACGCCGCCCTGGATCGCCGCTCCGATCGCGACGACTTCGTCCGGGTTGACGCCCTGGTGGGGGTCCTTCCCGAACAGCTCCTTCACGAGCGCCTGAATACGCGGCATGCGCGTCTGGCCGCCGACGAGCACCACCTCGTCGATGTCCTTCGGCTCGACGCCCGCGTCCTTCATCGCCTGTTTGCAGGGGGCGATGGACTTGGTGATGATGTCTTCGACCAGCTGCTCGAGCTTCGAGCGCGTCAGCCGCAACTGGAGATGCTTGGGGCCCGAGGCGTCGGCCGTGATGAACGGGAGATTGATCTCCGTCTCGACGACGTTCGACAGCTCGATCTTGGCCTTCTCCGCGGCTTCCTTCAGGCGCTGCATCGCCATGGCGTCCTTGGAAAGGTCGACGCCCTGGTCCTTCTTGAACTCGGCCAGAATCCACTCGATGACGCGCTGGTCGATGTTGTCTCCGCCGAGGTGCGTGTCGCCGTTGGTCGACTTGACCTCGACGACGCCTTCGCCGACCTCGAGGATCGAGATGTCGAAGGTTCCACCGCCGAAGTCGTAGACGGCGATCGTCTCGTCCTTCTTCTTGTCCAGGCCGTAGGCCAGCGCCGCCGCCGTCGGCTCGTTGACCAGCCGCTCGACCGTCAGGCCGGCGATCTGTCCAGCGTCCTTGGTGGCCTGCCGCTGGGCATCGTTGAAGTAGGCCGGCACCGTGATGACGGCGCGGGTGACTTTCTCGCCGAGGTACGCCTCGGCCGCTTCCTTCAGCTTGCCGAGGATCATGGCGGAAATCTCGGGCGGTGAGTACTCCTTGCCGCTCGCCAGAACGCGCACGTCGCCGTTGGAAGACTGCTTCACGGCGAAGGGCACCATCTTCATCTCGTCGGTGACTTCGCCGTACTTCCGGCCCATGAACCTCTTGATCGAGAACACGGTGTTGGCCGGATTGGTGATCGCCTGCCGTTTGGCGACCTGGCCGACGAGCCGCTCGCCCGTCTTCGAAAATGCCACGACCGAGGGGGTCGTGCGGTTGCCCTCGGCGTTCGGGATGACGACCGGGTCGCCGCCCTCCATCACGGCGACGCACGA
Organism: Thermoanaerobaculia bacterium; assembly: GCA_038203955.1. Taxonomy (GTDB): domain Bacteria; phylum Acidobacteriota; class Thermoanaerobaculia; order UBA5066; family Gp7-AA6; genus JALYUA01. Next base: position 49,070 of record JBBRDK010000012.1, on the reverse strand, counting down.
GTTCGTGGTGCCGAGGTCGATACCGATGATCTTGCTCATTTTTTGGTTTTCCTCTTCTTCGCTAGTGTTCGAAACAGCGGTGAATATAGAACTTGAGCCTACGACTGTCAAGTCCTATTTTGCGTAAATGTCAGTCGGTTACGCTCATGGTGGGGCGACGGGCGCGAGGCGTGCGGCGCTGAAGGGCGGGGGCGGGGGAAGACGTGGGTCTGGATCCCCTGACTCTGAACTCCCAATCTCAACTCTCAACTCAACGTCTTACCGCTCAACGCTTAACGCTCAACGCTCGACTCTCCCCCCGTCACTCAATCACCTGCACTCCCGGCCGTCGCTCCGGGGCCCGTATCCGGGCACGGGCCGGGTGAATCTCGGCAACGGGGGCGAGGCTCCGGTCGAAGGATAAGTCCAGGTCGATCTCGCCCTGGGCGTTGCGGCCGTAGAGGCCGAACTTCCCGTCGTCGGTCCGCAGGATGTAGCGGTACTTCCGGCCGTAGGGGTCGTAGATCCCGCTCTCGTCGAGGATTCCGGTCGTGACGAGGTCCTCGAGCTTCCTCGGGTACTGCCCGGACGAGTCGTAGAAGACCCGGACGGCCCGTTCGATCGCGGCGAGCCTTTCGAGGGAGACGGACTTCAAGAACTCGGCGGCTTCCCGCCGCTCTCCGCGGGGCCGCACGAACAGGTTCCACGGGTTGCGCGGCACCAGGAAGAGTCCGGCGGCGACCAGCAGAGCCCCCGCTACCCACAGGAGGGCCGCCCGCCAGGAAAATCCCGCGGGGCGGCGCGCCGCGGCGGGCGCCGCCGACGCGACGGGGATCCGGCCTTCGACTAAGAGGCTGCGGTCCAGGAGCTCGACGAGACCCTTGTAGACCTCGAACTCCGAAAGGAAGGCGTGCTCTTGAATCTCGGCGATGGTGCGCGCGCCGTCCACCCATTTCCACGTCTCCGCCTCCTTGCGCGAGACGACGAGAGATCCCTCCACCGGGGGCTCGGGGGGAGAAATGAGACGCAGATCTTCCACGCCAGGCGCGCGCCGGTAGACGATCTCCCGGGACGGGATCTTCCGCTCGAGTATGGGCCACTCATCCTGCATCTGCGCGGCTTCCAGGAGAATCGACTCCGTCGGGACCGGGGACATGTGGTCGGCGTCGTAGTCGATCGGTCCCTCCTGCGTGAAGGAAAACCGCCCGTCGGTCCAGCGAAAGGCGTGGAAGACGATCCGCAGGATCTGGAGCCGCAGCGCCTCCCGAAGGTCGGCGGGCGTCGCGACGCGGTCCCGGATCAGGAGGAATCCGAGCCGCTGCTGAGTCTCCGCCTGGATCTGCAGGATCCGGGCGAGCTGCTCCTCCGAGATCCGCCCCGCCCGGACGAGAAGATTGCCGATCCGGTTGTCGAGCCGGCGCTGCGCGGATTCGGCCGCGACGACCTGTCCTCCGAGAAACGAGATGGTGACCGTGTCGTCTTCTCCCTCGACCGTCAGCACGCCGCTCTTTCGCTGCAGGCCGAGCACCTGAAAGATGTCGTTCAACGAGAAGACGCGCAGTGTGCCCTCAAGACCCATGGGAATACCTCCAGGCGCTCGAGAGAGACACCGCCCAGACGAGGAAGGCGACGGCGAGCGGGACGATGAGCGCCGGTCCGCCTCCCGCCGAGGAGGGAAGCTGGCGAGGATCGAAATAGCGGCCGCCGATCGCGGCGACGCCGACGCAGAAGAAAAAGACGGCCAGGGTCAGTAACCCGGCGAACGCGCGATCCGCGAACACCTGATGCGTTCCCGGCAGAAGCACGGAGAGCAGCCGGCAGAGCCGGTCGCGAGACCGGACGCGGGCGCGAATCTCCCCGGCCTGCGCCACGTGGGCGGCGATGCCCACGTTCTCCTTGCGGACGTGAAAGCGCACGCACTCCGAGCAGTAGAGAGGGTGGTCTCCGTATCGACGGCACGAATCGCAGACGGCGGTTCCGCACCGCGCGCATTCGATGGCGACGGCCCTCTTCGAGCGCCAGTAGGAGATGGCGACGCCGAGAAGGAGCGAGAGCCAGGGGCCGAGCGCGAAGGGCGTCAGGAGCAGGCCGGCGGCCCGCAGCGGCGGCGCGTGACCGGGAAGGCGGCGGCTCTTCGGCTGCCGGTTCCACTGCTCGATCCTCTGCCGGGCGCGCGAGAGCGGGTACCCCGCCGACACGACCCGACCCACGGTCGGCCGCTCCGTCCAGGAAATCACCGACGCCGCGGAGAGGGCGCGCGCGCGCGTCATGGCGGCGGACTGCCCCTCGAAATCGTAGGCCTCGCCTCGCGCGAGCGAGAGGTTGTAGGGAATCTCGGCCGCCTTCGGCGCGCGCTCCGCCGCGGCGTCGTAGTCGCGGATGGCCTGCAGATAGTCGCCATCCAGGAAGTGCACGTTGCCGCGATTCAAAAAGGGGCGGTAGTCGCGCGGGTCTGCCTGGACGGCGCGGTCGTAAGAGGAGATCGCCCTTTCCGAGTCCCCGGAGCGTTCGGCGTACATGCCGAGGAGGAACCAGACGTCCGGATCTTCGGCGAAAACCCCCGAAGCCTGGCGCAAACCGTCTTCGGCGCTGGCGTCCTCGCGCCTCTCCTCGAGGTCGACTGCGGCGACCCAGAGGGGAGACCGCTCGACGACGTTCTCACGGAAAACGGCGGACAGCGCCGGGACGAGCAGACCGAGGCCGATCAGCACCGCGGCCAGCACCGCGCGTTCGGTGCCGAGCGTGTAGGTAATCAGGAGGGCGCCCCAGTACAGGACCACCCACCCGGGCCCGAGGCCGAAGGCCAGCGGCAGGAGTCCGATCACCAGCGCCAGCGGAGCCGCGGCCCCGCCGCCCATCCGCCTCGACATCTCTCCGAGGTCGTGGGAAATCCGCGAGGAATTCTTGAGCAGGAGGATCAGGATCAGCCCGAACAGGGAGGCCGCCACGGCAAACGAGAACCAGACGGCGGCCGAGGACCCGAGCGTCAGCCTCGACTCCCGCGTCGCGAGGAGGGCCCCGGCGGCATCGGGGATCATGCGCGACGCCTGAGAGTACGCGCCGCGGCGGGTGAGAAACCCGATCCGGGAGAGGATGGCGTCGTAGTTCGTATCGTCCAGGAGAACGGCCGCGTCGTACGCGCGAGCGGCTCGCTCCGGCTTTCCGAGCGATTCGGCCTTGCGGCCCTCGTGCACGGCGGTACGAGAAAAATCTGAGAGGCGCCGGACACCCACCGCCCGGGCGGACTTGCGCATCGCCGCCAGAGCCGCCGCCGCGCCCCGCGCGTCGTCCTCCAGGTGCGCGTTCAGAAACTCGAACCAGTGCGCGCGATAGAGGCTGCGGGTCATGGGCGCGGGGAGCGCGGAGACCGCCTCCTGCGCCGGGACCACGCGCGGCGCGAGCGCCGCGAGCAGGAGGAGAGATCCTCCGACCAGCCAGACCCGGCACGCTCCGGCGCGTCTTCCTGGCGCCATCAGCAGACGCGGGCCTCTGAGATCAGTGGCGTTTTGCGTTCGCGTCCCCGCTCAGCGCGGTGCCGGACGGGTCACTTCCACAAACGCCAGCCGCAGCTCGTACAGCACGCGGGAGAGAAAATCCGACTCTTCGAAGGAAAGGTTGTTGCGGGTCTTCGACTCGAGAACGGTCAGCCAGTCGATCATCTGGCGCGCCACGGCCGGCTCGCGGTGCCGGGCGCCGGTCGGGTCCGCCAGGAGACCGAGCGCGGAGTAAGCCGTCGTCGCGAGCGAGCGCACGATCGCGGTGAACTCGCCGCGCGGCTCCGCCGGCGCCGGCCCATCCTCCCCCGCATCCTCGACGTCCCCTGGGTCCTCGTCCCCGAGCCCCGCGGGAGCGCCGGGTGGAGCGGGGGGCGGGCCCGGCCTGGGCGCTTCGGGAGGAGCCGCCGCGGACCGGGCTTCGGGGCCCCGAGAAGGAGAAGCCGGTCTTGCCGCCGGGGGAGGCGGCGGCGCAGGCGCGGGCGTGTCCGGGGCGGCCTCCTCCGGCTCGAAGTCCGGGCGAAGCTCCCCATCGGAGGTGAACATCCTCCGGTCGACGACCCGAATCGGCTTTTCCTCTTTTTCGGCCATCTTCCTCTCGAGGACACCGAAATCTTACCCGAATAAGTCACGAACCCGCGATCGAGCGCGCACATCGCGCGGCTCCGGGCGGGAAAGGAGCGCGCACACCGCGCGGCTTCGGTCGGAAGGCCGCCCGCCGATAGCGGGCCGGCCCGCCCGCTTCAAAGTCAGCCCGCCAGACTCTGGAACACGGAAGAGATCCGAAGCGCGCGAGCCGGCCCGCTTCGAGAGTCCCTCCCCCTACTCCTCCCTCTTCGCCTCCTCCCAGTACGCGTCGAGCTCGGCCGCCCCGATCTGACCGATCTCGCGTCCGCTTTCCGCGGCGCGGCGCGCCACCGCCGCGAAGCGGGCCCGGAATCGCGCGTTGGTGCGTCTCAGCGCCGCCTCCGGATCGACGTGCCGGCGGCGCGCGAGGTTGACCACCGAGAGAAGCAGGTCCCCGATCTCGTGCTCCTCCGCGGAGGCGTCGCCGCTGCCGGCGGCCTGGCGCCACTCCTCGAGCTCTTCCTCGATCTTCGCGGCGACGTCCGCGTCCCGCTCCCAGTCGAACCCGAGATCGGCCGCCCTCGACGCCATGCGGAAGGCCGCCGCGATGGCGGGAAGTCCCTTCGGAAGGCTCTCGAAGGGGTCCGCCGATGCGCCGGCTTTCCGGCGTTTCCGCGCCTCCCAGCTGCGTTTCACCTCCGCCGCATCGCGGGCTCGGATTTCCCCGAACACGTGAGGGTGGCGCTCGATCATCTTCGCGGAGACGGCGTCCGCCACGCCGGAGAGGTCGAACCAGCCTCGCTCGCGGGCGAGCGTGGCGAGAAAGAAGATTTGAAAGAGAAGGTCTCCGAGCTCCTCGCGAAGCGCGCTCGCGTCGCCGGCGTCGATGGCCTCGAGCGTTTCGTAACACTCTTCCAGCAGGAAGGCCCGGATCGTCTCCGGCGTCTGCTCGCGGTCCCAGGGACATTCCTGTCGAAGCTTTTCGACGAGGCCGGCGAGACTCTCGAGGGGGGTCACGGCGACGATCGTACTGCCCGGGAGCCGCGCGGGCGCGCCGCTCGGAACCGCAGCCTCACTTCACCACTTCGCTGATCCTGACCAACCGCACCCCCCGCTCCGCGAGCCTCGGCAGCTCGCGGTCGAGCACCGTCAGCGTCGCCGGGTAGGGATGACCGATCGCGATCGCGGACCCGTCCTTCTTCGCGTGGGCGATGAGCTGGGTGAGCGAGTCCTCGATCGCGACCTCCTTCTGAATGTCGTCGAGGAAGACTCGGCGCGACGCCGCGGGGACCCGGGCTTCCCGCGCCGCTTCGAGAGCAACGGTCGAGCCGGTCGTCCGGCTGTCCACGAAGAACAGGCCGCGTCCCGCGAGCACGCCGACGACCGCGCGCATCACCCGAAGGTCCGCGGTCGCCGCGGATCCCATGTGGTTGTTGACGCCCACCGCGCCGGGGACGGTTTCGAGGTCGCTTCGAAGGGTCGTCGCGATCTCTTCGTCCGACTGCGACCGCAGGACGACGCCCGGGCCCGGACGGACTTCCGGAAATCCGCGGGGCTCCATCGGAAGGTGCAGCAGGACCTGCTTGCCGGAGCGTTCGAGCGTCCGCGCGGTCTCTCCGCTCGCCGGGAGCTCGGGGAGAACGGCGACGGAGACGGGAAATTGCCACCGCGCGATGTGTTCGACCGCCGAGGCGTCGTTGCCGAGATCGTCGATCAGAATCGCGATCGTCGGCGAAGAGGTCGCTCTCTCCGGAGTCGCGATCGGCGGCGTGTGAATGGCGGGCCGGGTGCGGTCGCGGGGCGGCGTCCTGCGAGGCTCATGAACCCTGGTGCGAGAAGGCGCCGGCGCCGGGGGAGGCGGCGTTTTTCGAGAGCAGGAACGAGAGAGCAAAATCCCGAGAACGAGGGAGAGAAGGACGAAAAAGATCGCCAGCCTCGAGACCCTGTTCTTCGAGCGGGCCAACCTCGGAGGCAGATCCCGCTACGCGGCGCGGCGGCCCGGGACGGCGCCGCGGGCAACCTCGAGACCTCGCTGCAGGATCGCGTCCTCGGCCGGCTTCGCGGGGTCCGTGTCCTTCGGGACGCCTTTGCCGGCGGGCCCGGGAGCGACCGTCGGAAATACGATCACCCGGTCGTCCGGCGCAAGGCCCTTGCCCGCGAGCACCGTGCCCGAGGGGGACACGTAACGGGCGACAGTCATGAAGAGAGTGCCTCCGGATTCCGTGGACACCTGCCGCTGGACGATTGCCATGCCGACCGTCGACTCTCCGACGGTCACCGCCTGCGCGCGATCGTGGAGCGCCGCCGCGAAGACCTCGGCCGCTCCGCCCGTGGAGTCGTCGATCAGCACGACCGTCTTGCCCGTCCACAGCTTCTCTCCGGATCCTTCTAGGGGCTGAAGGACCATTTTACGCGCCACCGGCTTCGCGACGAGACCCGGTCCCGTGAAGAGCGCCGCGGAGGGGGCGGATTCGGCGATGTCGCCGCCGATCGCTCCGCGGACATCGACGATCACTCCGCGCGCGGCCCTGGCCCGGGCCTGCTCGATCGCCTGTTTGAGACCCGACGGCGTGTCCTTCCGGAAGGCGGGAATGCGGATGATGGCGACGTCCCCGTCGAAACGGGTGGAAACGGCGGCGGGCTCGAATCGGGATCGGGGGATCTTGAACGTCACCCGTCTCTCGTCGCCGCCGCGGAACACGAGGATCTCGACGCGGGTGCCCTCGGGGCCCTCGAGCGCGGCTTTCACTTTCCAGAGCGACGAATTGCGGACGGGCTTTCCGTCGACCGTATCGATGAGGTCGCCCGGTTTGACCCCCGCCTTCTCGGCAGGCGAACCGGGAAGGGGCCCTATGACGTACGGGAAACCGCCGCGACGCGCCACCGCGATCCCGGGACCGACGGCGCCCGACGCCTGCTGCGCGCGGTAGGCGGTGCGCTCCGAGGCCGGAACGTAGTAGGAGAAGGGGTCGAGAGCGTCCGACATTCCGTCATACGCGCCGTCGAGAAGCGTCTTCGCGTCGGTCGTCTCGACGTAGTTGGAACGCGTCAACGAGAAAATGTCGGAGAAGATCGATAGAGAGCGTGTCGCCGAATCGCGCCCGGACCCCGGCGGCGCCGTCACAGCCCGAATCGACAGCAGAGCCGCGAGTGAGCCGACGACGAACAGAAAGCGCGAGCGGTTGGACCTCATAGAACGATGGTAACAGACCGGCCGGGCGGTGGATTCCGGGCCGGGAAACGGAAAACGGGAAACGAAAGTTTTCCGAGCTCCGGTTTCGATTCCCGATTCCCGATTCCCGATTCCCGCCCGTTATCTCAGCCACGCCACCGGGTCGCTCGCCCTCTGGCGGTCCCGGATCTCGAAATAGACGCCGGGCTCGCCTCGCCCCGGTCCCGTCCCGGACGTCCCGAGGGTCGTGCGGGCGGGCACGACCGAGCCGGCGGAGACGGCGACGTTCTGGAGCCAGGCGTAGAGCGTGAAGATCCCGTCTCCGTGGTCCAGGATGACGAGGTTTCCGTACTCGGCGAGCCATTGCGCGTACACCGCCTTTCCGGCGTAGACCGCCTTGACCGGAGTGCCCGCGGGGGTCGAGACCGCGATGCCGTTCGAAATCGTCCACGCGTCGAATTTCGGGTGGCGGTGGCGGCCGAAGGTCTCCATGACCGCGCCCTTCGCCGGCCAGTCGAGGACACCCTTCCACGGGCGGATCCCGGACGAGGCGTCCGCCGTTTCGCCGCTCGACTGGCGGGAGAGAGTGTTCAGGAGCCGCTCGAGCCTGTCGGCCTTGTCCGACAGCGCGTGGACCTCCTCCTTGCCGGTGACCGCGTCGTGGCGTTCCCGGGAGAGCAGCGCCTCCCGGACCCCCCGCATGCGCGACATGGCGAGTGTCTCCCGCCGGCTTCTCCCCCAGTTCTGATCGAGCTCGGCCTTCAGCGCCTCTTCGCGGGCGAGGTCCTCCTCGAGACGCTGACGGGCTCCCCGGTGAGTGGCGAGCAGCCGGCCGTCGCGGCGCGCCAGAGCGTCCAGCCGCTCGACCGCGCGCAGGAAGCCGCGAGCGTCGCCGGCTTCGAGCAGCACGCGGAGGTAGCCATAGCGCCCGAAGCGGTGGAGGACCCGGGCGCGCGAAAGGAGCGCGCGCGAAGACAGCCCCGAAGCGGCATCCGCGGAGACACGCTGTGCGCGAGTCGCGGCGAGGGCTCTGGTGAGCTCCTCCCGCCGCGCCGCCAGCAGCCGCGTCTCCTGCTGCGCGATCTCGAGCTTCCAGTCGAGACGCTTGATCTCTTCCGAAAGGGTCGCGACGGCCTTCTCGCTTTCGGAGAGCCTCCCCCGGAGCGCCGAGATGCGGGCCCGGATCCGCGCGAGGTCCGTCGCCCCCTGGGTGTCGGCCGGGACCGGCGTCTGCGCGGGCGGGGACGCGACGAAAAAGACCGACGCGGCGAGGACGAGCCAGGCCGCGCGACGCGCATGCGCCGCGCCCGCCACGCGCTTGGGGCCCGTCATGCGCTTGGCGCCCGTCACGCGCTTGGCGCCCGTCACCACAGCGAGACTCCGGCGGCGTCCTGCGGGGCGGGGGCGCCGAGAAGAGCGCGCACCGACGCCGTCACGTCCGCGATCCCAGGAATCCGTGAGGTCTGGAATTTCCGCGACGAAAACAGGATCCCGCGGACGAGATCCGGATCGATGGAACAGTGATCTCCGCTCCAGACGTCGCGGTTGTCCTCGAACACGTCCGCGGTCGGCACCCCGAGAGAGGCCTGCCATGACACGCGGTACCCGCGGGTGTTGGCGACGATCAGGTCCGGGATGACGCGAGGATCGAAGCGTCTGTAGATGTCCTCCCGCTTGAAGACACGCGACACCGCGCGCTCTCCGTTCTTCGGATCGGTCAGCGCGGTGAGGCGCGAAATGAGCTCGGCGCGAAGGGCCTCGTACTCGGGCCCCGGAGCCACGATTCCCCCGCGCTCCCGCCCCTTCAGGTTGACATACACGTCGCCGAGTCCCATCGCGTAAGCCTTCGACCGGCTCCAGTCGACCGCTTCCCAGAACTGTCCTCGCGAGAAAAGCGCTTCGAGGCTCTTTCGCTTCGCGCCGCCGCTCAAAACGAGGTACCCGGCCTCGACGAGCCACGAGTTGTAGTTCACGGAGCGGCGCCAGCTCGCGAATCCGTGGTCCGAGAGGACGATCAGCACGTCTTCGGGACGGAGAGACTTCGCGGCGTCGCCGACGATGGCGTCCACGGTCTCGTACGACTTCTCGACCGCGTCGCCGTACTTCTTCGCGAGCACCGCGTCGTAGGCCGGATGCTGCGGATCGCGAAACCTCCAGAAGACGTGGGCGACCCGGTCCGTGAATTCGAAGTAGTGGACGAGGAGGCGCTCCCGCCCCGTCAGCAGGGAGCCCAGAATCCGGCGGTCCGAGGCGACCGTCGCGGCGACGTCCTCGAGAAAGGCGTCTTCGGGAAGCGTCCCCGACTGGACGGACCAGGTGTCGATCGCCCATCCCATCGTCTTGAAGCGCCCGAAGTCCCGGACGAGGTCCGTCGCGAAGCCCCGCGGTGACGAAATCGCGAACCCGGGGGGCAGGCGCTGCGGGTCGAACTGGATCGGAGAGAGGTACAGGGCGATCTCGGGATCGAGCTTGTCCAGGCGGAAGCGCCCGTAGCCGTGAACGGTCACCAGCGGATTGACGCGGAACGGCAGCGAGACCCACGCGCTCCACTCTCCGGGCTTCAGCCTCAGACGCTCTCCCCCGGCGGCGATCTCCAGGCGGCCGCGGCCTTCCGCCACCGTCAGAGTGATCGGCAGCTCGATCGCCCCTTCCCGGCCGAACGCCTTCGCGGGAGGTCCCGCGATTCGCACGGTCTGCGTTCCCCGGTTCGACTCGAGCTTCAGGATGTCCACGGAAAAATCGTTTCCCTCCCGCGTCGCGAAGAACGGGTCGGACGTGAAGTAGAAGGGTTTCCCGATCCGGCCCGAGATGTCCGGGACCCCGAGCCCCGAGAGCTGCCGGCCGCCGTCCCAGGTCTCGGGCGGAAACGTGACGGGCATCCGGATCACCGTCGACGGGCGCGCTCCCGCCTCCGTCCAGAAGGTAGCCCCCTTCCGGTTGTTTCGCACCGACGGGCGCTCGGACGGAATCCAGGCGCGGACCGACAGAAACGCTCCGGTCCCTGCGGCCAGCGCGATCACTCCCAACAGAATCGGAAGGAGGGGCCGGCGGCGGGCGAAAAACAGGATTCCTGCGGCGACGAAGAAGACCGCCGCCGCCGCGGCGCCGAAGATGATCGGGTTCGACCGGCCGAAGAGAAAGGCCACGGTCGTTTCGTCCGCCACCGCGAAGGTCGGGACCCGGTCTTCCGGGTTCCGTTTCAGAAAATCGAAGATCTCGTGGCCGCCCGGGTCGAGGCCGGTCGAGAACGTCGACCACGAGACGGGCGTCTGCGCGGGAATCGTCGGCGTCAGAGGGGACCACGCGCCTCGCGCCTTCAACGCGGTCAGGTTCGGGAGACGCCCGGCGGCCATCATCTGCTCGACGATCGCCGCATCGACCCCGTCGAAACCGAGGACGACGGTGCGCGCGGGCGTCTCCGCGGCCGCGGCCTGCGCCAGTCCCGAGACGGCGAGCAGAAGGAGAAAACGGCGCATGCGTTCGGGATCAGTGTAGCGGCCGGCGAACGCGTTGTCAGTCGTCCGTTCCGGCGCGAGAGAGGGGATGAGCCGCCCGCCTTACAATCGCCGCATGCCGAGCCGCGCCGAAGATCTCCATACCTTGCTCGCCCGGATCCCGGACCCGGAGATCCGATCGCTCTTCTCGCCGGAGTTCATCGTTTGCTGCGAGCACTTCGACAGATTCACGACGGACATGGTCTTGAACCTGGTCCGGGACCTCGATCTCGAGCCATCGATTGCCCGCGGCACGACAGCCTCGTCTCTCGTCGAGGAAAAAGGATTCGCGCCGCGCGCACGGGTGCCGCTCAGATGGTTTCTGAGCAAGCTCGCTGCCGGGGGATATCTCGACGCGGAAAACCCGGCCGGTTCGGAGGAGACGTCGTTCCGATCCCGCGGGCCGTTGCCGGCGGGAGATCCCGACCGTGCGGAAGCCCGGGCCCGTGCGGTGGACCCTCGGTCGATTCCTCCCTTCACGGTCGTGCGCGCCATGGTCGAGCACGTTCCCGCCTTTCTGCGCGGTGAGAAGACGGGCGAGGAGATCCTGTTCTCCCCCGCCCGGCTGCCGCTGTGGTTCGATTACTTCTCCAACGACAATCTCCTCTACGCGATCAACAACCGGCTCGGCGCCGAGGCCGTTCTGCGCGCGCTCCCCGCCGGCCGCCCGGCGGTCGTCTTCGAGCTCGGGGGCGGGTCCGGGTCGGCGGCGCTCGCGGTGGCCGAGCGTCTCGCGAGAGACGCGGCCCTCGGCAGAATCGAAAAATACGTCTTCAGCGAGGTCGTTCCGACGTTTCTTCGCCGTGCGGAGCGGACGATTCGGGCGCGCTTTCCCGAATTCCCCGCGGAGTTCAGGCGGGTCGACATGGATCGCGACTTCACCGAGCAGGGGATCGATCCGGGGATCGCCGACGTCGTCTACGCCGTCAACACGGTGCACATCGCCAAGGATCTGGACTCGACGCTCCGACGCATCCGGGACACGCTGAAGCCAGGCGGAACGGCGGTCTTTTCCGAATGCATCCGACCGTTCGAGGGACAGCCCATCTACGTCGAGTTCGTATTCAACTTCCTGGAAAACTTCACCGGCGTGGCCACCGACGCGGCCACCCGGCCCAACCACGGCTTCCTGACGCCCGGGAACTGGAGGGACGCCTTCCGGGCCGCCGGATTCGAGCAGCCGATGATCCTGCCCGACGTCGAAGAGCTCGCCCGCCACTACGATGCTTTCTTCGTGGCGGCCGTATCGGCCAAGAGGCGCCGCAGTTGAGGGGAGTTTCCGGTGGAGGCCGGATGTTGGTAGCTTAAGTCCGCAGGAACAGGAGGATCTCCATGCCCGCCCAGGCCCCCCTGAAGCTCGCCCGGCTCGTCCCAGCGGCCGCTCTCGCGGTTGGCTTCCTGATGGCGCTTCCGCCCGCGGCGCGGGCGGCGGAAACTGCGCCCTGTGTCCCCGATGGAACGACTCTCTGCTTGAACGCCAACCGGTTCAGAGTCCAGGTCGCCTGGAGCATTCCCACCCAGGGGACGAGCGGGGTCGGCAACGGCGTCGCGCTGACCGGGGACACCGGCGAGTTCTGGTTCTTCTCGGCCAACAACATCGAGCTCGTGGTCAAGGTGGTGGACGGGCACGCGTTCAACAACAAGTTCTGGGTCTTCTACGGCGCGTTATCGAACGTGCAGTACACCATCACGGTGACGGACACCACGACGAACGCCGCGAAGACGTACACGAACCCGAACGGAAACCTCGCCAGCGTTGCGGATGTGAACGCGTTCTGAGAGACTACTTCCGACTCGGATCGTCCCAGAAGGGGTAAAAGCAGTACCACTGCTCCGGGTTTGCGCGGATGTATCGCTCGAGGATCGCGACATAGCGCGAGACGTTCTCCCGCAGGGCGGCGTCGCGGTCCGGACCTCGCACGATCTCGAGAGGCTCCTCGATGATGGCGCGGTAGCGGCCGTCCGCCGTGCGGAGGATGAAAGCCGGAAGGACCGTGGCTCCCGTCGCCATCGCGACGCGGAAAGGGCCGCGAGGAAAGAACGCGTCGCGCCCGAAGAACGGAACGGCGATGCCGGTGTTGTTGAAGTCGCGGTCGCCCTGCATCGCGACGATCGCGTTCTGCTCCAGCGCCCGGAGCACCGCGAGCGTCGGCCCGAAGCTGTGATCGATCGAGATCTCGGTGACACCCGCCCGGCTGTGAAGGCGGCGGCGGGCCCTCTCCACCCCCGGGAAGATGTCCGGCACGAGAACGACGTGGATCGGCTGCCGGACCTCCGCGAGCATGAGCCCCCCGACCTCCCAGTTGCCGAGGTGCGCGGTCAGGAGCAGGACGCCTTTGCCCGCCGTCCGCCCCTCCACGAGCCTCGAGAAGCCTTCGACGCTCTCGACGAGGAGGGCAGACTCGGCGGGCGGCCGGCTGGCGAAGTGGAGAAAATCGAGCCAGGCCGACGCGTGTCCGCGCACCATTTCACTGGCGAGGCGCGCGACCTCCGGCGACGCCTCGTCCTCGCCCAGGATCACCGCCAGGTTGGAGCGAATCGCCGCGAGGTATTTCGGCCGCAGGCGGAAATAGGTCCCCCCGACTTCGCGCGCGAGAGGGTACGAGATGCGCCGCGGCACGTGACGGGCGAACCAGAGGGTCCCCGGGAACCACAGGTGCGAGGTCGCGGAGGCGAGCGCCCGCACGATGCGGTTCCGGCTGGACATCTTTTCCTGCACGCCGCGGAGTCTAGTGAGTTTTCAGTTTTCAGTTCTGAGTCCGATCCGAGTCGCGGTCCGACGGACCTGACGCGCAAGGCTCCCATCGCGCGAAGCGGAACGGGTCTTCTCTAAACGGATGACTGACAACTGATAACTGAGAGCTGACAACTGACAACCCGTCACGACGCCTTCTGCTTCAGGAGGCTCAAAAGGGCCTTTTCGGAACCGTGGAGGCCGGGGGCTCGGCGCGCCACGAGCTCTTCGATGTTGCCGAAATACTGGTCGATGACGCGGCCCCGATCGAAGCTTGAGAGAACGGCCGGGTAGATGTACGACGAGCGGCAGATCGCGGGAGTGTTCCCGAGAGTGTCCGCCGTCTCCTTGATGGCGGCGACGACCTTCCGTTTGCGCGCGGTCTTCGTCTCCGCGGCCTCGGTCCCCGCCCGCGCGAGGGCGCAGGCGCAGATCAAGGTACCGGCCCAAGTCCGGAAGTCCTTCGCGGAGAACTTCTCGCCCATCACCTCCTTGATGTACTCGTTGATGTGACGGCGACGTATGTCGACCCAGCGCCCGTCCTCGCCGCGATACTTGAAGACTTCACCCGGCGCCCGCACGAGCTCCCGCACGATGCGGGCGACACGGCGGTCGCGCAGCTCCCGATGCTGCTGCTTGCCGGACTTTCCGGGAAAATCGAAAACGACCAGATCCCCGCGGACGGTGACGTGCTTCGTCCGGAGCGTCGCGATCCCGTAGCTGCCGTTCTCGTCGGCGTAGACCTGGCTTCCAGCTCGGAGAAAGCAGGTGGAGAGAATGCGGAGGACGCAGGCGAGAACTTTCTCGCGAGGCAGTCCGGAGAGCGCCAGGTCCCGGGCGACGGCCCTGCGCATCTTCGGGAGCGCATGCGCGAAATGAACCACACGCTCGAATTTCTCTTTCTCCCGGCGGGCGGCGTGCCGCTCGTGGTACAGGTACTGCCACCGCCCCGCGACGTCCTTGCCCATCGCCTGCACCGACCCTTGGGGCGAGGGTTGGATCAGAACGTCCTTCCAGGCCGGTGGAATCCTCAAGGCCCGTATCCGCTCCACGTCGGCGCGAGACGCCGACCGGCCGTCCGCGCGCACGTAACGAAATCCCGCCTTCGGAGACCCCGACCGGCGCAGTCCCGTTCTCGAGAGTTTTTCGACGAGCGTCATTCGGAGCCCCGGTCATGCAAGTCCCCGGCCCGGGCGAATCGGTCGTTCGGTTAGCATCGATGCGTGACCCGCGGCGACCGCGACTGATGGAGCCGTTCGGCGAAGGGATTTGCCTCTCTCTCTCTCTCCGCGCCTGGACGGAGGGGCGATGAGAGAGACCGCCACGACAAAGGGAGCCGTTTTCCTTCCCTGGTCGGTCTTCGTCGGACTTCTTCTCGTTTCCTGGAATCGATGGATGGAGCCTTTCGTCGATTCGGGTCGGGAGCTGATGGTGCCGCGGCGGGTCGCCGGCGGCGAACGCCTGTATGCGGCCATTCACTTCCACCACGGTCCGCTCGCGCCCTGGGTCGGGGCGGCCGTGGAAACGATGAGCGGCCCCTCCTTCGCGGCCCGGACGGTTCTCGCGCTCGCGATCGCCGCGGCCGGGCTCGAAGGGCTGCGGCGGCTGACCATTCGCTGGATTCCCGGCACCGGAGGCCCTCTCGCCGTCTCGCTCGCCGTGGCGCTGGCTTTTTTTCTTCGCCCGGGCGGCTGGGCGTTCCCCTTCAGCTTCGACACGGCGATCGCCGTCGCCTCTCTGACGTTAGCTCTCGCCGTCTCCGCGGGCGGAGTCTCGCGGTGGCGTGAGCTCGGCACCGCCGCGTGCCTGCTCGCCGCGCTCCTTTCGCGGCCGGAGCTCGGCGCCGCGGGGCTCGCCGCCGTGGCGATCGACGCGCGCGGGCGGCCGCGGAGCCTGGTTCTCTCGGCCGTCGTTCCCCTCGCCGCGGCGGCGGCGGTGTACGCCGCGATCTCCGCCGGAATCCCGCACGACCGACTCGTCGCCGACGGCTGGCTCGCGCTGCTCCATCCTCCCCGCGCGTTTCAGAACGTCTACCGGTCGTTCGCGGGACTGGACCAGACCGGCCTCCGTGCGACGCAGATGGCTCTCGCGGCGATCGTTCTCGCCCTCGCGGGCTGCGTCCTCGTCCTCGGAGCGGCGGCCGCCCGGCTCGCCCGGCGATCGTCGGACACGGGGGCAAGAATCGCGGAAGGCGCGGCCCTTCTCACGCTCGCCGGATGCGCGGCGCTGTTTCAGTTTCCGCCGGACGCGCTCGCGCCCGCGCTTTCGCTGTTTCCTCCCCTGGTTCGCGTCGTTCCACCGCTCTGCGCGGCGCTCCTCGCCGCGCGGTTCTGGACGGTTCTTCGCCGAAAGAAGCCGGCCGATCCCATTCCCGAGGTCTCCGACGGCGCTCTGTTTCTCGGCGCGCTCTTCGGCGCGCGCCTCTTCCTCGCGGCGGGATACTCGGGCCCGTACAACGCGTTCTTTCTTCCCCTTCCGATCGTCCTCTCCGCCGCCGCCCTGCTGCGGGCGAGCGAGCGCTTCGCGCCGGCGGTCGGACCGTCCCTGCCGGGGCTCGTCCGAGCCGCCCTCGCCGTCTTCCTCGCGGCCCGTGTGCCCGCGGTCTGGGCCTCGTACCGCGGGCCGGGGTGGGAAGCGCTCGAGACGCGCGCGGGGAGCCTCGTCCTTCCCGTGCATGAGGCGAAGACTGCGCGCCTCGCTCTCGCCGACCTCGAGGAGCGATTGCCGCCGCGCGGGACCCTCACCGGATTCCCCGAGGCCGGGTTCTTCGAGTACGCGCTGGCGCGCTCGAACCCTCTTCCGCTCGAGCAGTTCTGGCCCGGGCATCTCGACGCCGCCGGAGAGGAGCGGGTCATCGCCCTGCTGCGGGCGCGCCCTCCCGATGCGATCGTGATGATCAACGCGCTCGCCGTGGGAGAAGGCCTCCGCGCGTTCGGAAAGGACTACACGCCCCGGCTGGCCGCGTTCGTCGACTCGGAATTCGCCCCCGTCGCCATCTACGGGCCGAACGCGAGGGACGGCGCGCGAATCGGAGAGCCCGACTTCTTCGTCGAAATTCGAGTCCGGCGTCCCGCGCCGATCGCCGACGTGGAGGTGGACCCGTGAGGCCGGGATGGTGAGGCTCGACCTCGCGGTCGCCCGCGCTTTTCGTCTCTCCCGCCGCGCGGCGCGGGACGCGGTACGCGCCGGCCGCGTGGATCGGGACGGGGTGACGCTCGACCAGCCGGGACTCGACGTCGCCGACGACGCGCGGCTGACGTGGGACCCGAACCGGCCGCCGCGCCACAACGTCCGGACACGCCTCGCCGTGCTTCACGACGACGAGGACGTCCTGATCGTGGACAAGCCCGCCGGCCTCCTGACCGTTCCGACCGCCGAGCGCGAGTCCGACACTCTCCACGCCCGCGCCCTCGACTACCTTCAGCACCGCTATCACCGCCGCCCCTACGCGGGCATCGTCCACCGCCTCGACAAGGACACCTCCGGCGCGCTCGTCTTCGCGCGCAATCGCGAGGCCCTCCACGCGTTGCAGTCCCTTTTTCGCGTGCACGACATCGAGCGGGAGTACATCGCGCTCGTCGCGGGGGAACCTCCGGACTCGGGAATCCTCGATGCCGACCTGGTCCGCGATGCCGGTCTCGGCCGCAGAGGCGTCGCCCGGCGCGGAGAGGCCGGACGCCGGGCGGTCACCCGGTACCGCGTCATCGAGCGCCTGAGAGGGGCCGCGCTCGTAGCGATCCATCTCGAGACGGGCCGCACCCATCAGATCCGCGTGCACTTCCTCTCGATCGGCCACCCGGTCCTGGGAGATCGGGTGTATCGAACCGGGCACGGTGACGGGGCCGTCCCCTCGGCCCCCCGGCAGATGCTGCACGCCCGGCGGCTCGGCTTCCGGCATCCCCGGACCGGCGAGGGGATCGGAGTCGAAGCGGCCGCGCCGGCGGATTTCGAACGGGCGCTCGCCGCGCTTCGAGAGCGGGGAAAACCCCGACCGTCGGCAGGGAATGCCCGGCGGCCGGCGGTGCCGGCAACGTCCGTTCGGATCGGGGCTTTCCGGGGAAAGGCGGAAGGATTCGCCTCCTCTCCGCCACGACGGCCTGCGCCAGCCAGACCCGGGATCCGCCGCCCCGCGGGTCAGCGAAGCGACCCGACGGCGCCCCCCCAAAAAAGAAAGCCCCGCGGGAGCGGGGCCTTCAAGAGAAACGGGACGAGACCTAGGCGAGGACGATGACGACGACGCGCCGGTTCTTCGAACGGCCCGCCTTGGACTTGTTCGGAGCGACGGGCTCATCTTCGCCGTAGGAAATCGTCGACATCCGGTTCAAGGCGATCCCCTGCTTGTTCAGGAAGCGGCGGACCGCCTCGGCCCGCTCCTCCCCGAGACGGTAGTTCAGGCTGGGGGAACCCTTCGAGTCCGTGTGTCCCTGCACCTCCAGATACACGTTCTTGTTCTCGGACTTCAACTTCTCCGCGAAGTCCTTCAGCCGGCTCTCGGCCTCCTTCGAGAGCGCCCACCTGCTGGAGGGGAACTTCACCGCGTCGTCGGAGAGCACCAGCGAATAGACGAACTTGCCCTCGGCGAGCTTGCCCGCCGCCTGGGCCCGCTCGAGAGCGTCCCGGGTCGACTTGTCGAGCTCCGTGATGCGCGTGTCGTGGTCCCGGATCTTGCTCTGCGCGGTCTCGACCTGGGATTCGACCTCGTTGATCCGCTTCTCCGACGCGGCGCTGCTTTTGGAGACCTCATCGCCGACGTAGCGCTTTGTCGCGCATCCGCCGAGACCCAAGGTGCCCAGAAGGAGCGCCCCGCCGACGATCCATGCATTCGATCTCTTACCCATGGACTTTCCTCCCTTCAAAACGAGTTAACCTGCCGGCGCGGGGACCGTTCCCCGATATCCGCGCCGTGTCCTGACCACCCATTTCCCGGGTTTGGTCACGGACACCACAACGACTCTATATTTTAACTCTCCCAGGCCCGAAGGGGCGAATCCGAGGAGATATTGCTTACGAACCTCGGTGTTGATTTTCGCCGCTATCGGTCTCAGGTCCTCCTCTCCATTGGCCAGAAACAGCTGACCGCCGCTCGTGTAGGCGAGAAGTTTCAGGTTGTCGAGAGCCAGATCCTTGCGCTCCGCGTCGCTCAACCGGTCAAACGCGGCGTTTTTCATGCCGACCGCGTAGACCGGTATGGACACCTGCTGCAGGATCGTTGCCATTTCGTCGACCGAAAGCTTGCTCGCGTTGTCCACACCGTCCGTGAACAGCAGGATGGCCCGTTTGCCGTTCTTCCCCGCCAGCATCCGGGAGGGGGTCGCCGCGACCGCGTCGAAGAGCGCCGTGCGGCCGCCGGCCTCCAGACGGGTCAGCGCCCGCGAGATTCGCGACGGATCGGGCGAGAACTCGGAGAGGAGGGAGAGCTCGTTTTCGGCAAAGGCGAAAAGGGCAAAGTCGTCACCCGCCCGGCGCCCCTCCAGGATGTGCCGGATGGCGCTCTTGGCGGATTCGAGCTTGCCCGCGATTTTCATGCTTCCCGATGTATCGACCAGGAACGCGAACGAGGCCGGGGCGTCGTCGTCGCGCTCGAACGTGTCGAGCGTCACGTTGACGCCGCCGGCGTTCACCCGGAAATCGCCCTTCGCGAGGCCATCCACGAACCGACCCTTCCGGTCGAACACCAGAACCGGGAGGAGGACGTACTCGCTGCCCGCGCTTTCCGTGTAGGTCGGGAGAGGCGTCTCTCGCGCGGACGGAGCCGCTGTCGTTGCGGGGAGCGACGAGGGCGTCGTCGTCGAAACCGCGGCCGCAGGGGTGCCCGAGGGCGAGGGCAGCGGCTGGGCGCCCGAGATCGCCCCGCCAAGCAGGGCTCCCGCCGCGATCGCGAGGCATAAACGGCGCATCTCTTTCTGAAAATGATACTTCCTACCCGATAATTCCGCGAATGACTGTGCGAAAAATCACGACCGTCCTCGTTCGGACACACACGCCGGGCAACCTCGGGTCGGCAGCGCGCGTGTGCAAGAACTTCGGCGTCGAAGATCTGCGTCTCGTGGATCCCGCGGCACACGCGGACGAGGATTCCGTCCGGCTGGCTTCGGGTGCCGACGACGTCCTGGCCTCGGTGCGGCGATTTCCGGATCTGCGCCAGGCCGTCGCGGAATTCGACGCGGTCATCGCCACCTCCTCCCTGCGCGGGCGCGAGGACCGGCGCTCGCTCGAGCTCGCAGACCTTCCGGGATTCCTCGGCGAGCTCGGGCCCGCGGCGCGCATCGCGTTCGTCTTCGGACCGGAGCGCAGCGGGCTCACCGAAGAGGAGCGATCGCGGGCCTCGGCCTGTCTGCGCCTTCCGTCCCGGCCGGAGTTTCCGACCTTGAACGTCTCGCACGCGGTCGCGGCCGTGCTGGCGGTCGCGCGGATGGGCGGCGACGTCGCCGGCTCGCCCGATCCGGAGCCCGGCGACTGGGCGACCGCGCGCGAGGTCGAAGGGGCGCTCGAGCACTGGGATCGCGCCCTCGAGGCGACGGGGTTCTACGACACGGGCCACCGCGATCGATCGCTCCGCGCGTGGCGGAAGATCGTCGCGGGGAGGCCGCTCACGACCCGGGAAGCCGCGATCCTGAGAGGCGTGGCCAATCGGGTGCTGGTGTCATTGAGGAGAGTTGAGAGTTGAGAGTTCAACTTCTTCAAATCAGCTCCGCCTCCGCGAAGAAGAAGGCGATTTCCTTCGCGGCGTTCTCCGGCGAATCGCTTCCGTGAATGGCGTTGCGCTCGATGTCGGTGCCGTAGAGATTGCGCACCGTGCCCGCTTCCGCCTTCTGAGAATCCGTCGCTCCCATCGTCGTGCGCAGGTGCGGGACCGCGTCGGCACGCTCGAGCGCGGCGACGATGACAGGCCCTTCGGTCATGAATCGCACCAGCCCCTCGAAGAACGGGCGCTCGCGGTGCACGGCGTAGAACGCGCGTGCCTGTTGGGGGGCGAGCCGGATCTTCTTCACGCCCGCGATACGGAACCCTTCCCGTTCGAGGTGCGCGAGGATGGCTCCGGCTTTTCCCGCGGCGACGGAGTCCGGCTTCAGGATGGTCAGTGTTCTCTGGCTCAACGAATGTCCCTTTCTGTCGCGCGGCGCTGCGATCTTCGTTCCGGCCGGTTTCAGAATTCCCGGACGTCCGCCGGGAGCTTGTCTTCCGTCGCGACCCCCGCCTGAGCGAGGGCGGAGAGGAGCTCGCGCGGACGCTGGGACCCGATCATGAGGGTCGAGCCGTTGGTGCGCACGATCAGAACGCCCCGATCCCCCCGAACGTTCAACGCGCGGCGCCTGCCGAAGCCGCGGATGCCCCACCCCCCGTAGTCGCGCACAGGCCGGTAGGCAATGGCTTCCGCGCGCGCGATCTCCGTGATGGGAATCCGGGTAGTGTTCAGGAAACCGAACCGCACCGTCACCGAGTCCGATGCCACCGTCGTCTTCATCTTCAGCGATCCGACCGAGAGGGCGATGAGAATCATGAACGCGGCGACGGCGTACATCCAGACCCCGAAGCCCTGCGCCTCCTCGTAAAGACTCATGCCCGTCATCTCCCGAGGCGTTCCTGCATACGGCTCCCGAGATCCGCGGGAGAGCGCACGACGGCCACTCCCGCCGCCTCGAGCGCCTTCACCTTGTCCGCCGCTGTGCCGCGTCCTCCGGCGATGATCGCTCCGGCGTGCCCCATCCGGCGGCCGGGCGGCGCCGTCTGCCCCGCGATGAACGCGACGACCGGTTTGCGGAAGTTCCCCGCGATGAAGCAGGCAGCTTCCTCTTCCGCGGACCCGCCGATCTCGCCGATCAGGATGACCGCTTCGGTGCCGGCGTCGCTTTGGAAAGCGGCGAGGCAGTCGACGAAGCTCGTGCCGTTGACGGGATCGCCTCCGATGCCGATCACCGTCGACTGGCCGAGCCCGAGCCGGGTCAGCTGGTCGACCGCTTCATAAGTCAGGGTGCCGGACCGCGAGATGACGCCGACCGTCCCCGGCTTGTGGATCCTCCCGGGCATGATCCCGATCTTGCACTCTCCGGGCGTGATGATCCCCGGACAGTTGGGGCCTATCAGGCGGACGGGGACGCCCTCCGCGGCATGCCGGGCGAGCGCCGCCTTGACGCGAACCATGTCGCTGGTCGGAATCCCTTCCGTGATGCACGCGATCAGGGCGACCCCCGCGTCCGCGGCCTCGACCACGGCGTCCGCGGCGAAAGGCGGCGGAACGAAAACCATCGACGCGTTCGCACCGGTCTCGCGCACGGCGTCAGCGACCGTGTCGAAGACGGGGATGCCTTCGTGGACGGTGCCGCCCTTCCCGGGCGTGACGCCGGCGACCACGGCGGTGCCGTAGTCCCGCGAGGCGAGGGCGTGAAAGCTGCCTTCGCGCCCGGTCAGCCCCTGCACGAGGAGCCTCGTCTGCTTTCCCACCCAGATCATCGGACCGCCTCCACGACTTTCTGCGCCGCGTCGGCGAGCCCGTCGGCCGGGGTGATCTTCAATCCGGAGTCGCGAAGGATCTGCTTGCCGAGGTCCACATTGGTTCCCTCGAGCCGGACCACCACCGGGAGGGACAATCCCATCTCGCGGACCGCCGCGACCACTCCATTGGCGATGATGTCGCAGCGCATGATGCCGCCGAAGATGTTGATCAGGACGCCCCGGACGTTTTTGTCCGAAAGGATGATGCGAAACGCGTTCTTGACCTGCTCCTCGTTCGCGCCTCCGCCCACGTCGAGGAAGTTCGCCGGCTCGCCCCCGGCGAGCTTGACGAGGTCCATCGTCGCCATCGCCAGGCCGGCCCCGTTGACCATGCAGCCCACGCTGCCGTCGAGCTTGATGTAGTTCAAGCCGAACTTCGACGCTTCGACCTCCAGAGGGTCCTCCTCGGCCAGGTCGCGCATCGCCTTGACGTCGGGGTGCCGGAAGAGGGCGTTGTCGTCGAAGGTCATTTTCGCGTCGAGCGCGAGGACGTCGCCGGCTTTCGTCACGAGCAGGGGGTTGATCTCGGCGAGAGACGCGTCCGTCTCGGTGTAGGCGCGGAAGAGCGCCGGCATGAACGCGATCCCCTTCTTGAAGCTCTCGCCGGAGAGGCCGAGCGCGAACGCCAGCTTGCGCGCCTGGAATGGAAACATCCCGAGCGCCGGATCGAGAGTCTCGCGGACGATCGCCGACGCGTCCTTTGCGGCGACTTCCTCGATCTCCATGCCGCCGAACTTCGAGGCCATCATCGACGGGAGACCCTTGCCGCGGTCGAGCGTGATGCTCAAGTAGAGCTCGCGGTCGATTTCGAGCGCCTCCTCGACCAGGACCTTCTGCACCACGCGCCCCTCGGCTCCGGTCTGCGCCGTGATCAGGGTCATGCCGAGGATCTTCTTCGCGGATTCGTACGCCTCGTCGGGGGTCTTCGCGACTTTGACTCCTCCGCCCTTCCCCCGGCCGCCGGCATGGATCTGGGCCTTGACGACCGCGCGGCCGCCCAGGCGCTTCGCTATCTGCCGCGCCTCCTCGGGGTTGTCCGTCACCTCTCCGCGGGGCACCGGAACGCCGTACCGGGCGAGCAGGGACTTTGCCTGGTATTCGTGGACTTTCATGGGGGGGGAAGGTATCAGTTCTCAGTTATCAGTTATCAGTTATCAGTTAACGGAATAAGCCCGACTGGAACTGACGACTCGGCTGATCGCTGACAGCTGACAGCTGACAGCTTCCCTTCAAGTCCCGAAGAGCTTCTTGATTCCGTAGCGGGTCGTCGCGCGGTACATCTCCGCGATCGCCGTCGTGAGCGGAATCGATTTGGGGCAGGCGCGCACGCAATTCTGCGCGTTGCCGCAATCGTCGACCCCGCCCTCCGCCATGAGCGCTTCGAGACGCTCGGCCGCGTTCATCGCGCCGGTCGGGTGCGAGTTGAAGAGACGCGCCTGCGCGATAGGCGCGGCGCCGATGAAGTTCGACCGCCCGTTGACCTGTGGGCAGACGTCCAGGCAGTTCCCGCACGTGATGCACTTCGAGTACTCGTAGGCCTGCTGCCGTTCCGACTCCGGCATGCGGGGCCCCGGGCCGAGGTCGTAGGTGCCGTCGATCGGAATCCATCCCTTGATGCGCTTCAGCGAGTCGAACATCACCTGACGGTCCACCGACAGGTCCCGCTGGACGGGAAACTTCGCCATTGGCTCCAGCCGGATGGGCTGATCGAGCGAGTCGATGAGCGCCGTACACGCCATCCGCGACACCCCGTTGATCCGCATCGCGCAGGACCCGCAGACTTCCTCGAGACAGGCGCGGTCGTAGACCACGGGCGAAGTGGCTTTTCCGGCCCGGGTCTTCGGATCCTTGGCGATCTCCATCAGAACGGAGATCACGTTTTGCCGGGGCTGGTAAGCAATCTCGTAGTCCTCCCAGTACGGGGAGGACGTCGGCGTGTCCTGACGTTTGACGCTCAGTCGGATGCTGGACGGCATGGCTATCCTTCGGATCCCCATTTCCGATCGTTTCCCGTTTCCCGTTTCCCGGCCATCAGTATTTCCTCGCCCGCGGCTTGATCAACGACGTGTCCACCGGCGCGTAGCTGATCTTCGGCCCCTCGGGCGAATGCTCGGCGACCGTGGTTTTCAGAAAGTTCGCGTCGTCGCGCGGGAGGGCGTTTTCTTCCGTCACACCCTTTGCGAGATCCCGGACTTTGAAGTGCGCTCCGCGCGATTCGTCGCGCATCAGGGCCCCCCGCGTCATCACCCTCGCGATCACCAGCATGTTCCGAAGCTGGTTGATGAAGGAGATCTCGCGGTTGGCGTAGCCCGAACGGTCGGTCAGGCCGACGTTCTTCCAGCGCTCCTCGAGCTCCTGCAGCTTCGTCTCGGTCTCCTTCAATTTTCCGTTCTCGCGCACGACGGTGACGTTGTCGGTCATCCAATCGCCCATCTCCTCAGCGAGCACGTGCGAGTTCTCAGGGCCGGACGCGTTGGCAAGCCGGGCGAATTCCGCATCCCAGCGCTTTTTCGCCTCCGCGAACGCTCCTTCCGCCGCGGGAAGCTTCGACGACGTCTCGCGCCCGTACCGGACCATCGCGGGCCCGCCGGTCTTGCCGGCGTAGAGGCACGACACGAGGGAATTGGCGCCGAGCCGGTTCGCTCCGTGAATCGAGAAGTCCACCTCCCCGGAAGCGTAGAGCCCCGGGACGTTGGTGGACTGATTCTTCGGCGACGCCTCGTCCAGGCCGCCCGTCGATTCGTTCTTCGCGAACTGCACCCAGAGCCCGCCCATCGAGTAGTGCATCCCCGGAAACACCTTCATCGGGACCTCGCGCGGGTCGTCGCCGACGAACTTCTCGTAGATCTCCAGAATCCCGCCGAGCTTGGTGTCCAGCTCCTTGCGAGGAATGTGCGTCAGGTCGAGGTAGACCTCGCGCCGGCCCCCGAGGCCGTAACCCTGCAGACAGACCTGGAAGATTTCGCGCGTCGCGATGTCGCGCGGAACGAGGTTGCCGTAGGCCGGGTACTTCTCTTCCAGGAAGTACCAGCGCTCTCCTTCCGGGATCGACTTCGGCTCCCGGGTGTCGCCCTGGGTCCGCGGGACCCAGACGCGCCCGCCCTCTCCGCGTGCCGACTCCGACATCAGGCGCAGCTTGTCCGTTCCCGGGATGGAGGTCGGATGCACCTGGATGAACTCACCGTTGGCGTAGTGGGCGCCATCCTGGTAGGCGGCCGACGCTGCGGTCCCCGTGTTGATGACGGAGTTCGTCGAGCGGCCGAACACGATGCCGGGTCCGCCGGTCGCCAGCATCACGGCCGCCCCCGGGAACGACTCGATCTTCATGGAGTACCAGTCGAGGGCCGTGATCCCCCGACAGTTCCCCTCGGCGTCCCGCACGAGCCCCAGGAATTCCCAGGCCTCGTACTTGCGGACGAGCCCCGCGACCTCGTAGCGGCGGGCCTGCTCGTCCAGCGCGTAGAGAAGCTGCTGGCCCGTCGTGGCCCCCGCGAAGGCGGTCCGATGAAACTTGGTCCCTCCGAAGCGCCGGAAGTCGAGAAGACCTTCCGGCGTCCGGTTGAACATTACGCCCATGCGATCGAGAAGATTGATGATCCCGGGGGCGGCGTCGCACATTGCCTTGACGGGCGGCTGGTCCGCCAGGAAATCGCCTCCGTAGACGGTGTCGTCGAAGTGGATCGCGGTCGAGTCGCCCTCGCCCTTGGTGTTGACCGCGCCGTTGATGCCGCCCTGCGCGCACACCGAGTGGCTTCTCTTGACGGGGACGATCGAGAAGAGGTCGACGGAAACCCCGAGCTCCGCCGCGCGAACGGCGGTCATCAGCCCGGCCAGCCCTCCCCCGACGACGATGATCCGTTCGTTCCCCATGCCTCGCCTACAACCGGAATGCGGAGATCGAGCGCACGCCAACGACGGACAGCGCCACGAACACCACGGCCGAAATGTACAACATCCGCCGCTGCGCGCGCGGTCCCACGGTGAGTCCCCACACGATCGAGAACGACCAGATCCCGTTGGCGAGGTGAAACGTCGCCGAGAGAATCCCGGCGATGTAGAACGCGTAGATCCACGGGTTCGCGACCGCCGCCTGCACCTGCCGGAAGAGATCGAGGCTCTCGTGGTCGGTGAGCTGGACGAGCCGCGTCGTCCAGTAGTGAAACAGGATGAACGCGAACACGACGACGCCCGTGACCCGCTGCAGGAAATACATCCAGTTCCGCACGTAGCCGCTCGAGTACAGATTCGGCTTCGCGGTGCCGGCGATGAAGAGGCCGTAGATGCCGTGGAACAGGAGCGGGAGGGCGATCACGAGGATCTCCGCGGCAACCGCGCCGGGAAGCGCCTGGAGCCGGTGCGTCATCTCGTTGTACGCGTCGGCCCCCCGCGCGGCGGCCGAGTTCTCATACAGGTGAAAGGCGAGGAAGCCCCCGATCGGAACGATTCCGGAAAGGGAGTGCAGCCGTCGGACCCAGAAGTTCCGGTCCGACGTCATACCTTCAGGATGCGGAAGAGTTCGCGAACCGCTTCGGCGGATTTCGCGAGCGCCTCCTTTTCCTCATCGAGGAGCCGGATCTCGAGCACCTGCTCCGCGCCGCCCCGACCGAGCTTGACGGGAACGCCCAGGTATACGTCGCGCATCCCGTACTCGCCCTGGAGATAGGCCGCGCACGGGAGGACCTTCTTCTTGTCCTTCAGGACGGCGTCGACCATCTCGACGACCGCCGAAGACGGGGCGTAGTAGGCGGATCCCGTCTTGTAGTAGTTGACGATCTCGATTCCGCCTTCGCGCGTGCGTTTGACGATCGCATCGAGCTTGTCCTGGCTCAAAAGCTCGGGAATCGGGACGCCGCCGACCGTCGAGTACCGGGGCAGCGGGACCATCGTGTCGCCGTGGCCCCCGAGAACGAAGGCGTGGGTGCTCTCGACCGAGACCCCCAGAGCCTCGGCGATGAACCATCGCATGCGCGCCGAGTCGAGGACGCCGGCCATCCCGAAGACACGCTCGCGGGGAAAGCCCGACACGCGCCGCGCGACTTCGCACATGGCGTCGAGCGGATTGGAAACGACGATCAGGATCGCGTCGGGAGAACGGCGGGCGATCTCCCTCGTGACCCCTCCCACGATCTCCTGGTTCTTGAGCACGAGATCGTCCCGGGTCATTCCGGGTTTGCGCGCGAGCCCGGCGGTGATCACGACGACGTCGGACCCCTCCGTCTCGTCGTATCCGTTGGAGCCGCGGATCCGGGCGTCGAAACGCTCGACCGGGGCCGACTCCATCATGTCGAGCGCCTTTCCCTGGGGAATTCCCTCGAGGATGTCGACGAGGACCACGTCGGCCATCTCGCGCTCGACGAGTCTCTGCGCCGCCATCGCTCCCACGTTCCCCGCGCCGACGACAGTCACTTTCTGCTGCATGGGGCGGATCTTATCCGCTCCGCCCGCGAGGAAAAGGCCGTCCAGGTTCGCGTCGCCGCGCGGCACCGGACGGCGGCGAACGCTAGAATGGGCCGAGGTGATCGACCGCCCGTCGTACAAGGACCATCCGCTCTGGAGCGAGGCGATGTCGCTCACCCGGGAGGGCTACGCTCTCGCCGACCGGGTCAAGGAAGGCGATCCCGTGCTGGCCCTGCAGGTGAAGAAGGCGGCCGTGGCGGTGCCCGCCCAGGTCGCGGGCGCTCTCGGGGCGGATCCCGGCGCGACGGAACGACGGGACCACCTGGCGGAGGCGCGCGGCGCGCTCGCCAGTCTCGCCCGGCACGCCCGGTCCTGCGGGCTCCCTGGGTCGGATGAGCTCGCAAGGCGCGCGGAGCTCTTCGATCGTTCGGTTCTCTTCGAGCTCGGAGCGGGAGAGAGACCCTGCTGAGCGCGCCCGCATCGCACCCTCTCGTCTCGCCCGCCGTCTGGTGGGTCGCGGCGTTCCTCCTGGTCGCGCTTCTCGCGGTGGGGCCGAACTGGTGGGAACGGAAACTCTACCGCGACAACCAGGCGCTCGCCGGCGTGGGCGCCACGCTTCATCCGGGCGGCTTGACCTCGGCGCGCCGGAAGATCGATCCGGGAAACCGCTCAGAGATGGTTCTGCGGCGCCTGGGCGTCCCGTCGATGGCGAGCGCCGCCCAGGGTCTCTCGAAACACGAGGTCTGGACCTACTATTACTCGGACGGCACGATGATCTGCAATCTGACAGACGGAATCGTCCAGCGCATCTCTCTGTCCTACGGAGCGCCGTCAATCCCGACCGCGAGAAACTCCCGATGATCGAGAGCCGTCCTCCGGCGGAGCCTTCGATTCGGGTCGTCATGATGCCGAAGGACACCAATGCCCACGGAACGATTTTCGGGGGCGTGATTCTTTCGTACATCGACCAGGCGGCGGCGGTGGAAGCCAAGCAGCACGGCGCGTCGTTCATCGTCACGGTCGCGATGCGCGAGATCGTCTTTCACCACCCCGTCTACGTGGGCGACCTGGTCTCTTTCTACACGCGTCTGGTCAGAGTCGGACGCACCTCCATCACGATCGCCGTCGAAGTCTTCTCGCAGAACGGCGAGGGCGGCGGCAAGAGAGTGAAGGTGACGGAAGCGGAAGCGACGTTCGTGAACTTGGACGAGAACCGCCGCCCGATCCCGATCGCCCCGCGTCCGTAGCCGCCTACCGCCTACCGTTAAAACAAGAAGGCCCCGATTTCTCGGGACCTTCTTTTTCCGACAAAGCCGGACGAGAGTCCGGCAATATCTACCGGCTGGCGTCCAGTGTACCTCTTACCACTCGCCTTCGCCCTCGGTTTTTTTCGGGGGCGCAGCCTCTTCGTCCTCGTCGTCCAGGTCGTCGGCGGCTTCGCGGGCCAGCTCCTCGGAGTCGTGGGTCTCGGAAAACTCCTTCAGCCCGCGGCGGTACTCCTCGTCCGCCTTCCAGTTGCCTTCGCCGTACATCTCGCCCGTGCCGCCGGAGGCCATGCCCTTCCTCGACGAAGGGCGCGGGGAAGACTTTCGGGCCGTCGATCCGCCCGACGAGGCCGCGCCCGCGCGGCCCGGCGGCTTCGACGTCGAGGCCGCCACGGACGATCGGCTTCCGGACATCCGACTCGAGCCCGGGCCGCGCAGACCGCTCGATTTCGCGGCGGACGTTCTGGCCGAGCCCGAACGGCTTGTGGAAGATGACTTTCGCGCGCTCGACTTCGTCGCGCTCGACTTCCTGGCGCCGGACGACTTCGCGGTCGATTTCCTCGCGCTCGACTTTTTCGAGGTTGCCCGCGCCGTACTCCGGCCCGAACGCGTCCCGGAGGAGGACTTCCGCGCCGACGACTTCTTCCCGCCGCCCGAGGAAGCGCGACCGCGCGCCGACTTCTTCGCGCCTCCGGAGCTTTTTCCTCTTCCCTTACTGGCCGCCTTTCCCGCCGATTTCTTCTTTTTGGCCACTCTGTGCTCCTCCTCTCCCGGGTTTCGCCGGTGCCCGGATCATACAATTCCGAAGGTGCCTAATCGAGACGGGGAGCGCGTCCAGATCACGCCGCTCGCGTCCGGACTCCGCATCGAGATCGGTCCCCTGGTCCGGCGCCCCCGCGACCGGCTCCGGCTCCTCGGGGTGGCGGCCGCCCTCCTCACGGCGACCCTCTTCGGGGGGGCCCGCCTCGTCTCCGCCTGGGACTCCGGCCTTCGGAAAGGCGACTTTTCCGACCTGCCGCTCTCCGCCCTGCTGGCCCTCTCGGTTGCGGTGGGCCTGTCGACTCCGTTCGCGCTGCTCGGGCTTTCGGCGCTGGCCTTCGCCGAGGAGACCGTCGTCGTCGGGCCGGAGGAGATCGTCATCGAGACCGCGGTCTTCGAGAGGATCACCCGGACGCGGATCGCCCGCGGTGACCTCGACTGCTGGCGGGAGACCTTCGCGCCTCTGCCGCCCTGGTGGACGTGGGCCGTCGAGCGGCTCGCGGCCCGGGCCGGCGGCCGGCTGCTCCCCCTGGCCGGCATGGCGGGCCCGAAGGAGAAGCGCCGGATCGCGGCGGCGCTCGCCCGCGCGACCGGGAAGCCGATCGTCCGCGACTTCGGCCGCGTTCGCGAGACGGAGGAAGGACCCGCCGGTTCCGGGTCGATCCGGGATAAAATCTCTCGGTGAGCGACACGTCCACCAATTCCGAACGGCACCTGACCGACGTCCGGCTTTTCGAATTCGACGTCCCCGACGAGGTGCGCTGGGGGCTGGCCGAGGCCGGTTTCGTCTTTGCCACTCCGATCCAGGCCGTCTCGCTGCCCCTGACGCTTTCGGGGCGCGACGTCGCGGGCCAGGCGCAGACGGGGACCGGCAAGACGGCGGCTTTCCTGATCACGATTTTTTCCCGGCTGCTCCGCACTCCCCGGCCCGGGCCGGCCCGCGGGCCCCGGGCGCTCGTCATCGCCCCGACCCGGGAGCTCGTCGTGCAGATCCGGCAGGAGGCCGAGTCCCTCGGTCTGCACACGGGCCTGTCGACCCTCGCGGTCTTCGGGGGAATCGATTACAGGCTCCAGCGCGATGCCGTCAAAACGGTGCCTGACATCCTGGTCGGCACTCCGGGCCGCCTGATCGACTACGAGCAGCAGGGCGCCACGACCTTCAAGGACGTCGAGATCCTCGTCGTCGACGAAGCGGACCGGATGTTCGACATGGGCTTCATCCGGGATCTGCGCAAGATCCTGCGCCGATGCCCCTCCTACGACCGCCGCCAGACCCTCCTCTTCTCGGCCACCCTTTCCGCCTCCGTCATGGAGCTCGCCTACGAGCACATGAACAACGCGCAGAAGGTGGAGGTGGAGCCGGAGCGGGTCGGCGCGGAAGGGATCACCGAGCTGCTGTACCACGTCTCGTCCTCGGAGAAGTTCCGCCTCCTGCTGGGAGTCCTGGAACACGAGGGCGGATCTCGCGTTCTCATCTTCGTGAACCGGCGGACCACCGCCTTCGACCTCGTGAAAGGCCTGACCGCGAACGGCTACCCCACCCGGGCGCTGGCCGGAAACGTCCCTCAGGACCGTCGCCTCAAGATCCTGACGGACTTCAAGGAAGGGCGGCTCGCCGTTCTCGTCGCGACCGACGTCGCCTCGCGGGGCCTCCACATCGAGGGGGTCTCCCACGTCATCAACTACGACCTGCCTCAGGACGCCGAAGACTACGTCCATCGGATCGGCCGTACGGGGCGCGCGGGAGCGGTCGGCCAGGCGGTGTCCTTCGCCTGCGACGACTACGTCTTCTCGCTCGATGCCATCCAGAAACTGATCGGAAGGCCGATCGAGGTCCACTGGCCTTCGGAAGAGCTCTTTCGGTCCGGAAAAGTCACGAGCGCCCCGCGCCCCCACGCGGCCGGGCAGCCCCGCCGCTCTTCGCCGCGCCAGAAGCCCGCAGGGATGCGGATCCCGATCGCGGCCAGCCCGGAAGACCCCGACTCCTTCGGGCGAACGAAACGGAAAAGCCGAAGGAGATAGTCGAGCGTCGAGCGTTCAGCGTTGAGCGTTTGACCGCCGCGAGATTTTCCTTCGATTTCTTTCCCGTTTCCCGTTTCCCGTTTTCCGTTTCCCGACCCCGGCGTCACGCGGCCGCGAGCGCGCCGGCCCCGACCCAGTGCGCGAGGAGACGGCGGATCCGGTAGGAGTCGGCGGCGACGCTCGTCTCGCATTCCCGGGGCGTCGCCCCTTGGGACACGCGGGTCCACAGATCCCGGAAGAGGATCCCGTCGCGCTCGTCGGGGTGGGGGGTCGGCTTGACGTCGGTGGTCTTCAACGCGACCTCGTCGGGGACCAGCGCGGCGGCCTGCTGGAACTCGTCGTACCGGCGCATGCCCTCGAGGGAGAGCGGGAGGATCTGCCGCAGCCCGGCCGCGCCGCTGTCGTCCGCGCTCGAATCCGCGGAGCGGGAGAAGAGAAATGTCCCGGGGAGCGGCCTCTCGAGGAGCTGGTAGAAGGCCTCGTCGCCGGAGAGCAGCCCGGTCCGGCACGCCTGGAGCCGTCCGGCCTTCAGGAGGAGGGTCGCGAAGATCTCGCCCTTCCGATCTTTCACGCTGAGCGATCCGGAAACGCGGGATTCCGCCAGGCTCTGCAGCAGGGCAGGCAGCCCGAAGATGTCGAGGTCCCCCGCGAGCGTCGCGGCGGGAGGAGCCGCGGCGGGCTCGCCGGCCGGGCCGCTCGACGGAGCTTCGGCGAACGCGATCAGAGCCTTTGACGCCGCCTTTCCGATCTCGTGGCCCGAGAATCTCTTCGCGAGGTCCTCGAACGCCGTGCGGACGGCGGGATGAGGAGTCGTCGAGAGGGCCTCGATGCAGTAAAAGAGGCTCTGGTCGTTCTGATGCAGGACGAGCCCGAACAGCTTGAACGGCGCATTGGACTTGATCGCGCCGAGAAGGGCGTTCAAGGCCTCTTCGTCGTCGGAAAGATCCTGGCCCGCCAGCTCCGGCAGCCGCGCCATCGTGTCGCCGAGCTCGGGCTTCCGCTTCAGGCCGTGCTCGACGACGGCCTTGTGCGCGCCGGGCGAGCCGAATCTCGCCAGCGAGGCGACGACGCGGTCGAGCAGCAGGCGGGTCTCGCGGGCGTCGTAGGGGCTATCCGCCGCCTTGTTCAGAAGAACGGCCTCGAGGTCCTGGAGGAGAGAGACGAGCGTCTGCTCCGCCTTTTCGTGCTTCAACTGCCCGAGGTTCGCGATCGCCTCCTTGACCAGGGGAGCCGGAAAGCGCAGCTCGAGATGCCGCACCGCGAGATCCACGTCCTCGTCGATCGGCGCGCCGACGGGGCGCGGAATGCGGCGGAGCAGGTAGAGAAGATTGCGGCGGTAGTACCACTCTTCGTCCGCCGCGCCGCGCCCGAATGCCGGGCGAAGGTCGGCCAGAGCCGCCTCGCGGGCGGACGGCCCGTGCACTTCCAGCAGAAGGAGCAGAAGCCTGCGCCGCTCCCGCTTGACTTCGCGCCGCAGGTCCGCCAGAAGGCCCTCCGGCGTCAGGTTCAGAAAGAAGTTCAGGACCTTGCGCAGCTGCGGGTGAAGCTCGGCCGACTCCGCGTACTTGCGCAGCCGTTCGGGGTCGAGAGTCTCGTCCCCCTTCTTGCGCATCGACTGGGCGGCGACCGGATCGATCGAGCGGTCCGCGATGATGCGGTTGGCGAGATCGATCATGGTGCCCGACTGCGCGAGCGAGCCTTCGTTGAATCGGTCGACGGCGGAACGCACCATTTCCTGGAACCGGCGGCTCGCTTCGGCCGGATCCTCGGTCTCGGTCACGATGCGGCGCATC
The DNA here is from genome assembly GCA_038203955.1 of Thermoanaerobaculia bacterium. Taxonomy (GTDB): domain Bacteria; phylum Acidobacteriota; class Thermoanaerobaculia; order UBA5066; family Gp7-AA6; genus JALYUA01. The sequence continues at coordinate 15,901 of JBBRDK010000012.1, read as the reverse complement.
GCCTCGATCGCGGGGCTGGCCGGCACCGACGCCGCGCGCGCCTCTTCCGTCGCGCCCGGAACGATCCATCCCGGAAGGCTGCTGCCGAGCGACTTGAAGACGTCGCCGGTGTTCACGTTCAGGCCCATCTCACGCAGCCGGTCGAGGTACTGCTCGAACTCCTTGCCAGATCTCGACGTGCGCGCCGCCGCGGCGAGCGCCTGGGAAGCGAGCGGCGCCGAAGAGCCTCCTCCCGAACCGACGTCGCGCTCCAGCCGATCGAGAAGGACCGACAGCCGCCGAAGTCCCTGAAATTCCTCGCTGCCGACGGCGGCCTCCCCGCCTTTCGCGCCCGACGCGGTCGCGAGACCGCGGGTCCCCGTCGCCGGCGCCTGCCGGAAGAGAACGTCGACCGCGGCGGCTGTCGCCGAGGAGGTGGTCGCGTCTTTCAGCCGGGTGAGGTTGCCCTTGAGAAACTCCCGGTCACCCTCGGGACAATAGACGAGCACCCGCTCCTTCAGCTCTTCGAGAAAGGTCTCGAACGGGCCCCTCGGCACCAGGTTGAACTCTCCCAGCAGGTGGACCTTCTTCACCGCATGGAAGAGATAGTCCGACACGGGGATTTCGGTCCCTCCCCGGTATTGCGAGATGGTCCAGGAGTGGATGTTGGACGCCATCAGCTCCGGTGAGTACTGGAGCAAAACCCGAAACGACTCCGCGACCACGAGGGGAGGCAGAGTGTCCGAGAGGTACTGCTCGAGCTCGTCGAGCGCCTCGCGCAGCTCCGAGTTCATTGTGTCGCCGGACATGTTCGAGTGGTCCTAGGCTAACGCACGTTCGACCGCCGCGATAGCGGGCGGACGTACAGAAATGGCGGATTTGCGCGAAAAAGCCGGCCTGCGGCGGCCGGAAGGCTCAGAAGCTCTTGAGAAAATCTGCGTTGGATTTGAACTTGGAAAGGCGCCCGAGCACGAGCTCCATCGCCTGGATCTTGTCCACGGCAGCCAGCGCGCGGCGCAGCTTGACGATTTTGGGGAGCTCGTCGGGCTCGTAGAGCTTTTCTTCCTTCCGCGTCCCGGACTGCGGGATGTTGATGCAGGGAAAGATCCGCCGGTTGAACAGGTCCCGGTCGAGCACGATCTCCGTGTTCCCGGTGCCCTTGAACTCCTGGAAGATGATCTCGTCCATTCGCGAGCCGGTATCGACGAGCGCGGTTGCGATGATGGTCAGGGAACCGCCGCCTTCCGCGTTGCGGGCCGCACCGAAGAAGCGACGCGGTTTTTCCATCGTGCGGGCGTCGATGCCTCCCGACATGATCTTGCCGCCACCCTTCTGCATGTGGTTGTAGGCGCGGGCCATGCGTGTGATCGAGTCGAGAAAGATGATCGCGTGCTTCCCGCACTCGACGAGCCTGCGCGCCCTCTCGGCGACGATCTCCGCGACCGCGATGTGGTTCTCGGCGGAGAGGTCGGCGGACGACGCGATGACTTCGCCGCGGACGCTGCGGCGAAAGTCGGTGATCTCCTCCGGCCGCTCGTCGATCAGGAGCACGATGACGTAGACGTCCGGGTCGTTCACCGATACGGCATGAGCCATGCGCTTCAAGAGGGTCGTTTTGCCGGCCTTCGGAGGCGCAACGATCAGGCACCGCTGTCCGCGGCCGATGGGAGTCAGGAGATCCGTCACCCGGCCGCACATCTCGTCCGGCTCGGTTTCGAGCTTCATGCGGTCGTGGGGATCGATCGAAACGAGCTCGGCGAACGCCGGCCGCTGGCGGAACGCCGCCGGGTCCATACCCTCCACGGTCTCGATCCGGCGAACCACGGAGCGGGAGCCGTCGGTGGCGAAGGCGCTGATGAACGCGCCGGGCTCGAGGCCCTCGCGGACGATCAAATCCCGGGGAACGATCGGGTCGCGGGGAGAGGGGAGGTAGTTGGCCTTCGCGTTGACGAGGACTCCCGGGGCGTTGTCGCGGGGAGGGAGATACAGGACGCCTTCGACCGGCCGTTCGGGCCCGATGGCGAGCGCTTCCTCCGGGTGTTCCGCGTAGCCCCCGCTCCCGTTGCCGCCCTGAGGTCGGCCCGCGCCGCCGGCTCCTCCCCCTCCGCCGCCACCCCGGCGGCGCCTGCGGCGGCGGCGGCGATGCGGACGGGGGCCTTCTCCGGGAGTCGGACTCTCCGTCCGTACGGGAAGCGAGTCAGAAATCTGGGGTACCAAGGGGTCTTCGGACACTGAGCTCCCAAGCTCCCGCCGCGCTGACTCGAGGTCGGGGCGGGAAGATCGAAGGCAGGAGTCTACCAGATTAGGCAAGGGCAAAGATAGACGGGAGGGGACAGGCTGGAGGCGGACCGGGGCCGGGAATCGGTAATCGGTAATCGGAAGCCGGAGAGAAGAAGCGAAGGCGCAGTTCCCGCCACACTCGATGCTCTATCCGCCCCCGCCTGCCGCCTACCGCCTTCTAGGCGAACAGCGCGGTGATCCGCGATGGCTCGGCGGGGGGGACACTCGAAAGCCCGAAGTCCTCATCGGCGTGGGCTGGAGTGGAGGCCCCCACCAGGCTCGTCGTCATCCCGGCGGCCGAGCGGGAGAACTGGATTGCCCGGCGCGCGGGGGTCGTCGCCTCGGGAAGGGCCTCGTCGATCTCCTCGGGCAGGCCGGCCGCGAGCCGCCCCTGGAGCAGGGTCGCCGAGCCGAACACGCACAGCCCGAGCGCCTGGGCCGCCCGGAGCGCCGGCACCTTGCCCTGACCGATCATCTGAGAGCGGTACGCCAGAGCCTCGGCCATCGCCAGGTTGAAGGGCATCTGCACCGCGCAGAAGTGGTGCTTGTCGCCTGAGATCTCCCGGGCGACCTCGACGGTCTCGGCCAGGGAAAGGTGCTCGGGGTGCTCCGCCGGGGCTCTCAATCCGTCCCACGTCGCGAGGCCCCACGACCCGATCTCGCCCGAGTCCGCGGCGGCTTCCATCACCTCGGCGGCCGCGCAAAGCCGCTTCCGGAAAGCGGCCTTGTCCAGGGCGGCCCGCTGCGCCTCGAGATTGTGGAGGTAATAGAGGTCGATGGTCTCGATCCCCAGGTTCTCGCGGCTCCGCCGGACCTGGTCCTTCAGGTAGGCGGGCGCCATGCAGTGCCCTCCGGCGACGATCTCCGGGCGGGGCGCGAGGCCCGTGTCGATGAAGGTCTCCCGGATGTAGGTCTTCGGAGGACGGGGATCATCGGCGTCGTGGGGCAGATAGCCGCCCTTCGTCGAGACGAAGACCTCGTCGCGGGAAGATTCCCCCGCGTCGAAGGCTCTCTTCAGGGCCCTTCCGATCGCCCGTTCGCTCTTCTGCCCGCGGTAGTTGATCGCGGAGTCGAACACGTTCACACCGCAGTTCAAGGCGAGACGGACGCTCGCCTCGTACCCCGCGTCCGTCTCCGCGTCCTCGCCGCCGAGGTAGGTCCCGAGCCCGATCGAGGAGATATAGACCGAGGCGGAAAACTGGCGAAAGTGTCCCTTTCCCGCGGCAGTCCGCGCGGCAAAACGCTTGGTTCCGTCGACGCTGGCCTGGCCGGGTATCACCGTCGGAGGCTATCAGCTGGATGTCCCCGGGTTCGGTCGAAAGCGTACAGACGGGACCGCCGGTCGATGCGCGGCGACAAAGAAGGGATGCCGCTGCCGGAGGACCCGGCGGTCCGTCCGATTCAGGGAACGGTCAGCGTAAGGCGACGCATCCGAGGTTCGGGTAACCCGCTCCGAGGACCGAGGCGACGTCAGGCACTCCAAGCCAGTCGGTCAGGATCGTCCCGTAATAGGACCGGAAGTCCGTCTGCCAGGGCAGGTTTCCGTTGTTGTCGAGCTTTGAAAGCTGTGGCGGCGGCCCGTAGATGCCCTTCACCGCCGACGGCCCGACGACGAAATGGACTCCGGCGGTGCCGTGATCCGTCCCAAGCGACCCGTTCTCCTGAACGCGCCGGCCAAACTCCGACCAGGTCATCAGCAGCACGCTCGAGGACTTGCCCTGCCCGTCGAGGTCGTCGAAGAACGCCTTGATCGCGCCTGAGACACCGAGAAGCAGAGCATCGTGCGGAGCCTTTTGAGCGGAATGGTTGTCGAATCCGCCGTACGTCACGTAGAGGATCGAGGTCCCGAGGTTGCCCACGATAATCTCGGCGCAGAGCTTCAGGGCCTGGCCGAGGCTGTTGTTCGGGTACGTCGCCCTGGCTGTGTACCCGATCGCCACCTGCTTGAGTGTCGCGGAGCTCGAAGCGGCGTCCCGCGAGACGTCCTCGATGGTCTCGTTGCGATTGGCAATCTCGTGCTCGATCGAGTTCTGCGCGACGAACGCCGCGACCTGGTTCGACGCGTCGCCCGGGTTGCTGCCGTCGGTGGCGTACGAATAAGCGGCGAGATTCGAAAACGCCGGAAAGACCACGTTGTCGGCGAGCAGAGTCCGCGGGAGAGACGACGAGATCGCGCAGCCGGAAAGCGGGTTTCCGGTGCCGACCAGCGCTTTATCGGCGTAGCGGCCGAGCCACCCGCGTCTCTCGGCGAGCTTCGGGTCGGCCGTGTGCCAGATGTCACGAGAGGTGAAGTGCGAGAGGTTCGGGCTGGGATACGAGACCCCCTCGATGACCGCCAACCGGCCTTCGTCCCACAGCGACTTCATCCCCGTCATGACCGGATTCAAACCGAGGGTTCCGTCGAGGTCGAGAGCCGCGCTCGCGGGAACTCCAATCGTCTTCCGGTACGTTCCGGAGTAGAGCGCATCGGTGTACGGGACGACCGTGTTCAAGCCATCGTTTCCGCCGGCGAGCTCGACTACGACGAGAACCCGGCCGGAGTTGGCGCTCGAGACGTACTCCTCGAAGAACCGCGCGCCCGCAACGGCGAACTTCGGAATCATTGCGGAGACCGTCGCCACGCCCACGCCGCGGAAAAGAAACTCGCGCCGGTTCAGCGGCATGGAACGCTCCTCAGCACAGGTGGTAGTCCGGGCTCGTGAGCATCAAGTGAAGAAGCCCGCGGACCTTCTGGTCGACCGCGGCCGGCGTGTTCGTCCAGTACCCGCGACTGCCGTCCGCCTTCGAGTCAACGTATTTTTCCCAGACCGCCTGGGATGCTGGAAGCGCGTCGGCGAGGCCCAGCCGGTCGGCGAGCGCGCTGACGACGTCGCGCGCCGTCGAGAGCGATTTCCCGGCCAGGAGCCCGGCGACGTCGATTCTGGTTCCCGTGGCGCCCCGGTTCGTCACGAGCGAGTTGGTATAGGTCGCACGGGCAAAGACCGTCCCCGTGTTCACCCAGTCGAGGTCCCCCTCCCACCCCTTCGCGTCGAGCGGGTTGAAGAGGGACTGCCCCATCGGGTTCAGGCTCGCCACGGGTGTCGAAAAGTCCGTCTTCGCCTCGAGCTGCCGCAGCGGAGCGACGATGTACTCGACCGGGCTGCGCACCAGGGCCTGGCGCGAGTGCGGCTCGTAGAACTCCGGCATCCGGAAAAGGTGATCGAGCATCGCCCGAACGGAGTGGCCGGACGAGACGTAGACGGAGGCGATCTCAGCGATCGCCCAGTCGGGCGGGTCGTGGTAGACGAACCAGGTCCAGAGCTTCCCCGCCAGGAAACGCCCGGAAATGCTCCCACGGGCGTCGGTGGCGTTTAAGAGGATGCCGATCGCCTCGTCGGCATTCCAGTTGCCCGTCTGACCCAGAATCGTTTTGACTCCCGCGTCATGGGCGGCGGCGTTGAAAGAGAACGCGTACTCCGAGACGGGCGCGGCGTCGGGTTTTGCGATCGTCCATCCCGTCAGGGCGCGCGCCAGGTCGCTCACGTCCTTTTGCGTGTACCGGTCGACGCCCAGCGTGAAGAGCTCCATGAGCTCCCGCGCATAGTTCTCGTTCGGCCGGCCCTTCACGTTGGTGCGGTTGTCGAGCCACAGGATCATCGCCGGGTCTTTGGTGATGGCGAGGACCAGGTCGTCGAATCTGTCGATGGCGAGCGAGCGCTCCGTCTTGTTCTGTTTCAGGATGAGCGTCGCGTCATTGACTTTGGCGATGCCGGACGTGAAGTGGTTGTTCCAGAGGAGGGTCATCTTCTCCTCGAGCGGCCTCCGCGTGAAGACCATGCGGTGAAGGAACCACTTCTGGATTCCCGACGTCGTGTTCAGGTCGTACGTCGCCGTCGTCGCTGGAGGGGCCGGTGTCGTCAGCCGGATGAGATCGGCCTCGAGCGCGGAGTTTTCGATGGTGTCGTAGGCGACGAAGGACGAGACGGCCGCCTCGAGACCCATTGCCAGCAAAGCGTCGATCTCGGCCGACGTGCCGCCGAAGCCCGCCCTCCGGGCGAGATGCGCGGCCGCTGCGCGATCCCAGCGAACGCTCACAGGTCAGTCTCCCGAAAACATGAAGAGGTGCGGCTCGGCGAAGAAGAAACCTTCCGAAGATCATACATCCGGAACGAGGGAGGGGGGGTCGGATATCCACCGGTCACCGGCGGTCGGTCCCCCCCCTGTCTCCGGCTACAACGGGCCTGGAGGTTGACAGCTGGACTGGAAGACTACCGACGACTCTCGCTACACGTACCGCTTGTTCAGGAAGCCTAGATTCGGCCACCCGGACCCCAGGATCGCCGCGGAGTCCGCCTTCAGCCAGTCGGCCAGGATGGTTCCGTAATAGGAACGGAAATCGTTTTCGACGAGCAGGTTTCCGTTCGAGTCGAGATTGGTGAGATTGGGAGCGTTCCCGTAGATTCCGGCACCGACCGCGTCGCCCACCACGAAGTGCGGCGCCGATGTCCCGTGATCGGTGCCGTTCGACGCGTTGTCCTGCGCGCGGCGCCCGAACTCGGACCACGTCATGAGAAGGACGTCGTGCGCCTTGCCGTGGCCGTCGAGATCGTCGAAGAACGCCTTGATCGCGTCCGACACGTTCTGCACCAGGGGATCGTGCGCCTGGTCTTCGGCGGCATGGTTGTCGAAGCCTCCGTAGGTCGCATACAGGATTCGCGCGCCCACGTTCGCGTTGACGATCTGCGCGATTAAAAGCAGCGCGGAGCCCAGGCTGTTCGCCGGATACGTGCCCGCCGCGACGTAGCCGCTGCCCACCGTCTGGAGGACGTTCGAGGAGGCGATGGCGTCCTCCCCGAGCTGCCCGACGGCGTCGGCGGCGGTCGGCAGCTCGTACTCCTGTGAGCTCTGCTTCAGAAACGTGTTCACCTGATTGTTGCGGTCGCCCGCCGCCGCCCCGTCGGTCTGGTAGGAGTAGGTCGCGAGCGTCAGAAAGGAGGGAACCTGGACATTGTCGGCCAGCAGAGTGCGCGGAAGAGAGCTGCTGATTGCCGTGCACGAGAGCGGGTTTCCGTTTCCGGCGAGGGCCGCGTCCGCCCACCGCCCGAGCCAGCCGCGGTGCTCGACCAGGCTCGGGTCCGCCGTGTGCCAGATGTCGCGCGATGCGAAGTGCGAGAGGCTCGAATTCGGATAGCCGACGTTCTCGACGATCGCCACGCGCTGCGCGTCCCAGAGCGCCTTCAGCCCGGTCATCTTCGGGTGGAGGCCCAGCTTCGAGTCCAGCGGCAGAACGGTATTGGAGGGGATGCCGATCCGGGAGCGGAGCTGGCCGTACTTCGCGTCCGCGTACGGGATGACGGTGTTGAGCCCGTCGTTGCCGCCCATCAGCTCCAGGATCACGAGGGTCCGCCCCGACGCCGCCGCGTCCGCCTCGACGGCTTCGAACCCCCGGCTGGCCGCCACCGACCATTTCGGCACCATCGCCGAAACCGTCACGAACCCCGCGCTGCGAAGCAGAAAGTCGCGTCTCGAAAAAGTCATGGCGTTCCTTTGCGGGTTTCCGTTACGCGAACTGGAAGTACGGGCTCGTCAGCATCAGGTGGACGAGCCCCCGCACTTTCTTGTCGATGTTCGCGGCGGTATTCGTCCAGGCGACCCGCTGCCCGGCGTCGTTCGTGTTCATGTAGTCGATCCACGCCTGCCGGGTCGAAGGCGGCGCGTCCGCGACGTTGAGGCGGTCCGCGACGATGTCGACGACCTTGTCCGCGCTCGAAGCGTCCCGGCCCGCGAGGATCCGGTTGGGATCGAACCGGGTCCCGTTGGCGCCCCGGTTGCTCGCGAGCGTGTTCGTAAAAGTCGACCGGTTGAAGACGGTCCCCGTGTTGAGCCACGAGAGGCCCCAGTCCCATCCCTTCGCGTCTTCCGGATCGAACAGGCTCTGCGACATGCCGTTCAAGGACGCCGCGGGGGACGAGAAGTCGCTCGTTCCCTCGAGCATCCGGATGGACGCAACCGAGTACTCGACCGGGCTGCGGACCCACGTCTTGCGCGCGTGGGGCTCGTAGAACTCGGGGCTCGTGAAGATCGCTCGAAGCACCTCGCGCACGACTCGTCCCGAGGAGACCCACACCGACGCGAGCTGGTCGACGACGAATTCGGGGGGATCATCGTAGACAAAAAAGCGCCAGAGCTTCGCTCCGATGAAGCGCCCCGAGACGGAACCGCGCGCATCCGTGCGCGTCAGGAGAATGTTGATGGCGTCCGCGGGGTTCCAGTTCCCTGTCTGGCCCAGCAGAGTCTTGCTTCCGTTGTCGTGGACGGCCGGGTTGTTTACGAAGGTCGCGCCGTTGTAATTGTCCGCCTTGGTGTAGTTCTGCACCGTCCATCCCGTCAGAGCCCGCGCGAGGGCGGTCACGTCACTCTGGGTGTAATTGCCGATTCCCAGGGTGTAGAGCTCCATGAGCTCACGGGCGTAGTTCTCGTTGGGCTGCGCGGCTCGGTTCAACCAGTTGTCCAGCCAGACGAGCATCGCCGGGTCCGACGACATCCGGACCACCAGGTCGTCGAAGCGGCCGACCGCCGCCTGACGCGCCGTCTTGTTCTGGTTGAGCATCAGGGTCACGCCGCGGACCTTGGAGGTCCCGGACGTCCAGTGGAGGTTCCAGAAGTACGTCATCTTCTCTTCCAGGGGCCGGGGCGAGTTCGCCATCCGGTCGAGAAACCACTGCTGGATCCCCCGGGTCGTCGCGAGGTTGTAGCTCCGGGCGGACAGAGCCGCCTCGTAGGCCGTGGTGTCGATCCCGTCGTAGTCGACCAGGAACGAAACGGCGCCGTCGAGGCCCCGGGCGGCTAAGGCATCCGTCTCCGAGGGCGTCCCGCCGAAGCCCGCCCGCCGCAGCAGGTGCGCGGCCGCATCACGATTCCATGGGACAGAAGTCATGGGCCCCCCTTCGGGCGTTGAAGGTTGGACGAGGGGGGCGCGAGAGGGTTTACGGGGAGTTCAGTGTTGAGGGTTATGAGTTCAGAGTCCAGACCCGGAAGCATGACTCTCAACTCTCGACTCTCACCTGTCAACTTCCCTAAAGAACTGGCAGCGGGATCCCGTGCGTGCGCGTCCTTCCTTCCAGCGAGGAGTCCCAGCGGCCCGGGATCTCCGCGGCGCAGTGGGGGCAGCGGCCCGCCTCGATCCGGTTGGACAGGACGACGAACCCGTGGCGCTCGATCAGCGTCCGGCGGCAGTTCGGGCAGCGGGTGTTCTCCCACTCCCCGACCCGTCCGGGTATGTTGCCGGCGTAGACGTAGCGAAGTCCCTCCTCAACGCCGATCTCGGCGGCGCGGATCAGGGTCCTGACGGGGGTGCTGCCCCGGTCGTTCATCTTGTAATCGGGATGAAACGCTGTGACGTGCCACGGGACGTCGGGCGACACCGACGCGATGAAGCGCGCCGCCTCCCGCAGCTCGGCCTCCGAGTCGTTGAACGCCGGAATGACGAGGGTCAGCACCTCGAGCCAGATCCCCCGCTCGTGGATCGCCCGGATCGAGTCGAGAACGTTCTGCAGGACGCCGCCCAGCTCGCGGTAGTGCCGGTCGTCCATGGACTTCAAATCCACCTTGTAGAAGTCGATCCACGGCCGGATGTAGTCCAAAACCTGCGGAGTGCCGTTGCCATTGGAGACGTAGGCGGTCCTCAAATTCCGGCGCTTCGCCTCGCGGAAAATTTCGACGGCCCACTCGGACGTGATCAAGGGCTCGTTGTACGTCGAGACGACGGTCGGCGCCCCCTGCTCCTCCGCCAGGTCCACGAGAATCTCCGGCGTGACGTCTCGAGGCGGAGCGATCGCCCGCGGGTCGCGGATCGATTGAGAGGTGAACCAGTTCTGGCAGTAACCGCAGTGCAGATCGCACCCGAGCATTCCGAACGAGAACGCGTCCGTCCCGGGCAGCGCGTGGAAGAACGGCTTCTTCTCGATCGGGTCGCACTGCAGCGCGCCGACGTAGCCCCACGGGACGCGCAGGATCCCGCCTTCGTTGTATCGGACCTTGCAGACCCCCGCGCGGCCCTCGGGAATCGGGCAGCGGTGCCCGCACGCGTAACAGCGCAATCGGCCGTCGGGCAGGCGCTCGACGAGCTCGGGAGCGCTGTCGGATGTCCGGGCCGCGAGGATCGGAGCGAGAGGAGACGAAGTTGCCATCGGGTTTCCTGACCTCGATTCAAAACCGAACGCCGATCGCGGAAATGCCCGCCTAGACCCCTGCGTTATCATCCGCCGAATGTCCTTCCGCGTGCGATTTCTCCCGTCCTTCGTCCTTCTCTTGCTCCTCTCCGGCTTCGCGGCGGCCCAGACCGCCACCACCGTGGTCTCGGTGACGACCTGGACCGTCGAAAACGACCGTTTTGTCACCGGCGTCAATCTCCAGGCCCAGCCGGACGGAAGCGTCTGGTTCCTGGTTCCGTCGAACGACAGGATCGTGCAGCTCCAGCCGGACGGGATCACCTTCAAGCAGTGGCAGATACGGGATGACAAGACCCTGGGTGCGAACCCGGTCGACTTCACCGTCGACGGCAAATACGTCTGGTTCATCGAGAACGGTCAGAGTCAGATCGACGCCGGATTTTCCGCGCTCGGCCGCCTCGACACCGAAACCAATCAGCTCCGGGAGTGGGCCGTGCCCGGATCGCGGCCGGCGGGGTTCTACCGCGCCCCCGACGGGAAAGTCTGGTTTCCGCAGACCAACGGGCGCCTGCAGTCCCTCGATCCGGACTCTCTCGTCGTGACGGACTACCGCTCCGGCAAAACCTTCGCCTATGCCGACGTCGTCGTCTCGCCGGACGGGGCGATGTGGATGGTCGACTTCGGGAACAATCGGCTCGTTCGGTACCTCCCGGGGGCGGCGTCCGAGACCTCCTGGACGATCTCGAACCCGACCTTCGGCCGCTTGAACTCCACCCAGTTGCAGTTCGACGACCGCGGAGGGCTGTGGATCTGTGAATTCGCCGCCAACCGCATGGACCGGTTCGACCCGGCGACCGGGTTCGTCACCGCGTACTCCGGTTTTCTCGACCCCATCCACTTCGACATCTTCAACGGCCGGATCTACGTGGCAGAGGCGCCGACCGCCAACGGGCGCGTCGTCGTCCTCGATCCGGCGATCGCGGCCGCGAGCTTCGCCGTTCTGACCCCCGAAACGCTCGAGGTCCTCGCCACGGTGAACAGGCGTTCGGCGGTTGTCCGCGACTCGACCGCGATCCTGACCACCTTCACGAGCACGAAGGCCACGGCGGCGGTCGCCGACGTCAAGACGACCGTCGCCGCGCCGGGGCTGCTGAGGACCGAATTTCCGTCCGTCAACGCCTACGGGATCGAGGCCACGGGCTCCGGCATCTGGACCGGCAGTGAAGGCAAGCTCGTGCACATGGTCCTCCAGACCATCGGCGGCGTCACGGACCTGACGGTCCCGGTCGCGGCGCAGTTCGGAGTCGCCCCGGGGCCCCGGATCGCGATCGAGACGACGATAGTGAACCGGGGCCTGGCGCCCGTCTCGGGCGACCTGCTCTTCCTTTTCTCCGACGCGTCGTTCGCGCCGAGCACGGCGTTTTCCGTGGCGCCGGGGCGGACGCTCGTTCTTCCCGATACGTTCCACGACGCGAGTTCCGGGGCGGGGGCGGAGTTCGGGCCCGTACGTGTGCGCGTCTCCTCGGGCAACGCCGCCGATCTCTCCGTATCCGTCCGCTCCGCCCGGCTGCGCGACGACGGCTCCTCGTTCGGGTTCTCGATGCGGGCGACCTCGACCGATGACTCACTCGGACAGGGTTCTTCCAACACCTTCTTTCTCGGCGCGCGCACGTCCGAGGTCTCCGTGTTCGGTCTCTTCAGCGCCGTCGCGGGCGATGCGACCGCAACCCTCGTGGCTCCCGACGGCACGGTGCGCGGAACGCGGCGTTTCGTGCTGACGAGAAACGTGGCGGAGGAATTCAACCCGGCCGCATCGGCGTTTGGCGTGTCCCCCGAGCCGGGCGACGTGATCCGGCTGGCGGTGGCGTCGGGATCCGTGCAGTCCTACGTGAACGTTTTCGACACCCGGAGCACGGACGTCGCGGCGGCGCCCCCGACCGCGGCGTCGACGGAAGGCGTCTTCCCCCATCTCTCAAACTTCGCGGGCGCGGGCGGTCGTCTCTCGGACCTCTACGTCTCGAATCCCGATACGACGCGGCCGGTCAACGTCACCTTCTCGTTCATCCAGGAGAACGGAGGCGGCGCGCCTAGGCTCGCGACAATTGCGCTTCCTCCGGGCGGCAGCCGGGTGATCGAAGACGCTCTGACCAGCTTCTTCGGGGTCCTCCTGGGCGGAGCCGTGACGTACACGGCGGACGGGCCGGTGGCGGTCGCTGCTCGCGTCGCGTCGCGTCGCGACGAGGGCGATTACGCGACGATCGTCTCCGCGCTCTCTCCCTCGGGGGCGATCGCGCCGGTCGGCGCGGCGGAGTCGCTCGGCGCGCCGACGACCGACGCCCGCACCACCGATCTGCTGCTTTTCAACTCCGGAGCCCTGAGCGCCGTGACGGTGATCGGCTTCGACGATTCCGGAAACGAGACCGGCCGCCGCACTGTTTCCATCGGCTCGCAGGGCAGCATCCGGATTCCGGCGGTGCTGACGACCGTGGGCGGCGCCGGACTCGCCGCGGCGCGCCTTCGCGTCGAGACCGAGGCCGGCGGGCGGATCTACGCCGTCACCGAGCAGATCGACCAGGGCACGGGAGACACGGAGAGCGCGAGACTGAGGTAGTTGTCAGTCGTCAGTTTTCAGTCGTCAGTCGGGCGTCCCCAAATGATCACTGAAAACTGAAAACTCAGGACTCTCCGGTAGACTTCCGCCGTGGGCTCGCCCCGTACGGTCGTCCGCGGTTCCGGGATGTTCGTTCCCGAGGGTATCGTCACCAACGAGCGTATGTCCCGGCTCATGGACACGAGCGACGAATGGATCCGGCAGCGAACGGGGATCGGCGAACGGCGGTATGCCCGCGCCGGAACCTCTTCCTGCGATCTGGGGATCGAAGCGGCGAAGCGGGCGCTCGAGGACGCGGGTCTCGAGGCGGGCGAGATCGACCTGATCGTCTTCGCGACCATGACGCCGGCGCACTACTTTCCCGGAAACGGCGGGCTTCTCGCGGCGGCTCTGGGGCTGCACGAGACTCCCGCGCTCGACGTCCGGATGCAGTGCGCGGGATTTCTTTCCGGCCTTCAGGTCGGCGACGCCTTCATCCGCTCCGGCACTTACCGGCGAGTCCTGCTGGTCGGCGGCGAGTGCCACGCCTCCCTCTATCCCTGGTCGGAGGCCGAGTGGGCGGTGATGTTCGGCGAATCCGAAGGGCCGGTCTCGCCCGCCGCCTACGCCTGGGGAACGGCGCAGCGCGACCGCGCCGTGATCTTCGGGGACGGCGCGGGCGCCTTCGTCCTCGAAGCGCACGACGCGGATGACGGCCGGGGCTTTCTGGGATTCGAGATGCGCACCGACGGAACGCACTGGGACAAGCTCTACGTGCCCGGAGGCGGGTCCGCGTCCTTCCCGTACTTTTCTCCCGAGCAGTTCGAGGACAATCGGACCGTGCCGGTCGTCGAGGGCCGTCAGGTCTTCCGCCTCGCCACGACGGCGATGCCGGCGATCGTCCGCGAAACACTCGAGAAATATGGCGAGTCCCTCGAAAGCCTGTCGCTGCTTCTGATGCACCAGGCCAACCTGCGCATCAACGAGTCCGTGCAGAAGACGCTCGGGCTCTCCGACGAGAAGGTCTTCAACAACATCCAGAGGTACGGCAACACCACGGCCGCGACCCTTCCGCTCGTCTTCCACGAGGCGAAGAAGGCAGGCCGCGTGCGGGAAGGGGACCTCGTCTGCTTCACCGCCCTCGGCGCCGGGCTGCACTGGGGGGCGGGACTCCTCCGCGCGTAACTAAGAGCCGGTTAAAGCTTCCGGCCCCGAGGTCCGCGGTCGCTATACTCCGCGCGCATGGAATTCCGCCACGTCGCCGCCGTGTTCGCCGCGCTCTTCATTTCCTCCGCCCGCCTCGTCGCGCAGGCCGCAACGCCGGCGGCGCCTCCGGAGGGCCCCGCCGCCGCCAAGGAGCCGGCAGCCGACGGTGCCGCCGCGCCCCGTCCGCCGGAGGGGTCCCGCATCATCAACCTCCCCTCGGCCGACGCCCCGCGCCGGGGCACTCTGACCGTCCTCTTCACTCACCGCTTCTCCCAGCCGGTCGAGCAGAGCGACATTCATTCGCTCTATTCCTTCGACTCCGGAGCGGACATCGGGATCGGACTCGCCTACGCACCGATCGACGACCTGGACGTGTCGCTGTACCGGTCGTCGGGCCTCGACGTCTACGAGCTCGACGTCAAGTACCACGTCGTCTCGGCGGGTCCGCTCTCCGCGGCCGTCCGGCTGGGGGGGGACTGGCGGACCGAGGCGAACCTCCAGAACCGCAACGGCGTGTTTGCCCAGGCGATCCTGGGACTGTCGCTCGGTTCGCAAGTGCGGCTGACCGCGGTCCCCACCTACGTCTCCAAGACTTCGGGGCAGCGCTTTGTGTCGCCGAAGCCGTTCTACGAGAATCTTTTCAGCGTGCCGGCGGCAGTATCGATCGCCGTGACCCGATCCATCAACGTCCAGGGAGAGGTCGAGCCCCGCCTCGGGAAAGCAGACTCGCGGGGAGTCGCCTGGATCGCGGCCATCGAGAAGACCGTCGTGCGCCATCGCTTCGCGTTCACCGTCGGAAACCAGCGCGGAACGACGGTGGACCAGTACATCGCGACCGATTTCTCGGGCCTGCCGTCGCACGGCTACTACCTCGGATTCAATCTCGTGCGGCAGTGGAAGCTCTGAATCCCCCGCCCCGGACGCGCGTCCCCTTTCTCTCCCCGACCGACCGCCTGGTCTCCCTCCCCTCGATTTCCCTCGTCCGCGCTCGAGATGGAGAGGGTCCGCGTCTGAAGACCGCGGTGCGCCTGGGATGGCGGGCCGGATGCCTGCTCGTCCGCTTCGACGCGCGGGACGACGGATGCGTGGCGACGAAGGTGCGGCGCGACGACTCCCTCTGGGAGGAGGACGTCTTCGAGGTGTTCCTGACTCCGCTCGACCCTCCTCACGCGTACTTCGAGTTCGAGGTCAACCCGCTCGGCACGCTCTTCGACGCCGCGATTCTGTCTCCGCGCCTCGTCCGGCCGACGATCTGTCTCGACGTCGGTTGGGATTGCGCGGGATACACGGCCCGCGTCGAACGGCGGGAGAAGAGCTGGTCGGCGCTGTTGTCGATTCCGCTGGCGCCGCTGTGCGGAGGCTCGATTCCGCCGGTCTGGCGCGCCAACTTTTTTCGCGTCGACCGCGGCGCCGGTCGGAGCCCCGACGAGCTCTCCTCCTGGTCTCCTCTTCACCGCGACCCCGTCGACTTCCATGACGCGACGCGGTTCGGGACCCTGATGCTGGCGGGGTCGAGCGGTTCCGATTGATAGAGGACGGAGCGGGGCTCCTCGATTCCCGATTCCCGTTTCCCGTCCCTCGCTATTCCGGCAGCACCACTTCCGTGCGCCGATTGAGGGCGCGGCCCGCGGGCGTCCCGTTGGTCTCGACCGGGAAGTCCTTGCCGAAACCCCGCGGCTCGAGCCTCGCCTTCGCG
>JBBRDK010000011.1:0-56859 GCA_038203955.1 Thermoanaerobaculia bacterium | reverse complement strand
CTCCCGGCTCGGGATCTCGCCCGGCGCGGCCCTCTTCTCCGGCGCCGCGTACGCGTTTTCCGGGATGATGCTTTCGTACGGGTCGGCCTTCTTCAATTCGAGCGCGTCCGCGTCGTGGCTGCCGTGGTGCGCGGCGGCGGCCCTCGGCGCGACGCGGGCCGTGTCGGCGTCCGCCGCGGTTCGCGCCTCGGCGGCGACCGGCCTCGCCTTCGGCCTCCAGTTGCTCGCCGGGGAGCCCGCGATCTCACTTCTCACGGGAATCTTCACGGCCTTCGTCGCGCTGCTGGATCTCGCGGGCGGCTCCGCCGGTCGGCGCGCTCCCCGATTCCTCGCGGCGGCTCTCGCCGGCGCCGGCGCCCTCCTCGTCGCCGTGCCGTTCGCGGCCGCGCTCCTCCTGCCCCTGCGCGCGATCTTTCCCCTGACCTACCGGGGCCAGCACCTCTACTCCCAGACGGCGTTCGGTGCGGCGCCGTTTCTCCCGCTTCGCCTCGTCGAGTGGCTCTTCCCGCGGTTCGGCGGCGACCCTTCCACCATTGGAAGCGGCACGAGCTGGATCCACGCCACGCAGGAGCAGGACCTCGTGTACATCTGGTGCGTCACCTTCGGAGTCCTCCCGCTGCTGGCGGTCGCGGCAGCGGGGCTCCACCGGGATTTCTGGCGCCGCCGGACACTGGCGCTCGCCGCGGCCGCCGTCACGACCTGGCTGTTCAGCCTCGGGCTCGCTCTTCCGTTCTACCGGATCCTCTTTTCGATCGGTTTCCTGAGGCGCCTCCGGTACCCGATCAAGTTCTATCTGCTGACGACTATCTGTGTCGCCCTCCTCGCGGGCCTGGCGGCGGACCGTTTCCGGGCGGCGCGGGCGAGACGCGGCGCGGCGGCCCTCTTCGCGAGTCTTCTGGTCGTCTACGCCGCCGCGTTCGCGCTCTCGTCGCGCGGGGGCTGGCTCGACGCGCGTCTGTCCGGACGGCTGCCCGGTGGGCTTCCGCTCGAGGACATGCTCGCCGCCTTTCGCGGGTCGGTGCGCGGAGACGCGGTCTTCGGCGCCGCCGCCGTGCTCCTCTTCGCGCTGATTTTCTTCGCCCGGCGCCCGGCGCGGCCGGGGTTCGCGCTCGCTCTGCTCTGCACCGCGCTCGCCCTTCCGTGGGCTCTCCCGCTGTTCGTCTCGGCGAGCGCGAAGGACGTGGGCCGCCGCCCGGAGCTCCTCGGCGCGATCCGCGGGCAGGGACGGCTCTACGCGTCCCCGGGGATTCCGCAGCCCGATTTCGCGGCACTTCCCCGAAGGGCGGGCCTTCCGCGCTTCGAGCCGTACGCCCGGGCGCTGGCGCAGGAGCTCATCCCTTCGACCGCGCAGGCCTTCGGCCTCGCCTACGTGTTCGACCGTGACCCGGACGGTTCGTACGGATGGTTCAACCGGCTGGCCGACGAAGCCGCTCGCGCCTCGCTGCCGGCGGAGCGAAGCCGCCTCCTGCGGGCGTACGGAGCGCGGTGGGCGCTCGCCGGAGAAGGCGAGGAGTTTCCGCTCTTCCATCCCGTGACGGGAGTCGTGGTGACCGGCCGGCACCTGGTCCTGCACGAAGCCGATGCGCCGCTGCCCGAGCTTCGCTGGGCGTCGCGCGCGCTCCGCCGGCCCTCCCTCTCGGCGGCGCTGGAGCTCGTGCGCTCCGACGCGTTTCATCCGGAGACCGAAGTCGTTCTTCCCGGCCCCGCCGGCGCGGATCCACCCGCCGCGGCCGCCGCCGCTTCGCTTTCGGCCGCGGACGTCTCGGCCGACCGCGCGGCCGGAACGGTCGAGGCGCCGAGCGCGGGCCACCTGCTGTTCTCCCGGACCTACTTCGCCGCCTGGCGGGCGCGCGTGGACGGCGCTCCCGCCCGCGTCCTCGTGGCCAACGCCCGCGACCTGGCGGTGGCGATCCCCGCCGGCCGGCACACGTTCGAGATCGCCTGGAATCGCGAGCCCTTCCACCGCGGCGTCGTCGCGCAAGGCGCGGCGCTGCTCCTCGCCTGCGGGATCGGAATCGCCACCGGGAAGGCCGCGCGCCCGCGCGGAAACACGGATTCATCCATCCAAACGCCGACGGGAGGACTCGCATGACGATCTCGAGGAAACGCACGGCCTGCATCCTGCTCCTCGCGCTGATCGCCGCCGCGCCGGCCGCGGCCCAGACGGCGCCCTCGCCCCTCGGCGAATCGGCGGACCGCGTGCAGGAGGCGATCGCGGCCTCGATCGCCTCGCAGAACATCTCCGGCCTGTCGGTCGCCGTCGTCATCGGCAACGAGGTCAAGTGGTCGGGCGGCTACGGCTTCGCCGACCTCGAGAACTTCGTGCCGTTCACGGCGACGACGGTGTGGCGGCTGGGATCGATCTCCAAGCCGATCACCGCGGTGGCCGCGATGCGGCTCGCCGAGAGCGGCCGGCTCGACCTCGACGCCCCCATCCAGGGGACGTGCCCCGCGTTTCCTTCCAAGACCCAGCCCATCACGGCGCGCGAGCTTCTCGGCCACCTGAGCGGGATCCGTCACTACAACCCGGACGAGAATTTCAACAGCACCCGCCATTACGAGAGCGTCCCGGCCTCCCTCGACGCGTTCAAGTCGGATCCCCTCCTTCAGGAGCCGGGCGCGGCGTACACGTACTCGACCTACGGGTACGTCGTCCTCGGCTGTGTCGTCGAAGGCGCGTCAGGAAAGCCGTACGCGGAATTCATCCGGGAGAGCGTGACGCGGCCCGCCGGGATGGATCGGACGCGCGTCGACGACCAGGCGTCCGTCGTGCCCAACCGCGCCCGCGGCTACGCAAAGGCGCCGAGCGGTGAGCTTCGCAACGCCGACCTCGCCGACACGAGCAACAAGGTCCCCGGCGGCGGTCTCGTCTCGACGGCGGTCGACCTCGCGCGGTTTGCGATCGCTCTCCAGACGAACAGGCTTCTGAAGGCCGAAACCTTCCGGCAGATGCAGGTCCCCATGAAGACGAAAGACGGAAAGGACTCTCCCTATTTCGGATGGACGATCGTGGACCGGAAGGGGGAGAAGCTCCTGACGCACGGAGGCTCGCAGCAGGGCACGTCCACGTATCTCGCCATGCTGCCGGCCCGGGGCTTCGCGGTCGCAATCCTCGCCAATACGGAAAGCGTCAACGTGGGGGCGCTCGCCCGGCAGTTGACGGACATGCTGGCGCCGTAGGGAAGTTGAGAGTTCAGAGTTGAGAGTTGAGAGTCAAGAGGAAGACTTCGTAGCGTCTTCGGCGATGTCCCACAGGCGGGCCGCGGCGGCATCGTCCTGCGCGGCGGCGGAGGGCTCGGCTTCCCGGAGCTTGTCGAAATAGCGCCCGGTGACCTTCGAGAGATCAGGGTCGGAGGCGAGACGGACGACGGGACGCGCGCCCACCTCGGCCGACGGCAGCACACGCGCGAGGATCCAGCGCGCGGCCGCGGGCGCCGACCGCCAGATGTTGGTCGCGATCCCGCCCGGATGGACCGCGTTGGCCGCGAGCCAGGGCTCGCGCCGGGCGAGCTCGCGGGTGAAGAGGTTCAGAGCGAGCTTCGAATTGCCGTAGGCGCGAAACGTCGCGAAGCCGCGCTCGAGCTCCAGGTTGTCCCACTCGAGCCTTCCCGACTTGTGGCCGACCGAGCTCACGTTGACCACCCGGGCCGCCGGAGCCTTACGCAGCCCGGGAAGCAGGAGTCGCGTCAGTAGAAATGGGCCCAGAAAGTTCGTGGCCCATGTGAGCTCGTGGCCGTCGGGAGAGAGCTCCCTCCGCCGCGACGCCATCCCGGCGTTGTTGACGAGAACGTCCAGCGCCGGATGCCCCGACAGGAGCCGCCCGGCCGCCGCCCGGATCGAAGCGAAAGACGCCGTGTCGATCGTCGAGACTTCCGCCTGGCCGGCCTTGTCGCGGATCTCGTCGACGACCGCCTGTCCGCGGGCCGGATCCCGAGCACCCACGAGAACGAGCGCTCCCATGCGAGCCAGCGCGCGGGCGGTCTCGAGCCCGATCCCGGACGTCGCGCCGGTGACGAGGACCGTCCTGCCTCGCATGTCCGTGGACGAAGTCATGTCCGCACTCTAGTATCTCTTCGGCGGTGTTCCCTTTCGTCGTCCCCCTGTCCCGCGGGCGTTCGAGGACGGCTCTTCTCGCGGCGTTCGCGTTGCTGCCCGGATCGTCCGGGCTTCCGGCGCCGGCCGGCAGCCGCAGCGCCCCTTTTCTTCCGCCGCGCGTCGTGTCGCTCGGCTCCGATCACAATCCCGTCGCTCTGGAGACCGGAGACTTCAACGGCGACGGCCGGCTCGACCTCGCCGTCGGGAGCTCCGGATCGAACGACCTCCTCGTGTTTCTCGGCGACGGCGGGGGCGGGCTCCGGCGTGCCGGTTCTTTGCCCGCGGGTCCGGATCCCGCGGAGATCGCCGCGGCCGACCTGAACCGGGACGGGATACTCGACCTGGCGATCGCCAACCACGGCGTTCCGATCGTGACGGTCCTCCTCGGGGAGGGGCGCGGCGGGTTCCGGCCCGCACCCGGCCCTCCCCTTAGAGTCAGAAGTCAGCCGCACCCGCACACGATCGGAGTCTGCGATGCCGACCGGGATGGCTCGCCGGACCTCGTGATCGACAGCTGGGGCGAAAACCGGTTCACGTTTCTCCGCGGCGATGGGCGGGGCGGCTTCGCGGCGCCGGGCGTCTCGATCGAGGCGGGACGCAAGCCCTACCGCAATCTGCGCCTCGCAGATCTCGACGGAGACGGCCTTTGCGACCTCGTCGCGCCGAACCTCGCCGGCGGACTGGTGACCCTCCTGACCGGCGACGGCGCGGGCCATTTCAGCGCTCACGGAAGGCCGTTCCAAGGAGGGCCCTCGCCGTTCGCCGTCGCGGTGGCCGACGTGAACCGCGACGGCCGGCCCGACATCCTCGTCGCGAACTATTCGGGTCAGGGAACGGACCCTTCCGGCGACGGTCTCACCGCGCTGCTGAACGAGGGAGCGGGTCGGTTCCGGCTCGGGCCCAGGATCCCGACCGGGCGCGCCTCGGGGGACGTCGCCGGCGGCGACATCGACGGCGACGGCTTTTCAGACGCCGCGACCGCCAATCAGGTGGACGACACCCTCACGATCGCGTACGGCGGCCCTGACGGACTTTCTCCTTCCCGCACCGTGACGGTCCGGGTCGGCGGTCATCCGGAACGCGTCCTGCTGGCGGACTTCAACGGGGACAGGAGGGCCGACGCGGTAACGGCGAACCCGGAGGACCACTCGATCTCGATCCTGGTGACGAGGTAGTCCGCGGACGCGGAGGAGGCCGGGGCTTGCCCCCCTCACCCCTCCTCTCCCCCCGCTGTCGCTGGTGGAGAGGGGAGGAGCGTGCCGGCTCGCCTCAGGCCGGCGGTCGCGAGACGGGATCGGCTGGAGGCGAGCCGGGGCTTATTCCACTCGCCACCGTCCCACCCCGGCCGGGCAGGGTGGTCCGGACGAGCGGGCGGATCGGGATTTCTTTACGCTTCACGAGAGCCTCGCGGGCGAGGTCCCCGAGCGTCGGGAACGTGACGCCGTCCGCCTGCCAGTCGTCCAGGATCTTCTCGAAGAGCGGACGGCGGGACCGGCCCTCGACTTCCGTGTGGATCGTGTGGACCTCCGTCCCGCGCGGCGCGCGCCGGTAGTACTCCCGCTGCGCCGCGTCCGTCGGCAGGTCGTCCCAGGCGAGCGTCTCATCCAGAGTCGGCAGGGTCGAGGGAATCTCGAGGGTTTCGAACAAGCGATCTCCCGCGCGCGGAAAAAAAGGCGGGCCGCCCCGCGAGTTGGAGGTGAAGAGCAGCCCTCGCTCCGCTTCGACCGCCAGAGAGCGGGCATTGGCGGTCCAGCCCGGCGCGGCGCTCGAGACCGCGGGCGCCCCGAAGATCCGCCGGTACTCCGCGTGCGCGCGCTCGACGTGCTCGCGGATCTTCTCCTCGGACCATCGGTCGAGCCCGTCGTGCCAGCCGACGTGGTCCCACCCGTGAACGCCGGTCTCGTGCCCCGCTTCCGCGACGGATCGGATTTCGCGGGCGCACCTCTCTCCGATCCGCGGAGCGGGGAGCAGCGTCCCGTAGAGCATCGTAGGGAATCCATAGAGCGATGCAGCGCGGCTCTTCCACATCTTTCGGACGAATCCGCGGCGGGTGAACACCCGGCGCGCGGCGACTCCCGAGCGGTCGGGCCCGAACGTGAAGAAGAACGTGGCGCGGATGCCCCGCCCGGCGAAGACGTCGAGAAGCGCCGGGATTCCCTCGCGCGTTCCCACGAGGGTGTCGGCGTCCACCTTGAGCGCGACGCGACGCGGGGCGGGACCGGCGCCCGGCGGCCGGGTCAACTCTTCGCCGGGCGCTTGTCGAGGTAGAACGCGACGGTCCTCTCGATCGCCTCCTCCATGGGGACGCGCGGCTCCCAGCCCAGGATTTCCCTCGCGCGGACGATCGACGGCACGCGGGTCAGGATGTCCTGGTAGCCCTCCCCGTAGTACTCGCCGGACGACACTTCCACGAGGGGAGTCTGGAGGGCCTTCTCTCCGAAGTTGGGGTGAGCCGCGACGGCGGCCACCAGGGCCTCCGCGAGCTGCCGCACCGACAGGTCGTTGGCGGGGTTGCCGATGTTGAAGATCCCGCCGTCCGCCGCCCCGCCCTCGTTCTCGAGGATCTTCATGAGGCAGTCGATGCCGTCCGAGATGTAGGTGAACGACCGGCGCTGCGTGCCTCCGTCGACGAGCTTGATCGGCTCGCCGTACAGGATGTTGTGCAGAAACTGGGTCAGGACGCGGCTCGAGCCCTCCTTGGGCGAGTCCACGTCGTCCAAGTGCGGGCCCATCCAGTTGAAAGGCCGGAAGAGCGTGAACTTCAGCCCGCTCGACGCGCCGTAGGCCCAGATGACGCGGTCGAGAAGCTGTTTGGAGCAGGAGTAGATCCAGCGCTGCTTGTGGATGGGGCCATACACGAGGGTCGAGCGCTCCTCGTCGAACTCGGCGTCGGGGCACATCCCGTAGACCTCCGAGGTGGAGGGAAACACGACTCTCTTTCTGTAGCGAACGGCCTGTTTGACGATGCGGAGGTTCTCTTCGAAATCGAGCTCGAAGACCGCGATCGGGTTGCGCACGTACGCGGCCGGCGTCGCGATCGCGACGAGCGGCAGGACGACGTCGCATTTTTTGACCTGGTACTCGATCCATTCCTTGTTGATGGCGATGTCGCCCTCGAGGTACGTGAACCGGGGGTGCCCGAGAAACGGCGCGATCTTGTCGCTTCCGATGTCGAGCCCCGACACTTCCCAGTCGGTGGTGCTCAGGATGCGCTCCGTGAGGGCGTTCCCGATGAACCCGTTCACGCCGAGGATCAGCACCCTCATGGGGTCACGGTCTGCGCGATGAACCGGGTGGATTCCATTTCGTCCTCTCCCTCCCGCTGCAACGCGACGATCTCGACGTATCGGTCGTCCCCGCACGCGACGTACAGGCGTCCCGCCTCGATCCGGATCTGCCCGGGAAAGTTGTCGTGCGCGCCGAGATTCGGCAGACTGGTCTTCCAGAGCGTCGTCTTCGCCCCGAAGATGTCGGTGAACGCCCCCGGCCACGGATGCGTGACCGCTCGCACGAGGTCGTGGACCTGTTTCGCGCTCGATGACCAGTCGATACGCCCGTCCTCGGGGGTGCGGCGGGGAAACTTCGTCGCGAGGGTCTCGTCCTGTGGCACGCGCGGAGCGCGCCCGGCTTCGAGTTCGGGAAGCCGCCGCGTCAGGACGCGCACCGCCGCCGCCGTCACTCGGCGCTGGACTTCGAGAGCGGTGTCGTCGGGTCCGATCGGCACGCCTTCCTGATCCACGATGTCTCCGGCGTCCGCCCGGGCCGTCATCACGTGAAGGGTGGCTCCCGTCGCCGTCTCCCCCTTCAACACCGCCCAGTTCACGGGCGCCCGGCCGCGGTACCTGGGGAGCAGCGACCCGTGGATGTTGAAGGCGCCCCGCGCCGGCAGCCGAAGCATCGCGTCGGGAAGAAGGCCCCGGTAGTAGAACGAGAACAGAAGATCCGGCGCGGCCTGACGCACGCGCTCGAGAACCTCCGGCGAGCGCGCGTCTTCCACGATAGCGGGCTCTATGCCGCGCTCGCGGGCGAGCTCGGCGACGCTCGGAAACCAGAGCGCCTCGTCGGGGCGGTCGGCGTGGGTCCCGACGAAGACCACCTGTCGTCCCGCGTCGAGCAGCGCCTTCAGACACGCGTGCCCCGTGTCGGAGTACGCGAAGACGGCGATACGGGTCAACGCCGGACCGCCGGGGAGGGGTCGGCGGCGGGCGGGACAGACTGCCCTGCGGGCGCGCTCGAGGCCTCGCCCCGCAATCCCCACGCGTGGCGCACCGAGAATCGGGGCCGGCCGCGCACCTGTTCGTAGATACGTCCGACGTACTCGCCCACGATCCCGAGACCCGCCATTGCGATCCCGAGAAGCGTGAACAGGATCGCGAAGAGAGTGAAGACCCCTTCGACCTCCGCGCCGACGATCAGGCGCCGGACGAACAGGAACAGGCCGAACGCGACCCCGCCGAGGGCGACGAACATCCCGAGGATCCCGAAGAGCTGCAGCGGTACGGCGGAGAACCCCGTCATGAGATCGAAATTGAGGCGGATCAGACGGTACAGCGAGTACGCCGACTCCCCGCCCGTTCGGGGGGCGTGCGCGACTTCGATCTCGGTCGGGTTTCGCGCGAAGCTCTGCCCGAGGGCGGGGATGAACGTAGACGTCTCCTCCGTGCGGTTGATCTCGTCGACGACGTCGCGGGAGTACGCGCGGAGCATGCACCCGAAGTCGGTCAGGCGCATGCGGGTGATCGCCACCGTCACCCGGTTCACGATCCGCGAGGCGAAGCGGCGGGCGAAGGAGTCCTGGCGCGACACGCGGACGCCGCCGACGACGTCGTAGCCCTCCTCGACTTTCGAGAGGAGCTTCGGAATCTCCTCGGGAGGGTTCTGGAGATCGGCGTCGAGCGTGACGACGACGTCTCCCGTCACGTCCCGAAACCCCGCCAGGATCGCCGGATGCTGCCCGAAGTTGCGGGACAGCTCGAGCACCCGGACGACGTCGGGCCGCCGCGCCGCCCAGGCCTTCAGGATCTCGAGCGAACGGTCGCGGCTCCCGTCGTCCACCAGCAGGAGCTCGTAGGGGCCGGCGAGCCCGTCCATCACGCCGAGAACCCGCCGGAAGAACTCGTCCAGGTTCGCCTGCTCGTTGTAGACGGGGACGACGACCGAGACCTTCATGGTGTGTTCCGGATGTTTCGCATGTTGCGGCTTGGATCTTAAGCTGTCAGCTCTCAGCTGTCAGCTCTCAGCCGGAACACCGCGGCTCAAGTTCGGAAGACCTTCAGTACGTCCCGGATCGCCTCAATTGCATCGTCCTGGTCGCCATCCGTCAGTCCCGGAAAGAGCGGCAGCGAGACGATGCGTTCCGAGACGAAGTGCGCCTCCGGGAAGTCCTCCGGCCGCCAGCCGAAGCGGTCGGCGTAGTACGAGAACTCGTGAGCGGCAGTGTAGTGAAGGCCCGTCCCGATGTTGCGGGCCTTGAGCTCCGCCATGAAGCGGTCGCGGCCGATCGTGAGCCGGTCGGTGTCGACGAGCGGCGTGTACAGGTGCCACGCGTGCCGGACCGGGTACGGGACGCGCGAAGGAAGGATCAGGCCGGCCGCGCCGGCGAGAGCGGCGTCGTATCGCCGCGCGAGCCGCTCCCGCTCGACGAGAAATCCGTCGAGTCTCTTCAGCTGATGCAGCCCGAGCGCCGCCTGGATGTCCATCATGTTGTACTTGAAGCCCGGCAGGGCGACGTCGTACCGCGGGCTGCCCGCCTTCGCAAACCGTTTCCACGCTTCGCGGTCCATGCCGTGGAACTTGAGGAGTGACGCCTTCTCGAAGACCGCTTCGTCCGACGTGACGACCATCCCACCTTCGCCCGTCGTCATGTTCTTGTTCGGATGAAACGAAAAGACGGACGTGGTCGGGAAGGAGCCGATTCTCTTCCCCCGGTACTCGGACCCGACAGCGTGCGCTGCGTCCTCGAGAACGGCGACGCCGCGCCGGGACGCGATCTCCAGGATGGAGTCGAGGTCTGCGGGCTGCCCCACGTAGTGGACGGGGAGGATCGCCTTCGTCTTCGGCGTGATCTTCTTCTCGATCTCTCCGGCGCGGATATTCAGGGTCGCCCGGTCGATGTCGACCAGGACCGGGACCGCCCCGCAGTGGACGACGGTGTTCAGCGTCGCGACGAAGGTCATCGGCGTGGTGATGACCTCGTCCCCCGGCCCGATGCCGAGCGCCAGAAGGGCCACGTGCAGTCCGCCGGTCGCCGAGGAGACGGGGACGGCGAATCGCCCGCCGACGTACGCCGCAAACTCCGCGGTGAACCGCTCCACCTTCGGCCCGGTCGTGATCCACCCGGACTTCAGGGTGTCGATGAGCTCGGCGATCTCTTCCTCGCCGATCGAAGGCCGCGCGAACGGCAGGAACTCTTTTCGCATGGGGCGCGATTCTAGTCGCCCGCGCGGCGCGCCCCCGATTTGGCGGCGGCGGCCAGACGGAGCGACCGCCTCGCGAAATACTCCGTTCCCGTGGCGCAGAGCACGACCCAGAAGAGGCCGAGCAGGCTCCCCGCGATGACGTCGGTCAGCCAGTGGGCGCCGAGGTACACCCGGGAGAAATCGACCGCGAGCGCGAGCGGAATGGCGAGGGCGACGGCCGCCACGCGGTAGGTGCGGCGCCGCGTGACGTGGAAAACGAGGGCGGCGACGCCTCCGAAGAAGAGGGTGCACATCGTCGCGTGGCCGCTCGGAAAGCTGAAGGTCTTCTCCGTCACGAGCGCCGGCCAGAGGTCCGGGCGATGGCGGTGGAACGCGATCTTCATGATCGACTCGAGCGCCCAGCCGCCGAGGACCGATCCGAGAAACAGCAGCGCGGAGACCCGCCGGCCGGCGGCCGCCAGAAGCCCGGACGCGATCAACATGCACGGCACCAGGAATCGGTAGTCGCCGAGGTTCGTGACGGCGCGAAGGGCACGCGTGCGGGCGGGGGTGTGGAAATCCTGCATCGCCATCGTCACGGACCGGTCGATTCCGAGGGGGCCGGGCAGCTCCGTCACCTCATCGAGGACCAGCGAGAGGAGAATCACGAGAACGGCCGAGGCGAGAAAGCCGACGGTGAGATAGAGCCCGAGCGTCCCCTCCCGCGTGAACCGGCGGCGCAGGAACGCCCGAAGCTTCGAAGGGCTCTCGAGAGGCTTCTCGTCCTTGACGGCCGTCATTCCCTCCACCGCACCCCGCCCTCGGTGCGCCAGCTCCGCGGCGGGTTCCAGACCCCGGACGTCGCCGTCTCGGCGGTGACCTCGAATCGGATCACGTCCCGCCGGTAGTCGTACGGGGCGCCGTCGGCGGCGTGGATCGCGGCATCGACGGAGTAGACCCCGGGGGCGAGCGAAAGGGCGGGGATCTCCAGGCGGACGCTCGCCTCTCCGGAGAACGACTCGCCGTCGAGGCCCTCGAGAGCGGTGTTCGAGCCGAAGACCGGCTGCCCGGCGACCGTCGAGAGGGCGAACCCGAATACGAAGTCGCGAATCGCGGGCTCCGCGCGCACCTCCATCTCGAGCGACGCGGCCTCGCCGGAGCGCAGCCGGCCGCTCGGACGGCCGCGGCCGTCGAGAACCCGCACGGCGACGACGCGGGCCCTTCCCGAGCCGATCGATCCCGCGGGCGGCGCGGCGCCCGGCGCCAGCCGCTTCTCCCCTTCCCGCTCGGCGACGCTCTCTCGATAGCGGGCGACGGTGTCGGACGCGGGGCCGTCGGCGACGAGACGCCCGGCGTCGAGCCAGATCCCCCGGCGGCAGCGGGCGGCGACGAGCGAGAGATCGTGGGAGACGAGGAGGATCGTCTTGCCCGCCTTCTCGAACTCGGAGAATTTCTCGAGCGACCGGTGCGCGAACGCCTCGTCCCCGACGGCGAGGACCTCGTCGACTAAGAGCACATCGGGGTCGCTGTGCGCCGCGATCGAGAACCCGAGTCTCACGGCCATCCCCGAGGAGTAGGTGCGCAGCGGCGCGTCCAGAAATTCCTCGAGCTCGGCGAAGCGGACGATGTCGTCGAAGCGGCGGGCGATCTCGGACTTCGAAAGGCCGAGCAGGAGCCCCGCGATCTCGACGTTCTCGCGCCCCGAAAGCTCCGGATGGAAGCCGGCGCCGAGCTCCAGCAGGGCCGCCAGACGCCCGCGCACTTCCACCTCTCCCCGCGTCGGCCGCACGATCCCGGCGAGGAGCTTCAGAAGCGTCGACTTGCCCGACCCGTTGGACCCGACGATCCCGACCGTCTCCCCGCGGGCGACGTCGAAGGACACGTCGGTCAGGGCCGCGATGCCCGTCTCGGGGCCGAGAGGGGAGCCCGCCGGGCGCGACAGCAGCGCGGTCTTCAACGTCCCGACGGAGCGCTTCCGGCCGTATCTCCGGTACAGCTTCGTCGCCCCGCGCACGGAGACGGCGGGCGGACCTTCCTGCGAAGCGCTCAGGCTTCCTCCGCGATCGAGTCCCGCAGGCGGTCGAACACCCACGCCCCGGCCAGAAGCGCGACAGCGGCCGTGACGACCATTCCGCCCCACACGGACGCCGCGATCGGCCGGAAGAAGAACGCGCTTTCGTGGACGGCCGAGAAGAAGATCGCGAACGGGTTCAGCCAGAGAAACGGGCGCCACCGCGGAGGAACCGAGGCCGCCGGGTACAGGACCGGGGTCAGGAAGAAGGCGAGCGTCAGGAGGTTGCCGATCAGGTCCCGCACGTCGCCGAAGTGGACCGCCACCGACGAGACCGCGAGCGCCAGGCCGAACACCGTCGCCGCGAGCAGCAGAAGCACGAACGGGAACTGGAAGAGCGCGGCTCCGGGCGCGGCGGACCCCGTCAGCGCGGCGAACAGGATCGCGGCGCCGAGGACCGGCAACGCCAGGCAGAGGTGGGACAGCCGCGCTCCCACCGCGACCGCTGGAAACACCTCGGGCGCGACCGTCGTCTTGCGGAGCAGCGGCCCGTTCGTCCGGAACGTCTCCGCGGCGTCGAGGAGCGCCGCGGAAACGAACCCCCAGACGAGCACGCCTCCGAAGAGAAAGAGGGCGTAGGGCCGGACGTCCGCGCGCGGGGTGAAGACGAATCGGAAGACGGTCGCGTAGACGAGGAGTAAGAGGAGCGGGTTGATCAGCGACCAGACAAATCCGAGAGCGCTGCCCCGATACCGCGCCGAAAGCTCCCGCTTCGTCAGCGCGACGACGAGGGGCCGCTGCCGGAGGGTCCGCAGCAGCGGAGAGAAAAAGCGCGGGCGTCCGTCGGACGACTTCGACACGAGATCGATGGCCGGAAATCTATCCGATATCCTCGCGGCCGTGCCGCTTTCCCCCGTTCCGGCCCGGCCGACGTCGGTTTCTGAAGCGCCCGCGATCGCCTGCCGGGAACTTCGAAAGGTGTACGGAGGGGCGGAGCCGGTGGTCGCGCTGGCCGGGGTCGATCTCGACGTCGCCTCGGGCGAGTTCCTGGGAGTCCTCGGCCCGTCGGGGGGCGGAAAATCGACGCTTCTCCATCTGCTGGGCGGAATCGACCGCGCGACCTCCGGGACCGTTTCGGTGGGCGGCCGGGAGGTCGGAGGCCTCTCCGAGCGCGAGCGCACCCTCTACCGCCGGCGCGACGTCGGAATGGTCTTCCAGTTCTTCAATCTGCTCCCTCACTTGACCGTCCGCGAGAACGTCGAGCTGCCCCGCCTGCTCGACGGCCGTCCGGACGCCTCCTCCCGCGCCGCCGATCTGCTCGCCCGCGTCGGGCTGGGGCACCGCGCGGCCGCGCACCCGTACGAGCTCTCGGGCGGGGAGATGCAGCGCGTTGCGATCGCGCGCGCGCTCGTCACCGGCGCGAGGCTCCTTCTCGCCGACGAGCCCACCGGGAATCTGGACACCAGGAACGGCGACCAGGTGCTCGCGCTCCTCGACGAGATCCGCCGCGAGCGAGGCGTCACGTTGATCCTCGCCACGCACTCTCACGCCGCCGCGGGCCGGGTGGACCGCCGGGTCGAGATCCGCGACGGCCGCCTCGCGGCGGGGTGACGTCCGGCATGCTCGCCTTTGCGCTCGTCGTCCGCGCCCTCGTGACCGGACCCGCCCGCCGGCATCCCCTCCGGCTCGTCCTCCCGGTCGCCGGGGTCGCGATCGGCGTCGCCGCGATCGCGGCGATTCATCACGCCAACCGCAGCGTGACCGACTCTTTCCGCGACGCCGCGGCGTCGGTCGCGGGGCGCAGCGACTTCACGATTTCGGGCCCCGTGGGCGTGCCGGTCGCGGCGCTCCGCGCCTTCTCGTTCCTCTGGGAGGTCGGCTCCTTCGCGCCCGCGGTCACCGGCATCGTCGTTCTGCAGGACGGGACCGGCGAGGCCGCCGACCTGCTCGGCGTCGACATCGCGGGCGACGGTGCCGTGCGGTCCTGGGAGCTCGTCGCGCCCGTCGACCGCGCCTCGCTCCTCCGGCTCTCGGGACACGACACGGTCTTCGTCTCCGAGACATTCGCCCGCCGCCACGCCCTGCGGCCCGGCTCTCCCATGCGCGTCGTCGCGGGAGGCGTCCCGCGGGCGTTGACCGTCGGCGGCCTGCTGCGGTTCTCCGGCGTTGCGCGCGCCGCGGGATCGGACCTCGTCATCACGGACCTCACGACGGCGCAGCGGATCCTCGGAAAGCCCGGCCGGGCGGATCGCGTCGACGTTGTGCTTCGGCCCGGAGCCGACCGGGACGCCGTCAAGCGGACTCTCGTCTCCCGGCTCGCCCCCGGCCTCCGGATCGAAGCCCCGGATCGATCCGCGGCGTCCGCGGACCGGATGGTGCGCGCCTTCCGATTCAACCTGAACGCGCTCGGATCGCTGACGCTTCTCGTCGGGGTGTTCCTGATCGCCAACGCCGTTTCGATCTCCGTGCTCCGCCGTCGGCCCGAGATCGCGACCCTGAAGGCCGTGGGCGCGTCCCGGGCCCTGATCTTCGCCGTCTTTCTCATCGAGGGAGCGGCGATCGGCGCCGCGGGGACGGCGCTCGGGGAGGCGGGCGGGGTCTTCCTCGCGCGCGCGGCGCTCCGCGCGATCGGCGGAACGATCTCCAACATCTACCTTCCGACCGCGAGGATCTCGGGCGGGAGTTACGCGTCCCCCGCGCTGCTCGCCGCGGTCGTCGGATTCGGGGCGGCGCTTCTCGCGACCCTGATTCCCGCGGCCGAAGCCACCCGGGTTCCCCCATCGCCGGCGATGCGCGCCGGCTCCGTCGAGGCGGTCCGCCGGACGCGGCTCGTTCCCCGCGCTCTCGCGGCCGCAGCCGCCCTCGCGCTCGCGGCGGCGGCTTCCTTCCTGCCTCCGCTCGATGGATTCCCGTTCTTCGGCTTCTCGGGCGTCGGGCTCATCGTCGCCGCCCTGGCGCTCGCGGCGCCTCTGTTCGTGCGCGCCGCGGCGAGGGCGTCCGGAGGGCCGCTCCGGCGGCTGCTCGGCGCGCCGGGGCCGCTCGGCGCGGGCTTCTTCGGCGGCGCTCTCGCCCGCAACGGCATCGCCGTCACGGCGCTCGCGATGGCGCTCGGAATGACGCTCGCGATGATCGTGACGGTCGCCTCGATCCGGGAGACGGTGCGCGTCTGGGTCGAGACGACGCTGCGCTCAGACCTCTGGGTCAAGGCCGCGGCCGGAAAAAGCTCCGGCATCGTGGGCGATCTCCCCGAGGACGTCGTCGCCTTCCTGTCCGCCGTGCCCGGAGTCGCCGCCGTCGATCCGTTTCGCGCCCGCGACGCCGACCTCGTCGGCCGTCCGTACACGCTCGGCTCCGGAGATTTCCGCGTCGTCGCGAGGATCGGGGGACTGCCTTTCGTCGGCGGCGCGGACCCGCGGACGACGGCGGAGCGCGCCCGCCGGGAGGGAGCGGCGCTCGTCTCGGAGCCCTACGCGCGGCGGTTCGGCGTCTCCGCCGGAGGGCGGGTGACGGTCGCTACTCCCGCCGGCCCGCGCTCGTTTCCTGTCGCCGGCGTCTATCGCGACTACTCCAACGACCGCGGCACCGTGATGCTCGATCGCGAGTTGTACCTGAACATTTTCGGCGATCGCCGCGTGACGAGCGTGGCGGTCCTGGCCGGGTCGGGGGTCGACCCCGCCGCCCTCCGGCGCGCGATCGCGATCGCCGCGCGCGGACGCTACGCGCTCTCGATCTCCACCAACCGCGAGCTGCGGCGCGAGGTGCTCCGCATCTTCGACCGCACGTTCGCGGTCACACGCGGGCTCGAAGCGATCGCGGTGGCCGTGGCCATCCTCGGGATCGCCAACGCCCTGCTCGCCTCGGCGGTCGAACGGCGCCGGGCGTTCGGGCTGCTGCGGGCGATCGGCGCCTCTCGCGAGCAGATCCGCGCCGCCGTTCTCGTCGAAGCGACCCTGACCGGGCTCGTGGCCACCGCCGCCGCCGCGGGCGCCGCCGCCGGGTTCGCGTACCTTCTTCTCGTCGTGATCAACCCGCAGTCGTTCGGCTGGACGGTCTCGCTCGCCATACCCGTCTCGACGCTGGCCGGCGCCGCCGCTTTGGTCCTCGCGGCGTCGATCCTCGCGGGGGTCTTCCCGGGCCGTCTCGCGGCCGCGGTGGATCCGGCGGCGGCGCTGGCGGAAGAATGACCTCTCGTTTCGCGTTTCCCGTTTCCCGTTTCCCGGCCCTGGTCGTGGCTCTCGCCCTCGCGACGCCGGGGCCACTGCCCGCGCCGCTCGCGTTTCCCCGGGACCACGGCTCGCATCCTTCGGCGGCGATCGAGTGGTGGTACTACACCGGGAACCTCGCCGACGCGGCGGGACACCCCTACGGATTCCAGCTCACATTTTTCCGCGTCGGCGATTTCGCCCTCGCGCACGGAGCGTGGACGGACGGGGCGCGGAAGACGTTCGACTTCCGGGAGAAGGCCCACCTGACCCTGCCCGGCATCGCGGAGTTCGCGGAGGGCCGCCTCGACGTTTCCAACGAAGACTGGTCCGCCAGCGCGCGCGACGGCGTCCACCGCCTCCGCATGCGTTGGGAGAACCGGACCCTGGAGCTCGACCTGACCGCGTCGAAGCCCCCCGTGCTGCAGGGCGAAAAGGGTCTGTCGCGGAAAGGCCCCGGGGAGGGCGAGTACTCGCACTACGTGTCGATCTCCCGTCTCTCGGCGGCGGGGGGTCTCGTCGAAAACGGGCGGCGTGCAGCGCTCTCGGGATCCGCGTGGTTCGACCACGAGTGGGGGCCGGGCGCCCTGCCGGAGGGGGCGGCGGGATGGGACTGGTTCGCGCTCCAGCTCGACGACGGCAGCGAGCTGATGCTCTATCGCATCCGCACGAAGGAGGGGCGCGCGACGCCCTTTTCGTCCGGCGTGTTCGTCCCTCCCGCCGGACCGACCGTGCCGCTCCGCTGGGACGACGTGCGTTTCCGCGCGATGCGGGAGTGGCGGTCGCCGCGGTCGGGAGGCGTCTACCCGGCCGGGTGGGAGATTGCGATCCCGCGGCTCGCCCTGGAGCTCTCGGTCGACCCCCTCGTCGCCGACCAGGAGCTCGTGACGGGCCGCTCCACGGGTGTCACGTACTGGGAGGGCGCGTGCCGCGCCGCCGGCCGCCGCGGCGGCCGCCCTGTCTCCGCAAGAGGGTATGCCGAGCTGACCGGCTACGCGGGCCGCGACGTCCCAGGCTTCCAGGGCCGGTAGTTTTCAGTCGCAGTTCTCAGAACGGAAAACTAGAACTGAGAACTGAGAACTATGAGGCGGGCGTCGGCTTCGGCGTCCACTTCGACTTGCCCGCCTTCGTTTTGGTCTCCAGGGTGAGGAGGAAAGACCGGGCCGACCTCAGGTTCCGGTAAACGTAGGAGAAGCGGACCGTGAACTCGCTCCGGTCTCCCTTGTTCAGGTCGCCCACCTTGTTGCCGCCGTCCCCCGCCGCGACAAGGTTGCCTTCCGCGTCGAAAACCGCGATCGCGACGCCGACCTCCTGGTCCTGCTGCGAGTTGTTGTCGACGCGGACGACTGCCTTCGCGCTCGAGACGCGGATCGGCGCGACCGTGTCGCCCAGGTCGAAACGCATCTCGGAGATCGCGATGTCATTCAACTGCATGTCGATTCTCTGGATGCCACCGACCGGCGACCAGTCGAACTTCTTGGTCATGAGTTCAGCGGAAAGAGGCGAAGCGAGGGCGAGCGTCAAGGCCGCGGCGAGAATGAAAGAGAGCCTTTTGACCATCTAGAACCTCCGCATCGCAGCGTAGCAGTTGATGGCGCGATGGGGAAGTTGAGAGTTGGAGGGGGAAGTTGAGAGTTGAGAGTCGAGAGTCGAGATTTTTCGATTCCCGATCTAGTTGACCGCGGAGTACCGCGGCCGTCTCGCTCCCGTTGGTCGCTCGGCTCCCGTTTTCCCGTCCTCTACCTTCCGCGCTCTTCCGGATGCGCTCGGAGGCGACTGTGTTTGTAGCCGTAGAAGAAGTAGACGACGATCCCGATCGCGAGCCAGATTCCGAATCGCCACCAGGATTCGCGCGGAAGGTAACGGGCCAGAAAGACACACGAGGCGGCTCCCATCACGGGAAGCAGCCACGTCCCGCCCGGCACGCGGAAGCCCCGTTCGCGGTTGGGCTCCCGGACGCGCAGGATGATGATTCCGATGCACACGAGCAGAAACGCGAAGAGCGTCCCGATGTTCGTCAGGTTGACCATCTCGTCGAGGGACGAGAAGAGCGACGCGATCCCGACGAAGACGCCGGTGATGATGGTCGCGACGTGGGGCGTCTTGAATCGCGGATGGACCTTCGCGAACCACGGGGGAAGCAACCCGTCCCGGGACATCGCGAAGAAAATCCGGGGCTGGCCCATCTGAAAGACGAGCAGCACGGCCGTGTGCGCCACGACCGACCCGAAGGCCACCACCCCGACCATCCAGTTCGGCATCGCGGCGAACCGCATCGCCAGGGTCAGGGGCTCCGCCTGCTCGGTCGAGAGGGTCTTGGTGAGCGCCGAATAGGGGATCAGGCCGGTGAAGACCGCGGCGATGATCGCGTAGATGACCGTGCACAGGACCAGGGACCCGATGATCCCGATCGGCATGTCGCGCTTGGGATTCCGGCATTCCTCGGCGACCGTCGAAACCGCGTCGAAGCCGATGTAGGCGAAGAAGACGATCGCGGCGCCCGAGGCGATCCCCTGGAAGCCGTTCGGCGCGAACGGGTGCCAGTTGGCGGGCTTGACGTATTTGAAGCAGACGATCACGAAGAACCCGAGCACCAGGAGCTTCGTCACGACCATCCAGAAGTTGAAGTTCGCCGACTCCTTGATCCCCCAGACGAGCACGATCGTGATGATCGTGACGATCATCACCGCGAAGATGTTCACGATGATCGGGATCCCGAAGACGTGCGGCGCCGCGGCCACGACGTTCGGCATCTTGGAGAGCGCGGTCTGGTAATCGACCGCCAGCCATGCGGGGATCCGGATGCCGAACCCCTCCAGGAAGGTGTTGAAGTAATTGGCCCACGAGATCGCGACCGCGACGTTGCCGATCGCGTACTCGATCATCAGGTCCCATCCGATGATCCACGCGACGAGCTCTCCGAGTGTCCCGTAGGAGTACGTGTACGCGGAGCCGGCCACCGGCACCATCGAGGCGAATTCCGCATAGCAGAGCGCGGTGAACCCGCACACCGCCGCCGTCAGCACGAAGGAGAGGATGAGCGCCGGTCCGGCGCCCGGCCGTGACGCGTCGCCCGCCGCCGCGGTTCCGATCGTCGCGAAGATGCCGGCCCCGATGATGGCACCGACTCCGAGCGCCACCACGTTCCAGGGGCCGAGCGCCCGCTTCAACCGGTGCCCGGGCTCCTCCGTCTCCGCGACGAGGGCGTCGAGAGACTTGCGGCGGACGAGCTGGGAAACCAGGCTCAAGCTGGCGCGCAGGATAGCAGGTGACCCGGACTTCGGCGGCCGGTTTTCTCGCGGGGCGCCGGCGTCAGCGGAGCTTTTCGGCGGGAGGGTCGCCCGGACGCGGAGGGTCTTCCGCGGGGGGACCCGCCGGCGGCGTCGAGGGAATCGGATCCTGCACGGGAGGGCCCGGATTGCCGGGGGCCGGCGGCTCACCGATCGGCGTGATTTTCCCGGGGGTCTCGTTTGTCATGAGACGCGGTGTTGCAAAAGGTGGACCGTGGAAGAGGGTGGAGCGTTGAGCGTTGAGAGTTGAGAGTTGAGGGAGGTTGACAGTCCTTCGATTCCCAGTCTGGTTGACCGCGGAGTACCGCGGCCGTCTCGCTCCCGTTGGTCGCTCGGCTCCCGTTTCCCGGCCCCCGTCCCGGTCCCCCCGCACCAGCGCGGCGAGCTCGGTCAAGGAGCCGATCCGATCCTCCGCGCCGAGGTCCATATGGCGGCCATTCCTGTCCAGCAGCACGGCGCGCAGGCCCGCGGCGCGGGCGCCGTCGAAATCTTCGCGCCGCGAGTCCCCCACGTGGAGACACTGCGCCGGCTCGAGGCCGACGCGCGCGCAGGCTCGAAGGAAGATTTCGGCGTCCGGCTTTCCAGTCTCTTCGATGGCAGAGACGGCGATCGTCTGAAACCGGCGGGCGAGTGACAGGGTTTCGAGGAGCGGGGGCAGCGACGAGTCCCAGTTCGAGACGATGGCCAGCGCGAGCCCCCGGCGCTCGAGCTCGGACAGAGTCTCCTCGACGTCGGGGTAGACCGCCCAGGAGGACGCCTCGCGGAAGTGCGAAGTGAGACGCTCGAAGCACCCGGAGGAGATGGCGCCGCCGTCGAGGCGCGCGCGCACCCGGTTTACGAACGCCGCCCAGAATGCGCCCTCCCCCCGCACGCCCGCGTAGCGGTCCGACGCGCCGGCGGCGTGGACTTCCTCCCACGTCCTGGTCAGGGCGGCGTCGAGCTCTTCCAGCGTGAAGCGGGCGCCGTCGGCGGCGAGCTCCCGCGCGTAAACCTGCTCGACGGGGGGACTCGGATGGACGAGCGTCAACCCAGCGTCGAACAGGACCGCGCGTATCACGCCCGGGTCAGGAAGCCGCCGAAGTCTCGCGGAGGATTCCGTCGAGCGCGGCGTTCAACGCGTCGAGGCAACGCCCGGCCGAGACCAGCGCCTTCTCCCGACCGGCTTCGTCCTCCGCGACGCGCCCGAGAGCTTCGCGCTCGACCTCGCGGTGCCACACGTCGGCGGCCTCGTGGACGGTGAAGAAGCGGACCGCGTCCGCGTCGGTGATCCCGTAGAACGAAGCCAGGCCCTCCCGCTTGGTCCGCGCGATCTCGGGAATCTGAGACTCGTAGGCGTAGAGCGCCGCCAGTCCTTCCGGGACCGATCCCCTGCCCGTCGCGTCGAGAAAGCAGTCGACGAGCGCGGCGACTTCCGGCGTGCGCGGCTGCGCCGGCAGATCGGACGGCGCGCCGAGAGACGCCGCGAACCGACGCCAGAGGGCCGGGTGATTGTCGCTTCCGCGCTCCTCTTCGATCAGGTTCTCGAGCAGGTCCTGGCGCAGCGCCGGATCATCCGAGTGGGAGTGGACCGCCGAGACGTAGCGCGGGAACGCGGCCACATGCGGGTAATACGAGACGGCGTACTCCCGCAGCTGCTCGCGGGAGAGCTTCCCCTCGCTCCAGAGCACGTAGAACGGGTGCTTCAACAGGTGCTTTTCGGAGACGAGACGATCGAGAGCCTCGAGAAATTCCGTGCGAGTCATTGTTCCTCCGGAACGGTTGTCAGTTGTCAGTTCTCAGTTCTCGGACTCTCAACTCTAAACTCTAAACTCTAAACTCTTAACTTCCTCAACTCTCAACTCTCAACTTCCCCCTCACGGCATCACCTGTCCGCCGTCGATGACGATCGCCTGGCCCGTGACCGACTTCGCGTCGTCGGAGGCGAGATACGCGGCGAGCCCCGCGATCTCCGCGGGATCGAGCACCCGGCCGAGCGGGGCCATGCGCGCGGCCGTCTCCCGGCCGTCGCCGAGCGACTTCCCCTTCATCCGGCCGATCTGGCGAAATCCCTCGCGGGCCATCTCGCTTTCGACCCAGCCGGGACAGAGGGCGTTGACCGTGATCTGCCGCGGGGCGAGCTCGAGCGCCAGCGTCCTCGTCAGGCCGATGACGCCGTGCTTGGACGCCGAGTACGCCGCAAGCCCCGCGACCCCGAAACGGCCGACGACCGACGACAGGTTGATGACCCGGCCGCCCTGCGTCAGAAACGGCGCCGCTTCCCGCGTCACGCGGAACACCGCTGTCAGATTCGTCGCGATGATGGAGTTCCACCGCGAATCGTCCGGGTCGTCCAGCGGGGTGGGCCCTCCCTGCCCCGCGTTGTTGACGAGGATGTCGATGCGTCCCCATCTCGCGGAGACTTCGGCGACCGCGTCGCTGATCGACAGACCGAGCGTTACGTCGCACTCGATCGCGATGGCGTCCCCGCCCGTCTCGCGGATCTGCGCGGCGATCCGTTCGCAGGCGCCCAGGTTTCTGGCGGCAAGCGCCACGCGCGCGCCTTCGGCGGCGAACCGGCGGGAGATGGCCTCCCCGATGCCGCGCGACGCTCCGGTGACGAGCGCCACCTTCTCAACAAGACGGCGGGGAACCGGGTCCTTCTCCTCGGGCGCGCGCAACGGCGCGGTGCTCTCGAGGTCGTCTTCGCTCATCGGCGCCCCGTCTACGTTCCGGCCGTCTGTCTTCGGATTCGTCCGTTCGGTGGCCTGAGCGCCGCGCCTAGACGGAGGGCGCCAGCGCGCTCTCCCGCGCCTTTCGAAGCGCGGCGAGCTCGGGAGGAAGCGGGAAGAAAACGTCCTCGTCGACGACGCGAACCTCGCGCACTTCGGTCGCGCCGAGCTTGCAGAGAGTCTCCAGGATCGCGTCGACGAGGAAGTCGGGCGCCGACGCCCCTGATGTGACTCCCACCGCGCTCACGCCCTCGAGCCACGCCGGGTCCATTCCGGACACGTCGTCGACCAGGTACGCGCGGGCGCCTGCCAGCTCCGCCTCCTCGACGAGGCGATTGGAATTCGAGGAGTTCTTCGATCCGACGACCAGGATGACGGGCGCCTGCCGCGCGATCGCCCGGACCGCGAGCTGCCGGTTCTGGGTGGCATAGCAGATGTCCGCGCGCGCCGGCCCCTGGATGCCGGGAAAACGGCGCTGGAGCGCGGCCACGATCGGACGCGTGTCTTCGACCGAAAGGGTCGTCTGGGTGAGAAACGCCAGCCGGTCCGGGTTCTTGACGTGAACGGCCTCCGCCTCCGCGACGGTCGACACCAGCGTCATGCGATCGGCCGCTTCCCCCAGGGTGCCCTCGACCTCTTCATGGCTCGGATGGCCGATCAGGATGATCTCGAAGCCGGCCCGCGCGTAGCGGATCGCCTCGAGATGCACCTTGGTCACGAGCGGGCAGGTCGCGTCCAGAACCGTGAGCCGGCGCGAGGCCGCTGCCGTCCGGACCGCGGGAGAAACGCCATGCGCGGAAAAGATCACCGTCTGCCCATCCGGCACCTGGCTCAACTCGTCGACGAACCGGACGCCCCGCTTCTCGAAGCTCTCGACGACGTGCCGGTTGTGGACGATCTCTTTCCGCACGTACAGGGGCGCGCCGGCGGCTTCGAGCGCGAGCTCCACGATGTCGATCGCCCGCACCACGCCGGCGCAAAAACCGCGCGGCGCGGCGAGGACCACGGTCTTGGGAAACGTCGGGGCGGGGCTCATCGGGGGACGGATTCTACCCCCGCGCGGTCTTTCGGGGAGGCCGCGACCCGGGAGCCGGAAGGCCTTTCATCGCGCCGGAAGAGCGATCGTTCGATCGCGCAGGACTCACAAAGGCGCTCTCCCCGTGCGGCCGGGCGCCCGCACCCTTCGTTGCGGCAGTTAGAAGGCGGTTCTTCGACGGTCATCGTGTCCTCCCTTTCGTCTTGCTCGTCGGCGCGGCCTTTCCGGGCGCCAGCAGGTAGTGAAGAAGCTCCCGCTCGCAGCGGTCCCGGTAGGCCTCGAAGCACGCCTCCGGCTCCTTTTCGGTGAGCCACTGCAGCATGAGGCCGTCGAAGATCGCGCGGAGCGTCGAGGCCGTTTCCGCCGGATCGCGGAGCAGAAACACGCCACGGCGCATGCCCTCTTCGACGATCGCGCGGTCGATCTCCCGGCAGCCCGTGTAGAAGCGCTCGCCGATCTGCCGGAAGGACTCGCGCCGCGCCGCGAGGCCGCAGAAATCGACGTACGCGCGAAAGAAGGCCCGGTTCTTGGATGGCGAGGGGAAGATCAGCGCAACGAGAGCCCGCACCTTCTCGACCGGGCCGTGCGCGGCCTCGACGGCGTCGCGCATCCGCACGTGAATGGACTCGATCAGCCACGAGAAGAGGTCGCGGAAGAGGTCGTCCTTCGAGTCGAAGTAGTAGAGCGTGACGCCCTTCGAGACCCCGGCCCGCACCGCGATATCCTCGAGCGTGACGTTCGAAAATCCGCGCTCCGCGACCTCGCGGAACGCCGCCTTCCGGAGAACGAGCCGTTTCTCAGCCTCGTGGGCGGGGGAACGCATGGGGGTAATGTAACTGACCGGTCGGATAGATGCAAGTTCAGCGTTGAGCGTTGAGCGTCATGCGGAGCCGCCGCACGCCTCCGACTCCCGTTCCTTCGTTTCCCGTTTCCCGTTTCCCGGCCCCCGTACCCTTCGATTCCCGATTCCCGGCTCCCGTTCCCCGGTCTACACTCCCCGCATGCGCGTCCACCTTCTCTACTTCGCCACGTTCCGGGACGTCGCCGGGCGGGACTCGGAGGAGCGGCAGGTGGCGGGCGGATCGAGGGTCTCGGATCTTTGGCGGGAGCTCACAGGCGAAATGCCGGGGCTTCTGCGGACCGGGTCCATGCCGCCCGCCGCCGTGAACCGCGAGTACACCGGCTCCGATACTCTTCTCGCCGAGGGCGACGAAGTCGCCTTCCTGCCGCCGGTCGCGGGCGGCTGACCCTCCGGCTCCGTCCGATGTACCTGACGGACGCCCCGATCGACCCGGCCTCGCTCACGGGCTCCGTTCGCTCCGCCGACGGCGGGGTCTGCACGTTTCTGGGCGTCGTCCGCGACCACCACCTCGGCCGCGCGACCTCCCGCATCCAGTACGAGGCGTACGGCCCGATGGCGGAAGCGGAGATCGGGAAGATCGTCGAGAGCCTCGTCCTCGAGTGGCCGGAGACGCGGGTCGTTGTACGCCACCGCGTGGGAGTC
This sequence comes from Thermoanaerobaculia bacterium, assembly GCA_038203955.1. Classification (GTDB taxonomy): domain Bacteria; phylum Acidobacteriota; class Thermoanaerobaculia; order UBA5066; family Gp7-AA6; genus JALYUA01. The sequence continues at coordinate 31,615 of JBBRDK010000011.1, read as the reverse complement.
CTCGAGGTGGGCGACGTCGCCGTCGCGATCGTCGCGTCGGCGCCGCACCGCGCGGAGGCCTTCTCGGCGTGCCGGGCGGCCATCGACAGGATCAAGAAGACCGTTCCCATCTGGAAGCGGGAGTTTCACCCGGACGGAACCTCCGACTGGGTGGATCCGACGGCGGACCCTCATACTGCACAGTCGGCGGTGCCCGACCCGGATGACTGAAAACTGAAAACGGACAACTGATAACTTTCCTCAATGTCCGTCGCGAAGGTCATCGGCCCCGACATCGAGGAGCTGATCCGGGAGAATCCGAAGGAGCTTTCCGCCGCGCTCGCGGATCTCCACCCCGTCGACGTCGCCGAGCTGCTCGAGGACCTCCCGAGGGAGGATCGGGTCCTCGTCTTCGAGATGCTGCCCCCGGAACAGGGTTCCGCCGTCCTCTCCGAGCTCCACGGGGAGACGCTGCGACTAATCCTCCACGAGGCCTCGCCGGAGAAGCTCGGGCCCGAGCTCGACCGGCTCCCCGCCGACGAAGTCACCTTCCTCCTCGAGCACCTGACGCAGCGCCAGCGCGAGGCGCTTCTCGCGCGCATGTCTCCGCGCGACGCGGCGGAGGCCGAACGGCTGCTCCGGTACGCGCCCCGGACCGCCGGCCGTCTCATGTCGGAAAAGTTTCCGCGGATCCGGGCCGAGTGGACTGCCGCCGAAACTCTCGAGCACTTGAAGCGCATCGATCCGGAGGTCGAGACGGTCCAGAGCCTCTACGTGGTGGACGAGCACGACCACCTGATCGGATTCGTCTCTCTGCGCCGGCTCCTTCCCGCTCCCCCGTCGCGCCGGATCTCCGAGCTGATGGAAAAGTCGCTGAAGACGGTGCATCCGGAGACGCCGCAGGAGGAGGTCGCCCGACTCGTGTCGCGCTACGACGTGCACGCGATTCCCGTCGTCGACGACCAGAACCGGCCGCTCGGGATCGTCACGGTCGACGACGTCATCGACGTCCTGATCGAGGAGCAGACCGAGGACATGCTGCACCTGGCAGGCGCGCCGGTCACCCACGAAGCCACCGACAGCTATTTCGCCAGCAAGCCCTGGCGCAACGTGAGGGCGCGATTCAACTGGCTGCTGCTTCTCTTCGTGACCGAGACGCTGACGGGCACGGTGCTGCGCCATTTCGAGGGAGAGCTCGCGAAGGTCGTGGCGCTCGCGTTCTTCATTCCGCTGCTGATCGGAACGGGGGGCAACTCCGGCTCCCAGACCGTGACGACGATCGTCCGGGGCCTGGCGGTGGGCGAGATCCGCCTCCGCGACTTCTGGCGCGTCGTCGCGCGGGAGGCCGCGAGCGGCTTCGCGCTCGGCGTTCTGCTCGGGATCGTCGGATTCGGGCGCGCGATGCTGTGGAACTCGAGCAACCTGCCTCTTGCGATAACGGTCGGGGTCAGCATCCTGGTGATCATCACCTGGGCCAACACGGTCGGCGCCACGATCCCGATGCTGGCCACGCTCTTCAAGATCGACCCGACGATCATGTCGGCCCCCTTGATCGCCACGCTGGTCGACGCGACCGGCCTCTTCATTTACTTCGTCATCGCGAGGTCGATCCTGGGGCTGTAGGCGCTGGGCGCTGGGCGTTTCCTGTTTGAGCCTCTTTCGTTTCCCGTTTCCCGTTTCCCGGCCTCGTCCCGGCCTTTGATATCCTCCCCGGTTCGAGATAGGAGTAACCCATGAGCACGCCTGCGAAGACCCGGGACTGGACGAGCGCCGAGCTCGACCACACGGTCGTGAATTACCGCGCCGAGGACGGAATCGCCGTCATCGAAATGGACGACCCGCCCGCCAACACCTACACCTACGCGATGATGCGGCAGCTCGACGAGGCGTTTTTGAAGGCCAGGTTCGACGATGACGTCCATGTGATCGTCCTGAGGGGCAAGGGCGACCGGTTCTTCTCGGCCGGCGCGAACATCGGGATGCTGAACGCCGTCACGCCGGGCTTCAAGTACTTCTTCTGTCTCCACGCCAACGAGACACTTCTCCGGCTCGAACACACACCCAAGCTCGTCATCGCGGCGCTGAACGGCCACACGGTCGGCGGCGGGCTCGAAATCGCGATGGCGGCGGACCTTCGGATCGCGCGCAAGGACGCCGGAAAGATCGGCCTTCCGGAAGTGACTCTCGGGGTTCTCCCCGGCACGGGCGGGACGGCCCGACTCGCCAAGATGGTCGGCAAGTCGAAGGCGATCGAATTGATGGTGACGGGCAACACCTTCTCCTTCGAGGAAGCCCTCGATCTCGGAGTCATCAACCAGGTGATCGACGCGGGCGCGGAGGAGTGGTGGCAGCAGATCATGGACTACGCCCGCCAGTTCGTGCCGCCCAACAAGGCCGCCAAGGCCGTCGGCCGCATCAAGCGCTCCGTGCAGAGCGGATGGGATCTGCCGCTCGAGTCCGCGCTGTCGATCGAGCGGGAGCTCCAGCAGCTCCTGTTTCAGAGCGAGGACGCGAAGGAAGGGATCGCCGCCAACCAGGAGAAGCGCGTTCCGAAGTTCAAGGCGAAATAGTTTTCGGTTATCAGTTTTCAGTTTTCAGTTTCTGGCTCAGAGCTGAGAGCTGACAGCTTCGGAGATCGCATGTCCGTCGCGACCGAGTCGAACCTGAAGACGGGCCTGTTCATCGACGGGGCCTTCGCGTCCGCCGCTTCCGGGAAGACGTTCGAGACGACCAACCCGGCGACGGGAGAGTCGCTGGCGCACGTGGCGGAGGCGGGCCGCGAGGACCTCGACCGGGCCGTCGCGGCCGCCCGCAAGGCATTCGAGAGCGGGCCGTGGGCCGCGATGAAGCCGCGGCAGCGCGGGCGGATTCTCGTACGCGCCGCGGACCTTCTCGCCTCCCGCGCCGACGCCTTGGGCCGCGTCGAGACCCTGGACAACGGCAAGCCCATCTTCGAATCGGCGAAGATCGACGTGCCCGCGGCAGCGGAGTGCCTCTCGTATTTCGGAGAGAGCGCCGACAAGCTCTACGGTGACACGTTTCCGTCGCGCAACGACGCGCTCTTGATGACTCTGCGGGAGCCGATCGGCGTCGTCGGCGCGATCACCCCGTGGAACTTCCCCCTGCTGCAGGCGATGTGGAAGATCGCCCCCGCGCTCGCGCTCGGCAACACGGTCGTCCTGAAACCCGCGTCGGTCACGCCGCTCACGGCCCTCCTCTTCGCGGAGCTTCTGGCCGAGGCGGGACTGCCGCCGGGAGCCTTCAACGTCGTCCCCGGCCCCGGCACCACCGTGGGCGCCGCGATGGCGGAGCACCCGGGCATAGACAAGATCTCCTTCACCGGTGAAACCGAGACAGGCAAATCCATTCTCCGGGCGGCCGCGGGGACCCTGAAGCGCGTCTCGATGGAGCTCGGAGGAAAATCGCCCAACGTGGTCTTCGCCGACGCGGATCTCGAGGCGGCGGCGCGCGGGGCGATCAACGCGATCTTCTACGGGAAGGGCGAGCTGTGTTCGGCGGGATCGCGCCTGCTGGTCGAAGAGTCGGTGCACGACGCGCTCGTCGAGAAAGTGGTCGAGCGCGCCCGGAAGATGAGCCCCGCCGATCCCCTCGACCCGAAGACGCGCCTTGGCTCGCTCGTCTCGGAGAAGCAGCGCGACAACGTCGCCCGGTACGTCGAGTCGGGAAAAGCCGAAGGAGCGAAGCTCGTGGCCGGCGGGAACCGCGCGGCCGTCGGCGGAAAGGGCGCCTTCTTCGAAGCGACGGTGTTCGACGGCGTCACGCCGGACATGACGATCGCCCGCGAGGAGATCTTCGGTCCGGTTCTCTCGACCCTGACGTTCAAGGACGAGGCCGACGCGGTCTCCGTGGGCAACAGCACGATCTACGGCCTCGCCGCCGCCGTCTGGTCGCGGGACATCAAGAAGGCGCTGCGCACCGCGAAGGCCTTGAAGGCCGGCACCGTCTGGATCAACACCTACAACTTCTACGACCCGGGTCTTCCCTTCGGCGGCTACAAGCAGTCGGGCTTCGGGCGCGAACGCGGCCACTATGCGCTCGAGGCGTACACCGAGGTGAAGAGCGTGTGGGTGGATCTGAGTTGAGGCGGTAGGCGGGAGGCGGACGGGAGCCGGGAATCGGGAGCCGAGCGACCAACGGGAGCGAGACGGCCGCGGTACTCCGCGGTCAACTTGATCGGGAATCGAACGCTCGACTCAACGCTCGACGCTCAACTTCCTCCCTCGGCTATCCTCCCTTCATGAAGAAACTCTCCCTGCTCCTCGCGGCAGCGCTGTGCGCCGCCTCCCCGCTGGCCGCCGCCGCGAAGAAACCCGCCCTCGAAAGACTGCTCGCCCGTCTCGGGGACGTGCAGGAGTTCGGGCAGGTCTCGATCTCGCCCGACGGAAAGCGGGTGGCCTGGGTCCGGAAGATCAAGGACCGGAAGGGCGCGTGGAAGCTCGGGACGGTGGAGGTGGCGGACGTCGGGGGCCCCGTGTCGGTGCCGCGGCGCGTCACGGGAGTCGCGGACGGACGCGCGCGAGACGAGCGCCATCCGGTCTGGTCTCCCGACGGGAAGCGGATTGCCTTCCTGTCGGACGCGTCGAAGGACGCCCAGGCGCAGGTCTGGGTCGCGCCGGCGGCGGGCGGGCCCGCGCGCCAGTTGACGAAGGTGGAGGGGCAGCTCGACGACCCGCGGTGGTCGCCGGACGGCCGGTCGATAGCCTTTCTCTTCATCGCCGGATCCACCCAGGAGCCGGGAGCCCTGACGGCCTACAAGCCGCACTCGGGGGTCGTCGAAGAGACCATCGAGGAGAGGAGGATCGCGGTCGCCGACGCGGCGACCGGCCGGATCCGCGAGGTGTCGCCGCCGAATCTCTACGTCTACGACTACGACTGGTCTCCCGACGGCGCGTCTTTCGCCGCGGAAGCGGCGGAGGGCTCCGGGACCGACAACTACTGGACCGCCCAGCTCTACAGCGTCAAGGCCGACGGAAGCGGAGCGCGCTCGCTGTGGAAGCCTCCGCTCCAGATCGCCTGTCCGCGCTGGTCTCCGGACGGATCCCGGATCGCCGTGATCCACGGACTGATGAGCGACGAAGGCTCCACCGGCGGCGACATCTGGACCGTGCCCATCACCGGGGGACCGGCCCAGAATCGGACTCCCGGAATGAAGGCGTCTGCCTCTTCCCTGTTCTGGCGACCCTCGGGAGAGATCGTCTTCACGGAGTACGTCGAGGGGGACGAGGGCGTGGCGACGCTCGACGCCTCGGGAAAGATCACGACGATCTGGCGCGCGCCCGCCGTCATCAAGAGCTTCACGATGGCCGCCGCCAGCCCGGCGTCGGCGGCGGTGCGCTCCTCCTTTCGCCAGCCGCCGGAGGTCGTCGCGGGCGCCGTCGGGAGCTGGGAACCCGTCACCCGCGTCAACGCCGGAAATTCCGCCGCCTGGGGAGAGACGCGCAGCCTCTCCTGGGACAGCGACGGTGCGCGCGTCCAGGGCTGGCTCGTCTACCCGGCCGACTTCGACGCGTCGAAAAAGTACCCGATGGTCGTGGTCGTCCACGGCGGCCCTTCCGGAGCTTCGATGGCGGGCTGGCCTTCCCGCTGGACCGCCATCCTCCCGAGCCAGGGATACTTCGTCTTCCTGCCGAACCCCCGCGGCAGCTTCGGCCAGGGAGAAGCCTTCACGGCGGCCAACGTGAAGGACTTCGGGTACGGAGATTTTCGCGACATCCAGCGCGGCGTGGATGCAGCGCTGCAGGCGGCGCCCATCGACCCGCAGCGTCTGGGGATATGCGGATGGAGCTACGGCGGGTACATGGCGATGTGGGCCGTCACGCAGACGGACCGCTACGCGGCGTCGGTCGCGGGTGCCGGCATCGTCAGCTGGCAGAGCTACTACGGGCAGAACCGGATCGACCAGTGGCTGATACCCTTCTTCGGCGCTTCGGTCTACGACGATCCCGAGGTGTACGCGAAGTCCTCGCCGATCACGTTCATCAAGAAGGTGAAGACGCCGACCCTGGTCCTCCACGGGGACCGGGACTCGGAGGTCCCGACGCCGCAGGGTTACGAGTTCTGGCACGCCCTCAAGACTCTGGGAGTGCCGACGACTCTCGTGATCTACGAGAACGAGGGCCACTCGATCCGCGACCCGAAGCACCAGCTCGATCGCGACACGCGCGTCGTCGCCTGGTTCGACAAGTACCTCAAGGGAAGGTAGGCGGGAGGGGGTAGGCGGGAGGCGGGAGGCGAACGGGGGCCGGGGTCGGGAGCCGAAGGGAACGGGAGGGGCCGGGAATCGGGAATCGGGAATCGGGAATCGAAGGGGCAGCGACGGGGATGAGCGCGGGAAACGGAAACCGGAAACGGGAAACGAACGGGAAGTCCTTCGACTTCCTTTTCTACGTCTTTTTCAACGTCACGTCGAAGAGGCCGGTGAGTTTTCCCTTGTCAGGCTCGAGCGCGACGATGCGGTGGGCGTCGTCGGAATGGCACTCACTCCCGCAGGAGTCGTGCGGGGCGAGATAGGGGTCGCCGCGGAAGTAGAGCTGCGTCGTCACGGGTTGGTGACGCGGCGCGGAAACGGTGAAGTGGAGGTGCGCAGGCCGCCAGCCGTTCGCCTGCCTGTAATTGCCGGGCCGGACGGAATGGATCTCATAACTTCCGTCCGGTCCGGTCAGAACCTGGCCGCGAAGCCGGTACTGCTCTTCTTTCCCGTGATACTCGCCCTTCGCGTCCGCCTGCCAGACGTCCAGAAGCGCGCCGGCGACGGCCGTCCGGCAATCCGCCGATAGCACCCGGCCTCGAATCGCGATCCGGTCGCCCGGCTCGCTCGCGGCCGCCAGATCGAGGCGCCGGGGCGCGCCGCGGAGGTAAAAGGGACCGGCGACGTCGGACTCGGTGGGAAGGCAGGGCTCTTCGGTTGCGACAGCCCGGCGGGAGCCGGCGAGGATGGCCGCGGGCGCGGCAAGAAGAGCGTGGAGCAGCGCGCGCCGATCGAGCATGGTGGTCTCCTCGTTTCGTGAGAGTCTACGCCGCGGTTGGAGGTCCCGATGTTCGACTCGCGCACTCTTGCCGGACATTCGATTCTCGTGACGGGAGGAGGGAGCGGGCTCGGCCTCGCGATGGCGTCGGCCTTCGCCGGGTGCGGCGCGCAGGTCACGATTGCGGGACGCCGCGCGGACCGGCTGGCGGGTGCGGCGGAGCAGATTCGCGCCGCCGCCCGGGAAGGCGGAGAAGTCGAGACCTTCGCGGCCGACGTGCGCGAGCCCGCGCAGGTGAAGGCGCTCGTGGCGCGGGCCGTCGAGCGCTTCGGTAAAGTGGACGGACTCGTCAACAACGCCGCCGGAAACTTTCTCGTACCGGCGGAAGACCTCACGCCCAATGGATTCGACGCCGTCGTCCGCACCGTGCTCTACGGCTCGGTGCATTGCTCCCTCGAGGTCGGCCGCCACCTCCTCGAACGTCGGGCGCCGGGCGCGATCCTCTCGATCGTGACGACGTATGCCTGGACGGGAACCGCGTTCGCCCTGCCGTCCGCGTGCGCCAAGGCCGGCGTGCTCGCGATGACGCGGTCGCTGGCCGTCGAATGGGGTCATGTCGGCATCCGCGTCAACGCCATCGCGCCGGGCCCTATCCCGACGGAGGGCGCTTTCTCGCGGCTCATGGCCAGCCCGGAGGCCGAAAAGGGCGCGCTGTCCCGGATCCCCCTCGGCCGCTTCGGGCGCAAGGAGGAGATCGCGAACCTCGCTGTCTTCCTGATGTCCGACCTCTGCCCGTACCAGACCGGCGAGTGCGTCACGATGGACGGAGGCGAATGGATCGCGGGCGCGGGCGAGTTCTCGGACTACCGCAAGGTCCCGCGCGAGACCTTCAAAGCCGCCCTGGCGGCGATGCGCCCGAAGAAGTAGCCCGCGCCGGCCCCCCCGGCGCCTTCGCCCGCAGGACGGGATAGAGTCAGCCAAAATTTCTCGCCTCGGAAAACAAGAAGCCTCAACCCCGGACGGCACGGCCGGCCGGGACAGGCGTTTCTGCGGCGACGTGGGTGACGCTCACCCGAGGAGGCACCATGAAGCGTTGGATTTCTCTCACCCCGGTGGTTTTTGCCCTCGTCTTCTTCACCGCATCGTCCGCGAAGCCTCAGGCGGCCAGACAGGACGCGAAGCCGATGGCGCGCGCCCGTGTTTCCCTTTATCGCATCGCGCCCGGCAAGCACCTGGAATTTCTGAAGTGGTTGGCCGACGCCGACTCCGACGCAAAGGAAGCCGGCATGGCGGCCTCCCAGATCTACGCCCACACGGACGGCGACGCCTGGGACTACCTCGGAATCGCTCCCGACATGACCCCCGAGCAGCAGAAAAAGGTGGACGAGATCGCGAAGAAGCACGGCCGCAAGACAGGCTTCGCGTCCGGCCTCGAGTTCCGCGCCTTCGCCTCGTGGCACACCGACACGTTCGCCAACGGCCCGACCACTGCGGCGGAACTAGTCTCGGCCGCCGGCAGGTAGACAGAAGCCGTCGACCGTCATCCTCAGTTACCTGCGGGCCTCCTCACCCCAAACCCTCTCCCCGAGCGCGGGGAGAGGGAGGGCTTGTTCACCTCAATCGCGGATGCGCTCGCAGCGTGAGAAGTCTCCCGACCGAAGGGAGGGAGGAGGCTCACGCTGCGGGAGCGTGAGCGAGCGCAGCGAGCGGAAGCGACGGTAGGGAGGAGGCTCACGCTGCGGGAGCGCAGGCGACGTTAGTCGGCGTCCCCCACGCGCGGCGTCGCCGCGGTGCTGGCGATCTCGGGCACGTCCGCCGTGAGAAACGCGTCGGCCAGGAAATCGGCGAGCTCCCGTTTGTGCACGTTCGCGTTGCCGGTCGCCGGGGAGGCTGAGCCGGCGCGGCCCGCGTACCGCAGCCGCGCGCCCGGAGGCAGCAGCTCTGCCAGCCGCATCGCGACGAACGTCCAGGGACCCATGTTGCGCGATTCCTCCTGTACCCAGACGACGTCTTTGGCCGACGGGAAGGAAGCGAGCGCCCGGCGCAGCTCCTCCGCCGGAAAAGGATAGAGCTGCTCGACACGCAGGATGGCGGTCTCGGCGTCGCGCCGCTCGTCCCGGGCGGCCTTCAGGTCGTAGAACACCTTTCCCGAGCAGAGAAGCGCGCGGCGCACCGCCTGCCGGTCGCTCACGGACGGGTCGTCGAGCAGAGCGCGGAAGGCGCCGCCCGTCAGGTCCTCGAGGGGAGAGAACGACGACGGCTGCCGCAGCAGGCTCTTGGGCGTGAAGAGGACGAGCGGCTTCGGTCCCGGCTGGCGCACCTGGCGCCGGAGCAGGTGAAAGTATTGCGCGGGAGTGGTCACGTTGCAGACCTGAATGTTGTCGTCGGCGCAGAGCTGGAGATAGCGCTCGATGCGCGCGCTCGAGTGCTCGGGGCCCTGCCCCTCGTAACCGTGGGGCAGCAACAGCGTCAGCCGGGAGTTCTCGCGCCACTTGTCTTCGGCGGACACGATGAACTGGTCGATGATCACTTGGGCGCCGTTGGCGAAATCGCCGTATTGAGCCTCCCACAGGACGAGCGCATCCGGCCGCTCCACGCTGTATCCGTATTCGAAGCCGAGAACCCCCATCTCCGACAGCGGGCTGTTGAAGATGTGGAACGGGGCCTGGGCGCCGTGCTCCCCCCCGAGATGGCAGAGCGGAATCCAGTCGGTGTCGGTTTGCGTGTCGTGAAAGACGACGTGCCGCTGCGAGAAGGTGCCCCGCGCCGTGTCCTGTCCGGACATGCGGATCAGGGTGCCTTCGAGAAGGATCGAGCCGAACGCGAGGCCCTCGGCGGTCGCCCAGTCGAGAGGGAGAGACCCCTCCGCCATCTTCGCCCGGCGGGCGAGCTGCTGCACCATCTTCGGGTTGAGGTTGAAGTCCGGCGGAACCGTCGTCAACGCCCGGCCCACCCGGCCGAGGACTTCCCGCGCGACGCCCGTTGGCACTTCTTCGACGCGGCCCGTCTCTCCGGCGTGAGGGGGAGGGCTCGGAAGACCGGCGCGCTTCCCGGCGTCGTTTGCCGCCGTCAGAGCCGCCTCGTACGCCGCGATCTGGGCCGCCTCCATCTCCGCGACCTCGGCCTCGCTGAGGACGCCCTCGCGGATGAGACGCCGCGCATAAACGGTCCGCACGCCCGGATGCTCCTGTATGCGGCGATACATCAGGGGCTGCGTGTACGTCGGCTCGTCGCCTTCGTTGTGTCCGTGAAGCCGGAAGCCGATCAGGTCGACGACGACGTCTTTGTGAAACTCCTGCCGGTAGTCGAGCGCGATCTGGAGGACGCGATAGACGGCTTCCGGATCGTCGCCGTTGACGTGAAAGATCGGCACCTGGTTGATCTTCGCGACGTCCGTCGAGTACAGGGAGGAACGTCCCGACGCCGGATTGGTGGTGAATCCGATCTGGTTGTTGACGACGAGGTGCAGGGTGCCGCCCGTGCGATATCCGCGCAACTGCGCGAGATTGAAGATCTCCGCGACGATGCCCTGCCCCGCGAACGCCGCGTCGCCGTGCAGCAGAACCGGGAGAATCTTCAACCACGCCTCGTCGCGGGGCAGTCCGGTGCGGTCCTGCTTGGCGCGCACCAGACCCTCGACGATCGGGTCGACCGCCTCGAGATGCGACGGGTTGGACGGAACCGAGACGGCAATCTCGCGGCCGCTCGCCGTCTTTCGCCGGGATCGCGCGCCCTGGTGGTACTTGACGTCGCCTTCGTCGGCCGGGAAGTCAGGGTGCACCGTGCCCTGGAAGCCGGAAAAGATCCGCTCCGTCGCGTTGCCGACGACGTTGGCCAGGATGTTCAGGCGGCCGCGATGGGTCAGCCCCATCGACACTTCCTCGATGCCGCGCGCGGCGGCGCCCTCGAGCAGCTGGTCGAGAAACGCGATGGCTGTCTCGGTGCCCTCGATCGAGTACCGCCTCTGGCCCAGGAATCGTGTGCCGAGGAAGCGCTCGAACGTCTCCGCCGCGATCAGTTTCGCGAGCAGCCGCTTGCGGACCTCCGCGTCGAGCGGCTCCGGCGGGGCGCCGACCTGCCGGCGCACCCACTCCTTCTCGACGGGATTCGAGATGAAGCGGTACTCGATCCCGACCTTCCCGCAGTAGACGCGCCGCATGAGGCCGACGATCTCGCGGAGCGGCATGTGCTCCCGCTGGGCGAGCCCGCCCGTCCAGAAGGGACGGTCGAGGTCCCAGATCGTCAGCCCGTAGGTCTCGAGGTCGAGTTCGGGATGGTGCTGCACCGGCATCAGCCTGAGAGGGTCGATGTCGGCAATCAGATGCCCGCGGACCCGGTACGCATTGATCAGCTCCAGGACGCGGGCCTGCTTTTCGATCTCGGCGCTTCGGGAGTCGGAGAAGAGTCCCGGATTGTTGTCGCGGGCCCAGTGCAGCGGCTCGTACGGGATCGAGAGGTCCGAGAAAACGCCCTCGTAGAACTCGTGCTTTCCGAGCAGGAGCTCCTCGATCCGCGCCAGGAAGAGGCCGGATTCCGCGCCCTGGATGATGCGGTGGTCGTAGGTCGAGGTGAACGTGACGACCTTGCTGACGGCGAGCCGGGCGAGCGCCTCGGGGCTCATCGCGGAAAACTCCGCCGGGTACTCGATCGCGCCGGTCGCGACGATCAGCCCCTGCCCGGGCATCAACCGCGGAACGGATGCCGTCGTCCCCAGAGTCCCCGGGTTGGTGAGCGAAATGGTCGTCGCCTCGAAATCGAAGACCTGAAGCTTGCCCTTGCGCGCTCGCGCGATGAGGTCGTCCGCCGCTCCCGCGAACTGCGCGAACGTCATCTCTTCGGCGCCCTTCACGCTCGGGACCAGCAGCATTCGCGTTCCGTCGGATTTCTCGACGTCCACCGCGAGGCCGAACCCGACGCGGTCGCGGCGGACCCGGGACGGCGTGCCCTCCCCGGCATCGAAGGCGTCGTTCAACCGGGGAAAGGCTTTCAGGGCGCGCAGCACCGCCCAGGCGACCAGATGCGTGAAGGACACCTTGCCCTGCCCGTTCGCAGCCCGATGCTCGTTGATCAGCCGCCGGTTCTCGTCCAGCAGCTTGATCGGCACCTGCCGCTGGGACGTCGCCGTCGGGACGCCGAGGCTCGCCTCCATGTTCTCGGCGATGCGAAGCGCGGCGCCGCGGATCGGCACGCGCTCGCCATCCTCGACGCGCCCCGGCGCGGGCGCCGCCGCCAGCGGCGCAGCGGGAGGGGCCGCCGCGGGCGGAGCGGGAGCCGGAGGGGCGGCGGAGGGGTCCCTCCGCTCCGGTGCCGGCGCGCCGATGCGCTCGCGGAAGAAAGCCCGCCACTCTTCGTCGACGGCTTCGGGATTCGTGCGGTAGCGCGCGAGCAGCTCCGCCACGTACGAGGCGTTCTCACCGAACTCGGAAACGAGCTCTTCGGACAGGTCGACGTCGGGCGTACGGGTGGCCATGAGGAACGGAATTCTAGTCGCAGACCGCTCGGCATGGGCTCGAGACGCGAAGGGCGGTCGAGACCGGAAGCCGCCTCACGGGGCTTGCTACGATCCTCCCCGTGTCCGGAGGTGCGATGCGAGCGGCGACGGCGGCGATGATCCTCCTGTCCGGCTGCCTGCCGGCCGCGGCGGCGGCCGAAGGAGCGCTCTCCGCCGGGACGCGCCGGGCCGCGATTCTCCTGCGGGACAAGGCGTTTGCGGGAACCGGGGCCTCGGATTGGGCCCGGTCGCTGACCGACAGAGTCGGACCCCGGCCCGCGGGCTCGGCGGGAGACCGGGCGGCGGTGGCGTGGGCCCTGGCCGCCATGAAGTCGGCCGGGCTCACGCGAGTCCGAGCGGAGCGGGTGACCGTTCCCGTGTGGAAGCGGGGCGTCGAGACGGGAAGCATCGTCGCTCCCTATCCGCAGCCTCTCGTCCTGACCGCTCTCGGAGGAAGCGTTCCGACGCCGCCGGACGGGATCGAAGCGGAGGTTCTGGAGGTTTCCTCGATCGAAGACCTCGAAAGCCGCGCGGATTCGGCTCGCGGCAAGATCGTCTTCTTCGACAAGAAAATGGCGCGGGCCTCCGACATGAGCGGATACAGCCGCGCCGTCGACGTGCGCGGTCAAGGCGCGTCCGCGGCGGCGAAAGCGGGAGCGGTCGGGGCCCTCATCCGGTCGATCGGGACCGACCGCAACCGGACGCCGCACACGGGCGGCGTCAACTACGCCGAAGCGGTCCCGCGGATTCCCGCCGCGGCGCTTTCGATTCCGGACGCGGAGGTCCTCGAGCGGATCGTCGCGGAGGGCCGGCCCGTCCGCGTCCGATTCACCCTGGGATGCGCTTCGCAGCCCGACGCCGAATCCGCCAACGTCGTGGGCGAGATCCCCGGGCGCGGCAAGGAGCCGGAGATCGTGCTCCTCGGCGCGCACCTCGATTCGTGGGACCTGGGCACGGGCGCGATCGACGACGCCGCGGGTTGCGGCATCGTCCTCGAAGCCGCGCGCGCGATCGTGGACTCCAGGCTGCGGCCGGCCCGGACGATTCGCGTCGTGTTTTTCGCCAACGAGGAGCATGGCCTGTCCGGCGGCAAGGCGTATCGCGAAGCGCATCTCGCAGAGCTCGGCCGCCACGTGGCGGCGCTCGAGGCGGACAGCGGATCCGGCCGGCCCCTGGCGTTGTCCTGGCTGGCCGGACCATCGGCCGAGCGGGCGTTGCGCGAGCTCGCGGGAATCCTCGAGCCGCTCGGCGCCGGCGACCTTCGGTCCGGCGGGTCCGGCGGCCCCGACGTGTCGCCCCTGCGCGCCGACGGCGTCCCTCAGTTTTCGCTCCGCCAGGATTCGTCCCGTTACTTCGACTGGCACCACACGGCCAACGACACGTTCGACAAGATCGAGCCGGAGTCGATGGACCGCAACGCGGCCGCCGTCGCCGCGTTCGCGTGGACGGCCGCATCGATCGATCCGCCGTTCGAGCGCATCCCCGAGGACAAACGTGCCGAGCCTCCGCGCGCCCGGAGGCGCTGAGGCGCCGCGATCCTTCGCCGGGCGGGCAATCGCCGGAGCGTTCCGCCTCACTCTCGTGCCGGTACCGTGACGGGATGGCGCTCGAGCCTGCGAAGACGCCGGCCCGCTTCGAAAAGCCGGCGCGGAGACGTCCGGTGAGACTTATTCTTCGCGCAGATACGCGAGGTGACGGACTCGCGAATACGCGAGGTGACGGACTCGCGAATACGCGGGATGACGGATGCCATGCAGTCCTTCCGATAAGCGCCGATTCGCGGCCGCCGTTCTCGCTCTGGCCGCCGCCTTTCCGCTGACGGCGGCCGAGAAGACCGCGTCGGGCCGGCCCGTGACGGAGTCGGCTGCCGCGACCGCGATCGAGATCCCCGTCAACGTCACGGGCGCCGACGGAAAACCCATCGCGGGGCTGACGGCCTCGAGCTTCGAGCTGTACGACGAAGGCAGGAAGCCAGGAGATCTCGACCGTGGACGTCGTGGACCTCCGCGCGCCCGCGGTCGGCCCCGTTCCGGCGCCGGCGCGGCGGCACTGGCTGCTCGTTTTCGACCTGAGCTACTCGAGCGTGCGCGGCCTCGCGCGGGCGCGGGAAGGCGCGCGGGATTTCGTGAAGAACGCGACGGCGGAGACGGATCTCGTCGGGATCGCGACGCTCTCCGCCGAGTCCGGCGCGAGCCTGCTCTTGAATTTCACCCGGGACCGCGCGCAGCTCGCGGCGGCCGTCGATGCGGTCGGGTCGGCGGCGGCGGCCGCGAGTCGGACGAATCCGCTCGCCTTCGCGTTCATCACCCCGGGAGCCGAAGAGCACGCGATTACCTCCGGCGGAAACGAGTCCGCGGCCAGAGAGACGGCGCAGGACATTCAGCGCGTCGCGCAGCGCGGGTCGGATGACCGGGAGCGCACGAAGGTCGCTTAGCTCGTGGGCGCGCTCGGCACGGTCGCGCGCGCACTCGACTCCGTCCGAGGCCGCAAGCACGTTCTCTTCTTCTCGGAAGGGTTCGAGAGCCGGCTGCTGGGCGGCAGTGAGAGAGCCAGGCCCGCGGCGGGCGCCGACATGGCGGCGGGCCCGTCGGACGACTCCGCCAACGAACAGGTGCTTCGAGGACAGACGTGGAAGGTCGACAACGATTCACGGTTCGGCAGCTCCACCACGCGCAACCGGGTGGGGGACGCCTCGCCATCTTCCGGCGGTCGGACACGGTCATCCATGCCGTCGACATCAGCGGGCTGAAGAGCGACGCCGGCGACGTTTCGAACAGCAAAGCGGCGAGCGGACGCGACGCGCTCTTCACGATGGCCCACGAGACGGAGGGCGAGCTCGTCGCGGACGCGAACCGCCTTTCCGGCGAGCTATCGAAGGTGGCGGACCGCAGCGCGCTCGTGTACATCCTCGTGTATCAGCCGAAGGCCCTTTCGAAGCCGGGGTCGTTTCATTCGCTGCGCGTCAAGGTGAACGCCCCGGGAGCGCGCGTGTCGGCGCGCTCCGGCTATTACGAGCCCAGGACCTACGCGGCGCTCTCCCCTCTCGAGCGGCTCCTCGCGACCGGAGACCTCGTGACCGGCGGCGGGCGGAACGCGCTGTCGGTCTCCCTTCTTGCGGCGGCGTTTCCGGGGGAAAACGGACGGGCGACGGTGCCCATGGTCCTGGAAGTGCCGGGGCCGGCGCTGCTCGCCGGGCAGAAAGCGCCGCAGGAGTCCGTGCAGCTCTACGCCTACGCCACCAACGCGGCGGGGACGCTGGTCGACTACCGCACGCAGGAGGTCACGCTCGACCTGGCCAAGGCCCGCGCGAGCCTGGAAGGCGGCGGCATCAAGTACTACGGGACGCTGTCTCTGCCTCCCGGCGACTACACGGTGCGCGCCGTCGTTCGGACCGTCGCGAGCGGTCTCTCAGGAAGCGCGTCCGCGGCCCTGCGGGTTTCGGCGATGCCGGGCGGCGCGGCCGTCGTGCTGCCGCCGCTCTTCCAGGATTCCGGCGCCCGGTGGGTGATGGTCAAGGCGCCGCCGCGCGAGACTCGCGAGCCCGGCGAGTACCCGTTCACGATCGGCGGCGACCCGTTCGTGCCGTGGGCCGCTCCCGCCGTTGAAAAGGGCTCGGAGACGCGCATCGCCGTCGTCACCTGCAACTTCCCGGACGGCGCTTCGGGAGGAAAGCCGCCCGCCCTCGAGCTCCATCCCGAGCTCTCCGGCAACGGCCGCGCGTGGCCCGCGTCGCTGCGACTCCTCGGCCAGACCGCCGTCGAAAAGGGAGGAACGCGCAAGATCCTCCTCGCATTCAAGCCCGAGAATCTGCCCCCGGGGACCTATCGGCTGAAGGTGGGAGTGTCGGAGCCCAAATCCGGCGCGGCCGCCGCAGGCGTCACGGAGTTCGAGATTCGCGACGCGAAGCCGGACGCGGCGCCGCGCTGACGGCCGCCATGCGCCGGTTCCCGGCGCGCGTCGCTCGACCCTCGAGGGGGAAAGGCTTCGGCGTCCGTGTCAGGGCGTCTCGCTCGAAGCCGATCCCCCGGACGATTCCCGCACGGCCACGGTTTCCTTGACCGCCTGCACTTCGGGATGCTGGAAGCCGAGAAGCTCGGCGATCCTCCGCGCGAGATGGCTCTCGACCTCGGAGAGCGTTCCGTCGGAATACACCACGCCCCAGATCGCCTCGACGAGCTTCAGCCGCTGTTCCCGCGAGAGGTGATCGGCGAGGAGACGCGTGAACTGAAACAGGTCGACGCTGCCCCGCCGTTCTTCCTCGGCGAGGCGCAGAACGTCCCGGAGGTCGGAATCGGCGACCCCCATTTCGTCGCGGATATGACGGGCAATCCGCTCCCGCTCCTCGGGACGAAAGGCGTCATCGGCATGCGCGATCTCGAGAAGCAGCGCGCAGGCCGCCACGACGACGGGATCGGGACGAGCCGGTTCGCCCTGACGCGCCGGTTTCCCCGCCAGAAAAGCCCGGATGGCCTCGATTCCCACGCGGCAAGCCTAGCAGGCGGCTGAAAATGGGTGTGCGGCGGCGTTTCGAGCGCCGCGGGGTTTGGATGCAAGGAGCCGTGCCGAAGGGGATGCCTTTGTGCATCCCGCGCCGCCAGGGCGCGTACAAACCCGTCGAGTGGCGACCGCAGCGCAGACGGCCCCGCGCCGCCGCAACCGATCACGGTGGCTGGCCTTTTGCCCTCCAGCTGCTCACAGAGAACGTTTCGCCCTACGCGCAGTCAACGTGCATTGCGATTTGCAAAAGGCCAGACACGACGCCCGCATCCATTTCAGCGGCCTGCTGGGACAAAGATGAAGGCCCGGGGGCCTGAATCGGCCATGTTTCGGCCCTTTCCGAAACTTTCCCGGCGAAACCTGCGTACCTCAAGCTGGAGACCTGATCATGAACCGGCGAGAGCTCGAAACCCTGCTTCTGACCCTGGAGTCCACTCCTGTGCTGATGGCGCGGGCCGCCCGCGGCCTTTCGCCATCGGACGCGCGGCGCCGCCCGGCGGCCGGCGGATTCTCTCTCACGGAGAACGTGTGGCATCTGGCCGACCTCGAACGGGAGGGGTTCGGCGTCCGGATCCGCAGAATCCTGTGCGAGGACGAACCGACTCTTTCGAACTTCGACGGCGACCGGATCGCCCGCGAACGCTCGTACCAGTCGCGCGACGTCGAGGCCGGGCTTCAGGCGTTCACCGCGAGCCGGCGGCGCAACGTCGAGACGCTGCGCTCGCTGACCGCGGCGGACTGGAATCGCGGCGGCTTCCAGGACGGCGTCGGATCGTTGTCGCTCGCCGATATCCCGCGGAAGATGGCGGAGCACGATCGGTCGCACACGAGCGACGTGGCCGCTCTCCTCGCGGAGCTTTCCTCGACGACCACCGAACGCGGCGCGGCGCCGCCCACGCCGCATCGGGTCTCCGCGGTCGCCTAGCGGTCGCTTCCGCTCGCTTACCGTCGCTTACGCTCGCTGCGCTCGCTCTCGCTCCTGCGAGCTTGGGAATCGGTGGGGGAAACAGCACGACCGCGACTGTTGAAGCGGCGCGTCCCTCTAGAGCGATGGCTGCTTCGAGCGGCGGTTCTTCAGCCATTCTCGGGCGAAGGCTACGATCCCGGGCAGGATCGAGAGGAAGACCACCAGCAGGATCACGATCTCGATGTTTTTCCGCACCCAGGCGAACTGGCCGAGGAAATATCCGATCAGGCTCATCGAGACGACCCACAGGAAACCGCCGATCACGTTGAACGAGACGAACCGGCGGTAGTTCATCGCGGCCATTCCCGCGACGACCGGGGCGAAGGTGCGGACGATCGGCATGAAGCGGGCGAGGATGATCGTCTTTCCCCCGTGCTTCTCGTAGAAATCGTGCGCGCGGCGCAGGTGGTCGGGGTTGAAGAGGAGAGACTTTGGCCGGGTGAAGAGCGCGGGACCCGTGCGGCGGCCGATCCAGTATCCGACGGTGTCTCCGACGATCGCGGCGACGACGAGAACGCCCATCAGCAGCCAGATGTTCAACTGGCCGGTCGCCGCGAACACGCCCGCAGTCACAAGGAGAGAGTCGCCCGGCAGGAAAAAGCCCACGAGCAGGCCCGTCTCCGCGAACACGATCAGGGTCATCGCCGTCAGCCCGCCGACGCGAACGAGAGTCTCGACGTCGGTCAGCTGGTGAAAGATCTGCTTCAAGGTTTCCATGGCCGGCGCATGTTAACCGAGCCATGAAGCTCTCAGCTCTCAGCTCTAAGCCTATGCGGCCCTTCACTCCGCGCCCCTCGCCCTCCGAAGCGATACCATCCGCGTCCCATGACCGAATACACGGATGAGCACGCCCGCGCCGGCATCGATGCCGATCTTCCGCCGATCGAAACCTGGCCCAACCAGTATCCCGACTACGAAATCTCCGTCGAGGTTCCCGAGTACAACGCGATCTGCCCCAAGACCGGGCTCCCCGACTTCGGGCATCTGACGATCCGGTACGTCCCCGACCGGCTCTGCCTGGAGCTGAAGTCGTTGAAGCTCTACATCGTGGCGTACCGCAACGTCGGGATTTTCTATGAGAACGCGGTGAACCGGATCCTCGAGGACTGCGTCGCCGCGTGCCGACCGAAACGCATGACGATCGTGGGGACGTTCTCCTCCCGCGGAGGGATCTCGTCGACCGTCGAGGCGCGCTTTCCTCGCGTGGAGCCCTAGGCCTCGCGTAGAGCCCTAGCCCCGCGTGAAGTCCGAGGACAACACCTCGCGCAGCTGAGCGGCGACCGGGCCCGGTCGCCCGTCCCCGATCTCCCGGCCTTCGATCTGGACCAGCGAATACGTCCAGAGCGTCGTGGAGGCGAAGAAGACCTCCTCCGCCGCAAACATCTCCTCGACGGTGAACGCCCGTTCCTCGACCGTCCGTCCGAGCGCCCGCGCAGCGGCGATCGCCGCCCCCCGCGTCACACCCGGAAGAATGCGGGGGCCATTGGGAGCGGTGCGCACGAGCCCTCCGGAAACGCAGAAGAGATTCGCCTTGGTCCCCTCGAGGGCAAGACCGTCTCGAACGAGGATCGCGTCCATCGCACCCGCTTCCCGCGCCCGCTGAGCGGCGAGCACGTTTGGCAGCAGCATCACGCTCTTGATGTCGCAGCGATTCCACCGCTCATCGTCGGCGAGGATCGCCCGGCCGCCCTGCGGAGGCGGAGGAGCGTCGGAGAGACGCGCGAACGCGTACACGGTCGGAGGAGTCTCGGGAGGGGGAAAATAGTGCGAGCGCGGCGCCGCCCCGCGCGACACCTGCGCATAGACGATCGCATCGGACTCGAGAAAGCCGTTCGCGGCGAGGAGCCGTTGCGCGACGCCCGGATAAAAGCCCTCGTCGAGGGGGATGCGGAGGGTCGCGAGGCCCTCGCGCATCCGGTCGAGGTGCTCCTCCAGGTGAAACGGGCGGCCTCGCCAGAAGCGGACGACTTCGTAGATCGCGTCGCCGAAGAGAAACCCGCGGTCGTCCGGAAAGATCTTCGCCTGCTCCCGGGGGAGCAGATCCCCGTTCAGATACACGATCACGCAAGAGATTGTAGTTGCGCCCCGCGCGCAGCGCGGAAAGGAGGCCGCGTGCTCAGAGGAAGCGATGTCATGACTGAGCGGTGGGGAAAGAATCCTATTTGGGAGAAAACTCCCGCACGGCTCGGCCGAGGTCGGGATCGCCGACCAGGGTTCTGTAGGCTTCTTCCGCGCGCGAGAGCCCCGCGGCGAGCGCCCGGCGCCGGTCCTCGCGAAGAAGGCCGGTCGCGGCGCGAAGAGCGGCCGGGCCTCGGGAGAGAAGGGCGGCTGCGAACCTCTCCGCCTGGTATTCGAGTGCGGCGGAGGGAAAGCATCGCGACGCGAATCCGGCTTCGACGGCGTCCCGCCCCGAGAGCGTGTCCCCGGAGAGGATCCAGTCGGCCGCGCGGGACGGACCGATCCTCGCCGGGAGCAGCGCGCATCCGCCCGGCGGAAAACAGGACAGCCGGATCTCCGGAAATCCGACCTTCGCGTCCTCGGCCACGAAGACCACGTCGCACGCCGCCGCGATCTCCGCGCCGCCGCCCAGACACGCGCCGGACACCGCGGCCATCGTCACGGCCGGCGTTTCGAGCAGGGCCGAGAGCGCCCGGCGCATGGCGGCCAGCATCCGGTCGATCGACGCCGCCTCGGGGACGTGCTCCGGCACGTCGACGCCGGCGGAGAAGGCGCGCGGCAGACCCGTGAGGAGGAGCACCCTCGGGGCGGGCTGCGCTTCGATGGCGGCCGCGAGAGCCTCGAGGTCCGTCCCCGCGAGGACGTTGACCGGAGGCCGTTCCATCCGCAGCCGGACGAGGCCGTCCCGCGAGGGATCCGCCCGGATTCCGCCCTCCCGCATTCGCATCGCTCCTCTCAGCTCTTCCTGGCGGGAGGCGCCGGCGTCGCCTTCGGAGCGGCTTTCGCGCCCGGGGTCGGCGTCGCGGACGCCTTCTCGAGCCGCGCCCGCTCGAGCTTCACGGCCGCGCGGACGTTTGCGATGTGATCAGGCCCGACGATCACGTTGGTGATCCGGTTCTCCGGCTCGTTGAGCTTCGTCTCGTAGAGCTCATCGGGGACGCCGGCCTCGATGAACACCTTCGAAAGCTCGTTGATCTTGCGCAGATACGCCAGCGAATCGCTCACGCTCTGGCGCGTGCCGACCGAGCCGTGGCCCGGAACGATCTTCTCGACGTCGAGGGTTGCGAGTCGGGTCAGGATCTGCTCCCACCCGTGCGGGTCCGCAACCCCGGCCTGAATATAGGGGAGCCGGCCGTTGACGACCAGGTCCCCGGAAAACAGGATCTTCTCTTCGGGAAGCAGAACGATCAGGTCGCCGTTCGTGTGTCCCGGACCGAGGAAGTACACCGCGGCGCGGCGGGACCCCCCGAAATAAACGAGACGGTCGGACACGCCGAGAACGCCGAGGCTCGACCCGGGCTTTCCCCCCGAGAGCAGGAGAGCGATCGGAGCCGCTGCGTTCTCATGGCAGACGATCTGGGCTCCCGCCGCGGCGAAGA
The DNA here is from genome assembly GCA_038203955.1 of Thermoanaerobaculia bacterium. Lineage (GTDB taxonomy): Bacteria > Acidobacteriota > Thermoanaerobaculia > UBA5066 > Gp7-AA6 > JALYUA01. The sequence continues at coordinate 10,138 of JBBRDK010000011.1, read as the reverse complement.
CGGGAACGCCGCCGGCATGATCGCCGTGGGCGTGGGTCACGATCACGAACTTCACGGGCTTGCCCGCGGTCCCGGCGATCTTTCCGAGGACCGCCCGCGCGGTCGACGCGTCGATGCCGGAATCGACGACGACGACCTCATCGGAAACGAGAAACCAGCCGACATTCGCGCTCTGCTGCGCCTCCGCCATCCAGATGCCCTCGGCGAGCTTCTGGACCGTGAGCGAGGGCCCGGCGACGGGGGCGGCGGATTGGGCGCCGGCGGCGCAGGCGAGCGTGAAAAGCGCGGCGCTGAAAACAGAGAAACGGACCTTCATGAGCGGTGAACTCCTTTCTTCGAACGCGAACGGATACAGCCGGGCGGTCGGCGCCGGCCTGGGATCGGCAGGATTCGTCAGGTCGTCATGCGATCGAGGCCGCCGGACCCGGTGCCGTGGCCCCGGCGCGGGCCCGCACCTCGCGCGCAAATTCTGCAAAGAGCCGGCGGGAGGCGGAATCGCCCGCCGGAGCGAGATTCTCGGGGTGCCACTGGACGCCGACGAGCCAGGAATCGTCCGCGGGGAACTCGGCGGCTTCGATGAGACCGTCGGCGGATCGGCCGGATGGGACGAGGCCTTCCGCGGGCCGCGCGATCGCCTGGTGGTGGCGGCTGTTCACCTCGATCGACGCCGCGCCCGCGATCGAAGCGAGACGGCTGCCCGGCGCGACGGAGATCTCGTGCTCACGGCGCGTCGTGTCGCCGCCCGTCGTGTCGTGCCGGAGCTCCGTCGGACTCTCCGTCGGAATGTCCTGGACCAGGGTTCCTCCGAGCGCGACGTTGACCACCTGCAATCCGCGGCAGATGGCGAGGATCGGAACGCCGTCGCGCCGGGCGGCCTCGAAAACCTCGAAGTCGAGGACGTCCCGTTCGGCGTCGACTTCGACTCCGGCCTCCGGGCGCGGGCTCTCGCCGTAGCGCGCCGGGTCGACGTCGCAGCCCCCGCCGAGCACGACCCCGTCGAAGTCGCCGCCGGGGTCGGCGCCGGGCTGGAGGACGTGAATCTCGTCGCGGGTGAATCCCGCCTCGAGGAGCGAACGCACGTAGTCGTTGGACTCGCCCGCCGCGACGTCGCGGTCGAGGGTCAGGGCAATGCGCATGGGGAGGATTCTAACCGCCGGCCAGGCCCGGGACCCGTCACCGCTCGAATGGAACGGTGACCCGTCACCGCTCGAACAGAACGGCCATCCCCATGCCGCCGGAGATGCACAGAGCCGCCATGCCAGTCCGGGACCCGGAGCGCTTCATCTCGTGGAGGAGCGTCGTCGAAATGCGCGCGCCGGTCGCCCCGATCGGATGCCCGAGAGAGATCGCGCCGCCGTTCACGTTGACCCGGGAGAGATCCAGCGGAAGCTCCCGCGCGCACGCGAGAACCTGCGCGGCGAAGGCCTCGTTCAGCTCGATGCGATCGATGTCGGCGAGCGTCCGTCCCGTCTTCGCCAGCAGCGACCGGATAGCGGGAACGGGCCCGACTCCCATGCGGGAAGGCTCCACCCCCGCCGACGTCCACGCGGTGATCCGGCCGAGCGGTTCGACGCCCGCGCGGCCCGCCGCCTTCTCCGAGGCGAGCACCAGCGCCGCCGCGCCATCCGTGATTCCGGAGGAATTGCCGGCATGCACGGTCCCGCTCTGCGCGTCGAACACGGGGAGCAACTTCGCGAGAGCCTCCAGAGTCGTATCTCCGCGGAGGTGCTCGTCTCGCGAGACGACGACGGAACCCTTCTTTCCGGCGATTTCGACGGGCACGATCTCCGCGTCGAACCGGCCGCTCTCGACCGCCCTGCCGGCGCGCTGCTGCGACTCGAGCGCGAAGGCGTCCTGCTCCGCCCGGGAGATCCCGAACTCCTGCACGAGGTTCTCCGCCGTCTCTCCCATGAGCTGCCCGCAGAGAGGACAGAGGAAGCCGTCCCGGTACATCCCGTCCACGATCTCGTCGTGCCCCATGCGGAGGCCGAAGCGCGCGCGCGGCAGAAGGTAGGGCGTCGCGGACATGCATTCCGTCCCGCCGGCGAGGACCACTTCGTTCTCGCCCGCGGCGATCGAAAGGGCGGAAAGCGTCAGGGCCTTCAGAGACGACCCGCAGGCCTTGTTGACCGTGTAGGCGGGCACGGAGTCCGGGACCCCGGCCCGATGCGAGACCTGGCGCGCCGTATTGGGACCGCCGCCGGCCTGCCGCGCATGCCCGAAAACGGTTTCCGAGACGGCCGCCGCCGGGAGCCCCGAGCGTTCGATCGCCGCCTTCGCCGCAACGACCCCGAGATCCGCAGCGGACAGCGACGCAAAGGAGCCGCCGAACTTTCCGATCGGGGTCCGCACGGCGGAAAGGATGAAGACGGGGCGCATGGGGGGAAAAGCTATCAGCTGTCAGCTGTCAGCTGTCAGTTCCAGGTATTCCTTCTTCCGGGCAAAAAACTGATCCAGTCCGCCGAACGTAAGGCGCGCAGACGATGCAGAATTCCCTCCGAACGCTCGACGCTCAACCCTCTTCCCCGTCATATCAACGGCACCCGCACGCGGAAGGTCGTTCCGCGGTCGACCGTGCTCTCGACCTCGACCCGACCCTTGTGCGCCTCGACGATCCACCGCACGATCGACAGGCCGAGACCCGACCCGCCGGAGTAGGCGCGCCGCGCGCGGTCGCTGCGAAAGAACCGCTCGAAGACGTACGGCTGGTCGGCCGGCGGAATCCCGATTCCCGTATCGATCACCTCGATGGTGGCCTCGTCGGGCGCGGAGGAGAGCCGCACGCGGATCCGGCCCTCGGGGCGCGTGTAGCGGATCGCGTTTTCCAGGAGGTTGTGCAGGACCTGTTGCATCCGATCCGCGTCGATGAACGCCCGCACAGGCTCATCGGGCGCCTCCGCCGCCAGGTCCACCCCCCGGTCCGTCGCCGCGGGGAGAAGCTCGCGGGTCACGTCCAGGATGAACCGCCCGAGATCCACGTTCGCGAAGGACAGGGTCACCCGCCCGCTCTGGCCGCGCGCGAGAAAGAGGAGGTTCTGCGACAGCCGCGTCAGGTGCCGCACCTCGAGCAGCGCGTCGCCGATCGCCTCCCGGTACTCCTCGGCGGGCCGGTCCTCCTCGAGGACCACTTCGAGGGTTCCACGGAGGACCGTCAACGGCGTCCGGAGCTCGTGCGAAACGTCCGCGATGAACTGCTGCTGCTCCTTCTCCGCGGACGCCAGGGCGTCGAGCCGCGTATTCAGCCGCTCGGCGATCTCCTTCGCCTCTCCTTCGAGACCGGTAGCGGGGATCCGCTTCAGGGGATGCTTCTCGGTTTCGACGAGCAGCCGGAGGATCGTCGTGATCGGGTCTTCGCGCGGCACCGCCTCGGGCCGCGTGCGGGAGAAGATCCGCATCCTTACTCCTCGGCGCCAACGGGCCGAAGGCGGTAGCCGACCCCGCGAACGGTCTGAATCACCTTCTCCCGCTCGCCCGAGTCGATCTTCTTCCGCAGCGCGTTGATGTAGACGTCGATGATGTTGGTCGAGAGGTCGAAGGAGTCCTCCCAGATGCGCGCCTGGATCTCGGATCGCGAGACGACCTTCCCCCGGCGGCGGAGAAGCAGCTCGAAGAGGGCTCCCTCCCGCGCCGTCAGGCGGATCCTCTCCCCTTCGCGAAACACTTCGCGCGACTCGGGGTCGTAGGTGAGGTCGCCGAACGCGAGCGGTCCGGGCTCCTCGACTTCGGTCCTTCGGGCCAGCGCGCGAAGGCGCGCCACGAGCTCTCGAAAGGAAAAAGGCTTGACGAGGTAGTCGTCGGCGCCGGCGTCCAGGCCTTCGATCTTGTTTTCGACCGTATCCCGGGCGGTCAACATGAGGATCTTCGAGCGGACACCGCGAGCCCGCAGCGCCCGGCAGAGCTCGAGCCCGTCCCGGGATCCGGGCAACAGCAGGTCGAGGATCACCAGGTCGAAGGTTTCCGTCTCGAAACGCGCCATCGCCGAGTCGGCGTCGTTGACGGTCTCTACCGCGTAGCCCTTCTCCGCGAGTCCCTTGCGAAGGAACTGGGCGATCCGCTCTTCATCCTCCACGACGAGCACGTTCATTGCGGGGCGCTTTCGTCGGGGGGAGGGCCTTCCCGCGCCGTGTCGGGGCCGCGGCGGACCCGCGCGAGCATCAGGATCGCTCCCGCCCCCGCGGCGAACCCGCCGGCAAAATGGGACAGATCGCCCCCGGTGGCGAGGGCGACGACGACTCCGCCCGCGACGAGGGCCAGAACCGTCAGTCGGGACACTTCGATCGGAGCAACGTTGGTCATCAAGCTCGGGGCCGAAATCCGAAGGCGGGGGTATTCTCTCGCATTCCAGAACTTGAAGGAGGAAAGAATGAGATTCCGAACCGTCCCCGCCGTCACCAGCGCCGTCACCCTCACCGCATTCGCGTTCATCGCCGCGGGCTGCGCGTCCTCGTCGAGCTCGCCGTCGGCGGCCTCCTCGTCCAGCTCCGCGTCGGCGGCCTCGAGCGCCCGCGCCGCGGAGGGTCCTTCCGCCAGCGCCACCCTCGAGTCCCGCAGCGGCTCGACGGTGACGGGAACCGCAACCTTCACCGAGCTCGGCTCGGGAGGCGTGCGCGCCCGCATTCACGTCGAAAACGCCCCGCCCGGAACCCATGGTCTGCACCTCCACGAGAAGGGCGACTGCTCCGACCCCGAAGCGAAATCCGCGGGCGGGCACTTCAACCCGGGTGGGATGCCGCATGCCGGCCCGATGTCGGACAAGCGACACGCCGGCGACCTCGGCAACATTGAGATCGGGCCGAACGGCAAGGGCGATCTCGACGTGCGCAGCGACCTCCTCACGGTGAAGGCGGGACCGAACTCCGTGGTCGGGCGCGCGGTGGTCTTTCACGAAAAGGCCGACGACCTGGCGACGCAGCCGACCGGCAACGCCGGCGGACGTCTGGCGTGCGGCGTCATCCAGTAAAGCCGTCGCCTCCGCTCACTGCGGGAGCTGCTTCGTTCGCTTCGGCTCCCGCTTGGCCACCACCTCGACTGAAGCGCAGCTCCGCTCCCTTCTGCTCCCTCTCCCCGCCGCGCCGGGGGAGAGGGCCGGGGTTAGGGGCGGCACTTATCTGAAAAGGCGATGTCGAAAACAGACCTGGCTTACGGCGTCCCCGCCGCGCCGGGGGAGAGGGCCGGGGTGAGGGGCGGGACTTATCTGAAAAGGCGATGTCGAAAACAGACCTGGCTTCCCCCCCCACGCTCGAGTTGGGTTGGTCCGGCGTTCAACTCGGCTGCCGGGCGGCAGACGGCCGGGGTTAGTTCCTCATCCTAGAAGCAGTCTTTCTCAAGGGCTGGTTGATTTTCCGTCGCTTGACAGAGGTGTCCGGGCTCGGATAGTTTTGTACAAATTATACAAGGAGTACTTCGTATGACTATCCTTCCCGCCAGTGACGCCCGCGCCGGTCTTTCGGAAATTCTGAATCGCGTCGCGTTCGGCGGAGAGCGGATCGTCCTCGAACGGCACGGGCGAAACGTGGCGGCCGTCGTTCCGATGGCGGACCTGGCGAGACTCGAAGAAGAGACCCCGACGGGAAAAAGAAGTGCCGGCTCCGGCGTCCACTACGTGATCGAAGAGTTTCCCCGCATCGGGCCCGTTCTGCTCGCCGCGACCTCCGCCGGCCTCTGCCGCGTGATCTTCGGGCAATCCGCCTTCGCGCTCGCCGCTCGTCTGCGCGAAGAGCTTCCTCACGCCGTGAGCTCGGAGACTCCCCTGCTGCGAAGCGCCTGGGAACAGCTTTCCGCGTACACGGCGGGAAAGCGGCGCAATTTCACGGTACCCGTCGACCCGGCTTCTTACGCCACGCCGTTCGCCCGCCGGGTGCTTCTCGGGGCGACCTGCGCGATCCCGTTCGGCAAGGTCCGGACCTACGGCGAGATCGCCCGCGCCGTCGGCAGTCCGGCGGCCGCGCGCGCCGTCGGGGGCGCGCTGGCCTCGAACCCCGTTCCCATCGTGGTGCCCTGCCACCGCGTGGTCGCGGCCGGCGGGCTCGGAGGCTATTCCGGCGGCGCGAAGGGTGCCGGCCTTCGGTGGAAGCGGGAGCTCCTCGCGCTCGAAGGCGCGCTTCCGGGTGCCGCTTGAAGGACGCCGACGAGCGGCCCCACGACTCGGCCCGCTTCGACCTCTCGCCGGAGGAGGTCCGCCGCATCGGGTACATGGCGGCCGACGCGATCGCCGGGCATCGCGAAACTCTGACTTCGCGTCCCGTATTCGGGAAGGTCGGAGACGCCGCGGGGCTTTTTTCGGGACCCGCTCCGGAAGAAGGGATTCCGTTCGAAGAGACGCTCGCGTTCGTCCGCGAGCACATCCTTCCCTTCCCGATGGGAAATTCGCATCCGCGCTTCTACGGGTTCATCAACGCGACCGCGGACCCCGTCGGTGTCGCGGCGGACGGCCTCGCCGCCGCCATGAACCCGAACTGCTGGGGCGGCGACCATGCCGCGGTCCACGTAGAAAAGCAGGTGATCGGCTGGCTCGCTTCCGCTCTCGGCTTCCCGCCGGAAGCGGAAGGGATTCTGGTGTCCGGCGGGTCCATGGCCAACTTCACGGCGCTCGCCGCCGCGCGCCGCGCGCAGACCCCGGGCAACGTCCGGGAAGACGGGCTCGGCGGACCGGACAGTCCGCGGCTGACCGTCTATGCGAGCGACCAGGTGCACGCGTGCGTCGACAAGGCCGTGGACCTGCTCGGAATCGGAACCTCTCAACTGCGGAAGCTTCCCGCCGACGAAAAGTTCCGGATCCGTCTCGAGGACCTGAAGCGTGCCGTTGCCGACGACCGCGCCTCCGGTTTCACACCGGCGATCGTCGTTGGAAACGCGGGCACGGTGAATACGGGAGCCGTCGACCCTCTCGACGGGCTGGCGGATTTCTGCGCCCGCGAACGCCTCTGGTTCCACGTCGACGGCGCCTACGGCGCGATGGCCGTGCTGTCTCCCCGGCTGGCGCCGCTCTTCTCGGGGATGGCCCGGGCCGATTCGATCGCCGCCGACCCCCACAAATGGCTCTACGTCCCGTACGAGGCCGGGGCGACCCTGGTCCGCGAGCCGGGACGGCTCCCCAACACCTTCCGGCGTTTCCCGGAGTACCTGGCATCCGACGCCGAAAGCCCCTTCCCGGGTCCTGCCTGGTTCGCCGAGCGCGGCGTCGAGCTCTCCCGCGGGTTCAAGGCCCTCAAGGTCTGGATGGGTTGGAAAACGCACGGACGCCGGGGCTACGCGGCGAGCATCGAAAACGACGTGCGGCTCGCGCGGTTTCTTTCCGACGCCGTCGATCGCCGCCCCGAGTTCGAACGCCTGGCGGACACGGTTCTCTCGATCGTCAACTTCCGGTATCGGCCGGTCGGCCGACAGGTTTCCGACATCGATCTCGACGCCGTCAACCGGCGCATCGTCAATCGCCTGGTGGGCGACGGATCGTTTTTTCTCGCGCCCACCATCCTCAAGGGCCGCACGGCACTCCGCGTCTGCATCGTCAATTTCCGCACCCGCGAGGAAGACCTCCTCGCGCTGCTCGACGAAGCGGCGCGCCTCGGCGAAGAACTTTCAACCGCCTCCGCAGGCTGAGGAGCAAGCCGCCTCTGTCAAGGATCCCGGCCGCGGGGAGACGGTCGCGGCGAGGGACAGTCATCAGTGCGAGGTCACCGCGTCGCCCCGGACGAACCGGCCGCTGACGACCGACACCTGATCGCTGATCGCTGAGAGCCGAGAGCTGACAGCGACCGCGCGTGCTACCTTTGCCGGTACAACCCTCCCGGTCCTCGAAGGAGCCTCCGATGCGCGAACTCGCGACGGGCATCCGTCTCGCGTCCCTCCTGTCGGGCGCGGCGCTCGCGGCGGGCATCGGCCTCGCGGACGGATCGCCCTATGCGTCTCTGCGCGCCGCGCGGCCGGCGGGCGCGGGCCTGATCGTCTCGAACCTGGTCCTGGAGCGCGACGCGTTTCGGTTCCGCTTCGAGTCCGGCTCGTTTCAGATGCTGCCGGCGGTCGAGGGTCGGACGATGGGCGCGGTTTTCTCGGGCCAGGGAACGATGGAGCTGACGCCGGCTTCGGAGGCGGAGGCCCGGTACTTCGCGATGGTCAGCGGGGAAAAGGCGGCGGAGGTCTTCACCGATCGTTTCCAGTCTCTCGTCCTGCTGTTCGGAGACGGAACCGCCGCGGAAATCGAGTCCCACGCGACGCCGGGGCCCGCTCCCGCAGCCGCGGGCAAGATCTGGGACGACTTCTCGCGCCAGCAACGCAAGGTCGTGCGCACCAATCTGCAGATCCGGATGCTTCGAGGAGTCCTCGCGCCCGAGGAGCGCGGCGTCTTTCTCGCCGCCTTCGCGGGGAAGAAGCTTCCTTTCAGCCTGGCGGCCGTCGACCCCGCAGGGCTCGATTGGCTCTCTCTCCAGTTCCAGCTCGGATCCGAAGAGTCGGGTCTCTTCGCGACGGAGGAGCCGAACGCCGGTTTCTGGTATCTCTCGCACTCGAAGGGCGAGCCAGCCCACCGTCCGCGCACCCTCGCCCGGGCGAGCCACTATCGGATCGAAACGACGATCCTGAAGAACGGCGACATCCGGGGCTCCACGACGATCCGGTTCACCGCGGTGGGTCCCCGCCTGCGGGTTCTGCCGCTGGCGCTGACGGGCAAGCTGCGCATCCGCGAAGCGGCCCTCACGTGCGACGGGAGCGGTCCCGCCCTTCCGGTCCAGGTCATTCAGGAAATCGCCGCGGAGGATTCCGACGCCGCCGCCGTCCTGCCTTCCGCGCCCTCCGCCGGGCAGGCCTGCGACCTGCGGATCGCCTATGAGGGGAAGGACGTTCTGCAGAACGCGGGGGACGGCGTCTTCGTCGTCCAGGCGCGAGAGAGCTGGTACCCGAATCTCGGCACGTTCTCGGATCCCTCGACGTTCAACCTGACCTACCGCGTGCCGAAAGCGAACCAGGTCGTCTCCGTGGGGACAAAGATCGAGGACCGCGTCGAAGGTGACCTGCGCGTGTCGGTCTGGAAGTCGGACCAGCCGATTCGGGTGGCGGGTTTCAACTACGGCAATTTTAAGAAGATCGAGTACACGGACCGCGACAGCGGAGTCCGCATCGACGTGTACACCAACCCGGGCACGCCGGATGTCGTCAACGAGATCAACCAGTATCTCTCCCAGCCAGGATCGCGCAATCCCGCGAGCAGCCTTTCCGGTTCGCTCGGGATGCATGAGATTCGCGTCGACACCGATTCGCTCGCGCAGGCCGCGCTCGCCGACGGCACGAATGCGGCGCGCGTCTGCACCGCCTATTTCGGCCGCCTCCCGCAGGATCACGTCTCGATCACCGAGCAGACGCAGTGGAGCTTCGGACAGTCCTGGCCCTCCCTCGTCTTCCTTCCCTATCTTTCGTTTCTCGACGGGACGACGCGGCGGGAGCTCGGCCTCGCCGACACCGCCGCGTTCGTCGACCAGGTCGGCCTGCACGAGTTCGCGCATCAGTGGTGGGGTCACCTCGTGGGCTGGTCGAGCTACCGCGACCAGTGGCTCTCGGAGGGGTTCGCCGAGTTCTCGGCGGGACTGGTGATCGAGCACACCGGGGGCCTGAAAGGCGCCGGAGCGTTCTGGGAGCGAGCGCGCCGTTGGATCGTCATGAAACCGCCCCGATCGAGCCTCGCCAACGACGCGGCCGGCCCGATGACGTCCGGCTATCGCCTGATGACGCGAAGGAACCCGGCCGCCTACGACGCCATGGTCTACGCGAAGGGCGCGTACGTCCTCCACATGATCCGGATGCTTCTGCGCGATCCCGCCTCTCCCAATCCCGACGAGAAGTTCAAGGCGATGATGCAGGACTTCGTGTCCGCGAACTCGGGGAAGAGCCCGAGCACGCGGGACTTTCAGGACGCGGTCGAGCGTCACATGACGCCGAACTTGAACGCGACCCGGGACGGCAAAGCGGACTGGTTCTTCCAGCAGTGGGTCTACGGCAGCGAGATTCCTCGCTTCAAAGTCTCGCTGGATATCGAGAAAAAGGACGGCGACAACTACCGACTGAAGGGGACCGTCGCCCAGGAGGGCGTATCCGCCGGATTTCGTACGCTCCTGCCGATCTACGTCGAGTTCGGAAAGGGTGAGCTCTC
>JBBRDK010000010.1:0-58224 GCA_038203955.1 Thermoanaerobaculia bacterium | reverse complement strand
TGGGAAGAGGCCGCGCGCGACACCTTCTCGAAAAAGCCCGTCTGGAGAAAAGACTTCACGACGGTCTCGGGCGCGCCCGTCGACCCGCTCGCCGGTCCGGACTCTCTCGCCGGCTTCGATCCGGAGCGCGACCTCGGGTGGCCGGGCGAGTACCCGTACACGCGCGGAGTCCAGCCGACGATGTACCGCGGCAAGCTCTGGACGATGCGCCAGTTCGCCGGGTTCGGCACGGCGAAGCAGACGAATGAGCGCTTTCACTACCTTCTCTCGCATGGCCAGACCGGTCTCTCGACCGCCTTCCATCTGCCGACGCTCTACGGGTACGACTCCGACCATCTGATGTCCCGCGGCGAAGTCGGAAAGTGCGGGGTCGCCATCGACTCGCTGCGCGACATGGAGGTTCTCTTCGACGGGATCGATCTCGGGATGGTGACGACGTCGATGACCATCAATTCGACGGCCCCGATCGCCCTCGCGATGTATCTCGCGGTCGCCGAGAAGCACGGCACCCCCTGGGAGAAGGTCGGCGGCACGCTCCAGAACGACATCCTGAAGGAATACATCGCGCAGAAGGAGTACATCTTTCCGCCTCGCCCCTCCATGCGCCTCGTCACGGACCAGTTCTCCTTCTGCGCTGCGCACGTGCCGCGGTGGAACACGATCTCCATCTCGGGGTACCACATCCGCGAGGCGGGCTCGACCGCGCTGCAGGAGCTCGCGTTTACTCTGCGCGACGGCGTCGAGTACGTCCAGTACGGCATCGAGGCCGGCCTGCCCGTCGACCAGTTTGCTCCCCGGCTGTCTTTCTTCTTCAACTCGCACAACGACTTCTTCGAGGAGATTGCCAAGTTCCGCGCGGCGCGCCGCATCTGGGCGAAGACGATGAAGGAGCGGTTCGGCGCGAAGGATCCTCGCTCGTGGATGTGCCGTTTCCACACGCAGACCGCCGGGTGCTCGCTGACCGCACAGCAGCCGTACAACAACGTCGTGCGGACGGCGATCCAGGCGCTCGCGGGCGTCCTCGGCGGGACGAACTCGCTCCACACCAACTCGCTGGACGAGACGCTCGCGCTTCCCACGGACTTCGCGGTGAAGCTCGCCCTTCGGACTCAGCAGGTCATCGCGCACGAGTCCGGCGTCGCGAACACCATCGACCCGCTCGGCGGCTCCTATTTCGTCGAGGAGCTCACGACGGCGATGGAGCGCGGCTGCTTCGACTACTTCCGGCGCATCGACGATCTCGGCGGCATGGTGGAAGCGATCGAGGCCGGTTTTCCTCAGAGGGAAATCATGGACGCGGCGTACGCGTATCAGCGCGCGGTCGACGCGAAAGAGAAGATCGTGGTCGGCGTCAACGACTTCATCGAGGAAAACGAGGAGCCGATCGAGACGCTCTACATCGACGAGGCGATCGAAGACCAGCAGAAGGAGGCGGTCGCCGAGCTGCGCCGCACCCGCGACGGCCGCGCCGTCTCCTCGGCCCTCGCGACTCTCCGGCAGGCGTGCGCCGACGGCCGAAACGTGATGCCGCCGCTGATCGAAGCGGTCAAGACCTACGCCACCGTGGGAGAGATCTCGGACGTCATGCGGGAAGTCTTCGCGACCTACGAAGAGCCCGCCGTTTATTGATTCGTTCCGGGTCGGTGCCTGGAAGAGCGGCCCCCGGGAAGGAGGACTCGATGGTTTCCATCTCCAGTCTCGCGCTCGTGTCCGTTCTGTTCCTCTCGCCTCCCCCCACGCAGGCGACGGCCAAGGACCCCGCGGTCATGGCCGTCGCGGACGCCTACACGGCCGCCATGCTGAAGGGCGACCTGGCCGGCGTGATGGCGATCTACGCGGACGACGCCATCGAGATGCCGCCCAACGCGGCCGCGGTCCGGGGCCGCGCCGCGATCGAGGCGTACTACAAGAAGCAGTTCGAGCAGATGAAGGTCGCCTCGTTCACGCTGGAGCACATAGATTCGAAGGCAGCGGGCGACGTCGGCTACGACATCGGCACCTACAGGCAGTCCGGCACCCCTCCCGGAGCGACCGCGCCGGTCCAGGACAGCGGAAAGTACATCGTCGTGCTGAAGAAGACGGACGGGAAGTGGCGGGTCCGGTATGTCAGCTACAACAGCGACAACCCGCCGCCGCCTTCGGCGGGCGCGAGCGCGGCGCATTGACGCCCGCCCCGGCTCAGCCGGCTGGTTCCGAGCCTCGCTCGAGTACTCCCGCGGCGATCTCTCCGGCCGATAGCGCCGTACCGGCCGGGAGAACCGCGGGCGGGCTCGGAGGGTTCGTGAGAAAATCACTCGGATGAGCGCCCAGAGCCCCTTTTCCTCCATCGACGAGGCGGTCGCCGACCTCCAGGCGGGCCGCTTCGTCGTCGTTGTCGACGACGAGGACCGCGAGAACGAGGGCGATCTCGTGATCGCCGCGGAAAAGGTCACGCCGCAGGCGATCAACTTCATGGCGCGCGAGGGGCGCGGGTTGATCTGCCTCGCCCTGACCGAGGAGCGGTGCGATGCCCTGGGGCTGCCGCCGATGGTCGAGGACAACACGTCCAATTTCGGAACGGCCTTCACCGTTTCGATCGAGGCGAGAGGCCGGACGACGACGGGCATTTCCGCCGCCGACCGCGCGGCAACGGTTCTCACGGCGATCGACCCGAAGACCCGGCCCGCGGACCTCGCCCGCCCCGGACACATGTTCCCCCTTCGGGCGCAGGCCGGCGGTGTGTTGAAGCGCGCCGGCCAGACGGAGGCATCGGTCGATCTCGCGCGCATTGCCCGTCTCGATCCCTCGGCCGTGATCTGCGAGATCATGAACGAGGACGGGACGATGGCCCGCGTCCCGGATCTGGCCGCCTTTTGCGAGAAGCACGGGATCCGGATGGTCACCGTCGCGGATCTCATCCGGCACCGCATGCAGAACGAGCGGCTGGTGCAGCGGATCGCCGCTCCGTACCTCCCGACCTCCTTCGGAGAGTTCCGCTTGATCGCCTATCGAAGCGACGTGACGCACGAAGAGCACATCGCGCTCGTGCACGGGGAGATCGGCGAGGACGAGCCCGTCCTGGTCCGCGTCCATTCCCAGTGCCTGACCGGAGACGTCTTTGGATCCTCCCGGTGCGACTGCGGGGCTCAGCTCTCGCTCGCGATGGAGAAGATCATCGCCGACGGCAAGGGCGTCTTCCTCTACCTGCTCCAGGAGGGACGCGGCATCGGCCTCGTCAACAAGCTGAAAGCCTACGAGCTGCAGGACCAGGGCCACGACACCGTTTCAGCCAACGAGAAGCTCGGCTTTCCGCCGGACATCCGCAACTACGGCGTGGGATCCCAGATCCTTCGCGACCTCGGCGTCCGAAAGATCCGGCTGATGACGAACAATCCCTCCAAGTACGTGGCGATCCGGGGATTCGGCCTGGAGATCGTCGAACGCGTTCCGCTCGAGATCGGCCCGACCGACAAGACGCGCAAGTACCTCGAAGCGAAGAAGAACAAGATGGGGCACCTGCTGAAGATGGTGTGAATCGAATTTTCAGTTCTCAGGTTTCAGTCTTCCGTTCTTGTCCGCCGATTCCCTCCCGCTCGCGGGCTATCGCAATACAATCCTTCTCAGACCCGACTTTGTCTTGCTGGCGTCCGGCGGCGGCTCACGCTTCGGGTCCGGAACTGACAACTGAAAACTGAGGACTGACAACCCCTTCAAGGAGCTCCCATGGCGACCAGATTGTTCGGCGTCGCGACTCCTGAGATGCCCGGCGGGCGCCACGGCCTTCGGGTCCTGGTGATCGGCGTGGCTGCTCTGATCCTGTTCCTGATCGGCAACCCGCTGACGGTGATCCCCGCGGGGCACGTGGGCGTCAAGGACCTCTTCGGGAAGGTTTCGACGGACGTTCTGACTCCCGGAGTCAACTTCGTCATGCCCTTCACCAAGGTCGTCAAGTTCTCGGTCCAGACGCAGGAGCTCAAGGAGACCGCGGACGTCCCGTCGCGCGAGGGACTGATCATGGACCTCGAGGCGTCGCTTCTGTACCGTCTCGATCCTTCGAAGGCTTCCCTCATGTACAAGACGGTCGGGAGCGACTACGCGAGCCGCGTGGTCGAGCCTCAGATCCGGGCGGCGATCCGCGAGATCACGGCCTCGTACGATGCCAAGGCCCTCTACTCGGCGCAGCGCGAAAAGATCGCGTTCGAGATCTTCACGCTGTTCAACCAGATGTCGCTCCCGCGCGGAATCATCGCGGACGCCGTCCTTCTGCGAAAGATCGGCCTGCCCGCTGTCGTGGCGAACGCGATCCAGGAAAAGTTGAAGCGCGAGCAGGAGGCCGAGCAGATGAAGTTCGTCCTCCAGAAGGAGTCGCAGGAGGCCGAGCGCAAGCGGATCGAAGCGCAGGGCATCTCCGACTTCCAGAAGATCGTCGCGGCGGGAATCAGCCCTCAGCTTCTGGAGTGGAAGGGCATCGAGGCGACGGAAAAGCTTGCGATGTCGTCCAACACGAAGGTCGTCGTGATCGGCAATCCGAAGTCCGGCCTGCCGATCATTCTGGGGAACGACACGACGAAGTAGCTGGTCATCAGCTGACAGCTGACAGCTGACAGCTATTTCCCGTTGTACCAGCGCTCGAGCGTGCGGGGCGACACCCCGGCGAAATATCCGGCCTGCACCCGCCAGTTGAGCAGGACCTGCGAAAACACCCCCCGCTCTTCGTAGCGGCGGGGCGACGTCGTCGTCCTCTCCGAGAGGATCCTGAAGGGCCCCACGTCGCGAAGGCGGCGCACGAAATCCAGGTCGTCGCAGACGGGCAGGTCGCGGAATCCGCCGGCGGTCTCGTACGCCTCCCGGCGGCAGAAGATGCCCTGGTCGCCGAAGGGCAGTTTCAGCCACCTCGACCGCAGGTTCGCCCAGGCGGCGATCCAGCGAAGGCCGGGTCCGGCGTTCTCGTAGGCGAGGGAGAACGCGCCGCCGGTCGCGCCGTTCGAGAGACACCGTGTCACGGCCTCCAGCGCGTTCTCCGGCGGCCGCGAGTCGGAATGGAGGAAGAGAAACTGGTCGCCGCGAGCGTCCCGCGCGGCGGCGGCGAGCCGCGCGCCCCGGGTTCCGCAGCCGCCGATGACGCGCGCGCCGATCTGCCGGAAGGCCTCCGTGGTTGCGGGGTCGCCCCCGCCGTCCGCGACCAGGAGCTCCGCGCGCGGGTCCGCGGCGATCGGGCGGAATCGCTCCGCGATCTCGCGGGGCTCCCCTCGAACCGGCACGATGACGGAGATCACGGCCGGGATGCTAATGGAGTTTTCATGTTCTCAGTTTTCGTTTTCCGTTTTCGGGGAGGAGGGCGGCACCTGCTAGCATCCTGCCGATGCGGATCGCGATGCCTGCCGCCGTCCTCGCCGGCGGCGCGTCCCGCCGGATGGGATCTTCCAAGGCGGCGCTGCCGTATGGATCCGGGACGCTCGCAGGACACCAGACGGCGCGGCTGGCCGAATTGTTCTCGCCGGTGTGGCTCGTCGTGCGGGACCCGCCGCCGTACTCCTTCGAGCCCGCCCTGGCGCTGTTCGACGGCGAAGGGGAGCGGTCGGCGCTCTCCGGGCTGACGCGCGCGCTCGAAGAGGCGAAAGACCGCGTCTTCGTGCTCGCCGTCGACCTTCCTCTCCTTCCGCTCGCGCTGGCGCGCGCCCTGGCGGAGCGCAGCCTGACGAGCGAGGCGCCCGCCGTGCTTGCCGAAGTGGCGGGCAAGCTCGAGCCCCTGGCGGGCGTGTGGCGCCGCGCCGCGCTGCCCGCCGCCCTCCGCAGGGCGCGCGAAGGCGACCGGTCGCTCCGGGGTCTGGCGGATGAAGTCGGCGCCGAACCGTTTCCCGAGGCCGCCTGGCGGGCCTGCGATCCGTCGGGAAACGCCTTCACGAACTTGAACACCGTCCAGGATTGGATGGCCGCGAGAGAGCGCGCGTGAGAGCGCGCCGGCGCCGGGGGAGGAAAGCGTGAGCGATTCCGGAGAGTCGTCGGGCGGCGGAAGCGGCGGCCCGAAGCGTCCCCGCCGGCCGCGCTCGACCGGCCCGCTGCGAGGCAGCCTGCTCCATCTCGACGCGCGAGGGCGCGCGCGAATGGTCGACGTCGGCGCGAAGCCGACCACGCGGCGGACCGCCACCGCGCGCGGGACGGTGCGCCTCAACAAGGCCGCTTTCCGCGCGCTCGCCGACGGGCGGCTCTCGAAGGGAGATGCCCTCGCGGTGGCGCGGCTCGCGGGGATCCTCGCGGCAAAGAAGACCGCGGAGATCGTGCCGCTCGCGCATCCGATCGCTCTCGATTCCGTCTCCGTGGAATGCGAGCTCGCCGTCCGCACCTCGTCGGTGATCGTCACGGCGACGACGTCGACCGCCGCCCGGACCGGCGTCGAGATGGAGGCGCTCACCGCCGTCGCCGGCGCGTGTCTCGCCCTCTACGACATGGCGAAGGCGCTCGACCGCTCGATCACGATCGCCGAGATCGTCCTGATCGAAAAACGCGGGGGACGGACCGGAACCTACCGGCGCAAGCGCGAAACCTAGCGCGAAAAGGAAGGGCGGACGGTCGGGCGTTTCTCCCGCCCGTTCACCTGGTCGTCTCCCGCCTCCCGCCTCCCGCCTCCCGCATCATTGTTTGGCGATCACGCGGGCATCGCGCTCACCGGCGATCCGCCATCCCTCCGTCGTCCGTATCCACTGCATTTCCTGGAGAACCTCGCCCCGCTTCTCGCCCTGCCCTCCCGCGACCGCGTACCGCTTGCGAAACCGCACGGTGGCGGCCCGGCCGTCGGGGGATGGGTCGATCTCCGGCTCGCCGGCCGCCACGGCGACCGGCCCTCCCTCGAACAGACGCGCCTTCTCGCGGCGGACGTAGTCCCGTGAGACGTTGCGCTGCAGATAGAACGTGTTCACCCGCGGCTGGTAGAACCGCATGTGGCCGGACAGGTCGCGCGCGTTGGTGGAGTCGATCCACGCGTCCAGGGCGTCGCGCAGTCCGCCCGCTCCGCCTCCGCCATGCCGCGCGGTTCCAGCGACGGCTGCGGCGGGAGCGGCGCTGCGGGACGGCTCGCGGTGCGCGGCCGACACGGGAGGTTTCCGATCGCGTGCGCCCGGGCGCGGCGAGGCCGCGCCGCGGACCGGGTCGGGGCGAGATGGCGCGGCGACCGCGGATATCTCCGACGCGGCCGGGGGCCCGGCCGGCGCGGGCTGCGGCTCGAGGGAGCGCGGAACGGCCGTCGAGGGCGTCGCGGGCGCGGTCGCGGCGGCAGCGGGCGGCTGGACCGGTTTGACGGCCCGGGCCGCGACCCGGGTCGAGGCCGTCCGCCGGGGAGGCGTCGCCTCGACGACGAACCAGAACAGGCCGAAAACGAGGGCCGCGACCGCCCCCGCCGTTCCCCACACGACTCCCGGACGCGGACCCCTCTTCGCCGGCTCCCCGCCGGTGCTTCCGTCTTCCCCGATCGTGACGCCGTCGATCCCCAGATCCTTGAGCGCTCCGATCGGCGTGATGGCAGCCCCCGGCGAAGCCCCCGGAGGAGTCGGCGGAAGGCGTGTCGGAGCTCCCGAAGAGAACGACGAGAAAGACCGGGAAGACTGGCTCCGCTCCGCCGAGATCGGGATCTGTCGCGGAGGACTTCCGCCGCCCTTCGAGCGCGCGGGCGTCGAGCGCGCGGGCGTGGACTGAGCGCCCGCGTCGCGGGCGCCCGGGGCGAGGCCGGCCGGCCGCGATGCGGGAGGAGGGGCCGGGGGCGGGGGAGCGGGCTGCCACAGCATCGGGTACGCGCCGGGGCGTGCGCCGGGCCTCGGCGGGCGCGGCCGCGCCGGCGAAGGCACCGCCGATGGCGGGTCTTCGAACGAGTCGAACGCCGGCGGCTCGAGGAACATAGGCCGCGGCCGCGGCTGCTCCTCGGCCTTGCTGGGCGGAGGAGTCGCCCGGTAGGAATATCGAGGACGCAGGATCGGGATCTCCGCCGTGATCGCGGAATCCGCCGGCGGCTCCGGTGGGCGGGAGGCGTCGTCATCCGTTTTCGCGGGCGGGGCGATCGGCTCCGGAGCCGCATCCTCCGCGGCGAGTTCGGGCTCCTCGTTTTGCGGGTCGGCGCCCTCAGAGGCCGCGGCCGGCACCGGGATCTCCTCTGGGGAAGGCGGCCGGTCTGGCGCGGCAGGCGGCGCGTAAGGCTCCTGTGCCGCGGCCTCCGTCGTGGCGGGCACGGGCGAAGCCGCCAGCTCAGCGGCGGGCGGCTGCGCGGGGCGCTCGGTATCGGGGACGGGAACCGGAACGGGTTCGATTTCCGGAGGCTCTGGCTCATGCGGCGCGGCGACGGCGGAGGCGGCGGAGACCGGGGGGCGTTCCGGCTTGGCGGCCGGCGGGGGAGTAGCCGGCTCGACCGCCTCGACCGGCACCTGCTCGAAAGGCGTCAGCCTCCTCGCGACCTCGGCCGCCGATCGGGGTCTCGCGGCCGGGCTCGGATGGAGGCACTGCATCACCAGCCACCCGAGCGATTCGGGAAGATCGGGGCGCGCCCGCTGGATCGGAGGCGGAGCGGCGCCGTTGCTTCCGGTAACCGGAGGCCGCTTGCCGGAGAGCATCTCGTACAGGAGCGCGCCGAGCGCAGGAACCTCCGCGCCCTCGCCGCCTTCGAGCGGCGCCCCGGGAAGCCGGACGAGCCGTGCGGCAGGGCCCGAACCGCGCCGCCGGAGCCCGATGCGATCCGAGGAGATTTCGCCGAGGGGGACGTTCGACTGCGCGAGAGCCTCCGATGCGAGCGCGACCTGTCGGCCGATGGAAGCGGCGAGAGAAATGGAAAGGCCTCCCTCCCGATCGACGAGCTCCCGGAGGGTCTCGTCTCCAGCCGGCTCGACGACGGCGTACGCGCCGCCGAAAGGCAGCGGTCCGAATTCCTCGACGCCGGCGATCGAGACTTCCTGGAGGCCGGCGAGAAGTGAGGACTCCAGGACGAAGAGGTCGAACGCCTCCGCGTCCTCCGGCACCGGAGGCCGGCGGACGATCACGGTCGCCGTCTGGCCCGTCTTGCGGCTCCGCGCGAGGAATGTGCCGCCGGAGGGGTGCTCGGACAGGAGGCGCTCGAGGACCCAGGTGCCGGCGATCTCGAGGTCGATTCCCGGGCCCTCGACCAGAGCGGGGTGGCCCGACTCGAGGCACACCCTCGTGGTGTCAGTAAAACAGCGGTGGCAAACGGGGCAAAGTTTCATCACATTGTGCGGTCACAGGCGAATGCAGAATATCGAAGGCGGGCCGCTTCGTGTGGGTTTGCAAGATCCCCGCCCGGCCCTTTTCGCCCATTCCAGGGCTTGGGGATTTGCCGATCGTCCGAAATAATGGACGAATGTCTCCCGGAATCCGCATTTCGGTGCTCACGGTCTCCGACGGGGTCTCCTCGGGGGAGCGGGAGGACCGCGGCGGCCCGGCCTGCGAGCAGGCGCTCGAGGAAGCCGGAGTCCCCCACACGATCGTGTCCCGGGAAGTCCTGCCCGACGATCGCGACCGCGTCGCGCTGGCCATCCGGCAGCGCGCCGACCTCGACGAGGCCGACCTCGTCGTGCTGACGGGAGGCACGGGAGTGGCGCCGCGCGACCGCACACCCGAGGCGGTCCGGGACGTGATCGCCTTCGAGATCCCGGGTCTCGCCGAGAAGATGAGGTCGGACACCGGCGCGGGTTTTCCGCCGGCCTACCTCTCGCGCCAGGTCGCGGGCGTGTGCCGGCGCACTCTGGTGATCGCCCTGCCGGGGTCGCCGCGCGGCGCGGCGGACTGCCTTCGCGCGATCGCGAAGCTCCTTCCGCACGCGGTCGCTCTCGTGCGCGGCGAAGCGCCGAAGCATCCGCGTCCGTCCGGCGTTCCGCAATGAGCGCAGACAGAGCAGACAGAGCAGACGGCGCCGACAGCGTAGACAGGGCAGACAGGGCAGACAGGGCCGACAGCGCCGACAGGGCGGACAGGCCGGAGAAGAAGAGAGCCACTCCCGGGATCGACGGCCTCCTCGCCAACCCGGCGCCGATCGCGGGACGGAGAATCGGCCTCATCACGAATCCCTCCGGCGTGACGTCGGCTGGAGTGCCCACCTGGAAGGCGCTGTTCGACCTGGCGGACACGCGGCTGACGAAGCTCTTCGGCCCCGAGCACGGCGTCGACGGCGGCGCCATCTACATGGAAGCGGTGACGGGAGGCGTCCACCCGCCCACGGGTTTGCCCGCCGTTTCCCTTTACGGATCGACGCGCGACAGCCTGAAGCCGAAGGCGGAAGACCTCGAGGGGCTCGACGCGCTCGTGTTCGACGTCGCCGACGTCGGCAGCCGCTACTACACCTACATCTGGACCATGATGCTGGCGATGGAGGCCTGCGCTGCGGCCGGCCTCGCGTTCTTCGTGTGCGACCGGCCCAATCCGATCGGAGGCGCAATCGAAGGCGCGCCCCAGGACGAGGAGCTTCTCTCGTTCGTGGGCCTTCACTCGATCTCGGTCCGGCACGGCATGACCGCCGGGGAGATGGCGCTCCTCCTTCGCGCCGAAAAGGGGCTGGACCTCGCCTTGACGGTCCTCCCGGTCGAGCGATGGGCGCGCGACACGCCGTTCGAATCGACGGGCCTCCCCTGGGTCTCGCCTTCGCCGAACATTCCGTCTCCCGCGACGGCGCTGGTCTATCCGGGCATGTGCCTTCTCGAGGGAACGAACCTCTCCGAGGGACGCGGGACGACGCGGCCCTTCGAGGTCTTCGGAGCCCCGTGGCTCGAGTCTGTCCCCTTCGCCGAAGCGTTGAACGCCGAGCGCCTTCCTGGAGTCTCGTTTCTGCCGATCCACTTCCGGCCGATGTTCGACAAGCACGCGGGACAGACGTGCGGAGGCGCGATGTTCCGCGTCACGGACCCCTCCGCGTTCCGCTCCTTCGAGACGGGGCTCCGCATCGTGGAGACGGCCAGGAAAATGGCGCCCGGCGGGTTTGCCTGGCGCACGGAGCCGTACGAGTTCGACCCGCGGCCGGCGATCGACCTTCTCACCGGTTCGCCCCGGTACCGCGCCGCGGTCGACCGCGGCGCGGACCTCTCCGAGGAGATCTCCCGCCACGAAGAGGGCGCCCGTGCGTTTGCTCTCCGGCGGGAGCCGTGGCTCGTGTACCCGGATGCGCGTCCCGCCGCGGTCGCCTTCGTCGGCGGGCACAATGCGGGGAAGACGACGGTTCTCGTCGATCTCGTCCCGCGGCTCCAGGCGAGAGGGCTCGTCGTCGGAACGCTCAAGCACACGTCGAAGGACGCGGAGGACGACGTCGCCGGGAAAGACTCGCATCGCCACGCTTCGGCGGGCGCCGCGGTATCGGCGTTCGTGACGCCGGAGCGGACGACGGCCCGGCGATTCGGCGGAGAGGAGCCCGTCGGCGACCTGCTCGCGAGGGAATTCGCGGAGTGCGACCTGGTGCTCGTCGAAGGCTACAAGGCGCTGCCCCTGCCCCGCGTCGAGGTGACCCGCCGGGGCGCCTCCCGTCCCGCCGTCTCCCGGCCGTCGATCCGGATTTCCGATGGAGACGCCGAGAACGACGGCGTGCTCACGTTCGCCTTCGGCGACGGCGCCGGGATCGCGGAGGCGGTCCTCGCTCTCGCGGGCCTCGCGCGGCGATCCCGGCTCTCCGGGTGAGAGGCGGCTCGGGCGGCGATCCGGCGGCCGCCCGGAAGGGCCTCGTCGTCTTCGATCTCGACGGAACTCTTCTCGACGGATATGCGGCGATCGAGGACGCGCTGGCGCACGCGATGGCGCGCTTCGGCCTGACACCGCCGGCGCCCGCGGCGCTGCGCGGAATGGTGGGCGAGGGTCTCGAGCGGCTCCTGGAGAAGGCCGTGGGGCCGGATCGCGCCGCGGAAGGTGTCCGGCTCTTCCGCGAGCGCTACCCGGAGGTCGCGATCCGGCTGTCGCACCTTCTTCCCGACGTTCCGGCGGTCTTAGACGAGCTCGCGGGCGCGAGATGGCGCATGGCGGTCGCGTCCAACAAGCCCGCGGTGTTCTCGCGCCAGATCCTCGAGGCGAAGGGCGTGGCGCGGTATTTTTTCGAGATCGCCGGTCCCGACGCCGCCACTCCCACGAAGCCGCACCCCGCCATGCTCCTGCGAATTCTGAGCGCCGCCGGCGTGCCCTCCTCCGACGCGTTCGTCGTCGGCGACATGGAGATCGACGCCGCGCTCGCCCGCGCCGGCGGATGCCGCGTCGCGCTCGTTCCCGGCGGCTCCCGCTCTCCCGAGGAGCTCGCGGCCGTCGACAGCGACGTGGTTCTGGGCGCGCTTCGCGAGCTGCCGGCGTGGCTGGAGGAACAATGGCGCGGCGCAGCGCGCCATACAATCGCGACATGAGCCGGGTCGTCGTCGCGGAAAAAGTTGCGCCCGCCGGCCTCGAGCTGCTGCGGCGCGCCGGCCACGAGGTCGTCGACTGCGCCGGAGCGCCCCGCGACCGCCTCCTGGCGGAGCTCGCCACGGCGGATGCGTTGCTCGTGCGGAGCGCCACGAAGGTCGACGCCGAGCTCTTCGCCGCCGCCCCCTCTCTGACGGTCGTCGGCAGAGCGGGCGTCGGAGTCGACAACGTGGACGTCCCCGCGGCGACCGCGCGCGGCGTGCTCGTCTTGAACGCCCCCACGGCGAACGTCGTCTCGGCGACCGAGCACACGTTTGCGCTGCTGTTCGCTCTGCTCCGGCGGGTGCCCGCCGCGGCCGCTACGATGGCCGACGGGCGCTGGGAGAAATCGAAGTTCGTCGGCTCGGAGCTCGCCGGAAAGACCGTCGGCATCGTGGGGCTCGGTCAGGTCGGCTCGCGGGTCGCGGCTCGCGCCCGCGCGTTCGAGGCGCGCGTCGTCGCCTTCGATCCGTTCCTCCCCGAGGCGCGGGCCCGGGAGATCGGCGTGCCGCTGATGTCGCTCGACGACCTTCTGGCGAGCTCAGACATCGTCACGCTGCACGCGACGGCGGGCGAGAAGGGGAAACCTCTCCTGGGAGCCGCGGAGCTCGCGCGGATGCGCCCGGGCGCGATCCTGGTCAACGTCGCGCGCGGAAGCCTGGTCGATCGCGCCGCTCTCTACGACGCGCTGACCTCGGGACGGCTCTCGGGCGCCGCGCTCGACGTGTTCGATCCGGAGCCGCCGGCTCCCGACGATCCGCTCTTCAAGCTTTCGAACGTCGTCGCGACGCCGCATCTCGGCGCGTCGACTATGGAGGCGCAGGAACGCGTGTCGCTGCAGACCGTCGAGGCCCTCCTGGAGGCGCTGTCGGGGGCCGGGTACGTGCCGGCGGTCAACCTTCCGTTTCGGGGGCCCGCGGACCCGTCGGGCGCGGCCGTCTGGATGCGGCTCGCGGAGCGGGCCGCCCGTTTCGCCGCGGCGCTGGCGGGCAGCCGGATCGGCGCCGTCTCGGTAGAGACCTGGGGACTGCCCGACGATCTGCTCCGCCCCGTTGCGGTCGCCGCCGTGAAAGGGGCCCTGCAGTCGCACGCGCCCGAGACGATCAACTACGTAAACGCCTTTCATACGGCGCAGGGGCGCGGCGTCTCCGTGTCCGAGACGCGGCATGAGGGCGCCGGAACCTACGCGCGGTCGATCCGCGTCTGCCTCTCGTCGGGCTCCGGGCCCGGCACGACCGCGGACGCGACGCTTTTCTCCGAGACGGACGCGAGAGTGGTGGCGGTCGACGGTCTCCCTCTCGAGTTCCGGCCGGAGGGCACCGTCGTGTACCTCCGCAACCGGGACGTGCCGGGCGTCGTCGGCAGCGTCGGGACGATCCTGGGCGACGGCGGCGTGAACATCGCCGATTTTTCTCTCGCCCGCGGGGAAGGCGGCCGCGCGGCGGCGGTGCTCGCGGTCGATTCGCCGCCGTCACCCGAGGTCCTGGAGCGGCTGCGCGCCGCCCCCGCGGTCGAAGACGTCCGCGTCGTGACCTGGTGAGCCGGCTCCGCGTCCTGATCCTCTTCGGAGGGAAATCCGTCGAGAGCGAGGTGTCCCGGATCTCGGCCCGCACGATCGCGGGAGCCCTCGATCCGGCGCGCTACGAGGCGATCCCGCTCGCGGTCGGCGCGGACGGCCGGTTTCTCCCGGCGGCCCATTCCGCGCGGCTCCTCGCGGAGGCGAAGGTCCCGGAGCGGTTTCTCCCGCCGGAGACGCCGTCGGAGTCCGCGGCGATCGTTCCGGCGGAGATCGCGCCGGGCCGCGCCGACCTCGTGTTTCCGATCATCCACGGCACCTCGGGAGAGGACGGCGCTCTGCAGGGGTTTCTGGAAATCCTGGGGCTGCCCTACGTGGGAGCCGGCGTCGCCGCCTCCGCGGTCGGCATGGACAAGGCGATCTTCAAGTCCCTGCTGCGCGACGCCGGGATCCCCGTGACGCGAGGCGTGGCGGTGCGGCGGCCCGAAGAGCTTCCCGCGAGCCCTTTTCCCCTCCCCGTCTTCGTCAAGCCCGTCAACGGGGGCTCCTCGGTCGGCGTGACCAAGGTGAAGCGTGCGGAAGACCTCGGCGCCGCCATCGACCTCGCGCTGCGATACGACGACCGCGCTCTCGTCGAGGAGGGAATCGACGCCCGTGAGATCGAGTGCGCCGTCCTCGGCAATGACGACCCGCGCGCGTCGGTCCCGGGCGAGATCATCCCGGGGCGCGAGTTCTACGATTACGACGACAAGTATCGGGAAGACAACGCGCGCTTCGTCGTTCCCGCCGATCTGCCCGGCGACGTCGCGGAAGAGGTCCGCTGCCTCGCCCTGGCCGTCTTCCGGGCCGCCGGCGTCTCCGGGATGGCCCGGGTCGACTTCTTCGTCGAGCGCCGGACGAACCGCGTGCTCGTCAACGAGATCAATACGCTTCCCGGATTCACCGCCATCTCGATGTACCCGAAGTTGTGGGAGGCGAGCGGGTTGCCGCTTCCAAAGCTCCTGGACGAGCTCATCCGGCTTGCGCTCGAACGCCACGCGTGCCGCGCCCGGCTCTCGCACGAGCCCCCCGCCGGGCTTCTCTGAGAGCCCGCCGTTCGTGACCTCCGGCACATGCGCCGGCGCCCGCCTTCTCTCATCATCCCCGCAGAGGGACAACTCATGAAGAGCACACGTCTCGCGATCGGGCTCGCCGCCGGTGTCGGCGCACTCGCCTCGTTTTCGGTTTCCAGCGCCGCAGCCGGCGGGGGCGGCGAGACACGTGCGTCAAACGACCGCGCCGCCGCCGAGGTCGCGCGGCTCGGAGGAACGGTCGAGCGCGACGAGGCGGCGCCCGGAAGACCGATCGTTCGTGTCGACCTCCACGGAACGGCGGTCACCGACGGGGATCTCGAGGTTTTGAGCGGCCTGAAGGGACTGCGCGCTCTCGATCTCCGGCTGACGTCCGTCGGGGACGCGGGCGTCGCCCATCTTTCCGATTTGACCGCGCTCGAAACGTTGAACCTCTTTCGCACGCAGACCGGCGACGAAGGGCTCTCCCGTCTTTCGCGGCTGAAGGAGCTTCAGACCCTGATGCTCGGAGGCACCCGGATCACCGATCGGGGCCTCGAGACGCTCCGATCCTTTCCCCGACTGAAGAAGGTGAGCCTCTTCCGGACGGACGTCTCCGACGCTGGAGTCCCGCACCTCTCGGCGCTCACGAATCTCGAGACGCTGCTGATCACGGGCTCGAAGATCTCGGAGGAGGGGGCGCGGCAGCTCCAGAGGGCGCTGCCGCGCCTTCGCTTCGGCGAATGACCCGCTAGTTCCAGAGGCGCTCGTACCACTTGCGGGTGTCGAGGTCCGCCGCGGTGACGCCCATGCTCCGGCGCACCTCGTCCGCGCTCCATCCCGTCAGCGCGATGACGTTCCTCGCCTCGTTCTCGCGCCGGGAGCGCAGCGAATCCCGGTAGTCGCCTGCGTCGCACGAGACCGTTCCCGCGAACGGATGGTGGAGGACGTAGCGCGCCTGGAAGTTCTGCCGGTCCGCGGTCTCCTGGAACGCCAGGTCTTCGGGGAAGTGCGCGGCGTCGTACCGTACGTGCAGCCGCGTCAGAAAGACCTCCGAGGCTCCGGTCCCGCCGGCGCCCGCCGTCTCGGGAAGCCAGAACACGCCCACGCCCTTCAACTCAGCCGCCGTCAGCGGCTCCGCGGCGCAGGGATCGCACCAGCCCATGTCCCAGGCGTACTCGGTGAACACCGCCGCCGACCCTTCGCGCTTCACCTGCCGCGAGAAGAGAGCGCGGTAGAAGTCGGGGAACCGGTCCTTCACGAAGAGCGGGACGTCCATGTCGGAGGGCAGCCGCACGGTGCGGTAGTTCACCGCCTCGACCCTTCCCTTACGGGTCAGCGTGTAGACGAAGAGCTCCTGCGGCCCGTTGGCGTTGACCATCCCGAGCCGGATCGGGAGCATGAACTTCGGCGACTCGTACGCCACCTGGATCGGACGCAGGCTGGAGAAGCCGAGGCGCGCCTTTTCTCCGAGGTTCACCTTCGCCACGAAGAAGCGCATGTTCTGCCGGACGTAGCTGTCGAGCACGCCCGCGGCGCCGGCGGGAATGCGGTATCCGTTCGACTGAAGCCATTTCGCGAGGCCGCCGGAGTCCTTCGCCGACAGAATCAGGATGTCGTATTCGCCGACCGTGTATCGGGCCTCGATCGTGACGCCGAGGCTCTTGTCCTTCTCCCGGGCGGCTGCCGCCTGCGGGAGCATCGCGCCGTTGGCGGACATCTTCTGCATCTCGTCACGCCTGCGGCACGGGTCCGGATCGTGGTACTCGACGAGGCGCGGCGAGGAGTACGCGTCGAGCCGCATCAGCAGCTTCGGATCGCCGATGTGAATTTGCTCCTTCTCGATCGGCGTCGGCACGGGGATGACGACGGCGAACTCCTTCGGGTCCCCCTGGAAATCGCTCCCCATCGTCAGGACCGTCCGGTTGCCTTCGCGCACGAGCGCGACCTGCGAGGAGCGATTAAAGAGCTTCGCGTCGGCCTTCGCCACGTAGAAGCCGCAGAAAGCGCGAGCGGGCCGGGAGGGAGCCAGAGCGAAGAGACACAAAGCGAGGGCGGAGAGCCAGGAGCGGCGCATGGAAATCTCCTTTCATGCGAAAGCGGACGACTCGTTCGGAAGATCGAGGACCGGGCCAGAGCAGGTCGAAGAGAGGAACCAGGAGAGACCCCAGCGCGAGCGACCAGATCGCCCCGTTGGGCCGGAACAGCCGGAATTGCACGTACGCCGCCCCGAGAGCGACGAGCGCGCCGAAGACGAGACGGCCCGCGCGCGAGTCGGGAGTCGTCTTGGGGTCGGAGATCATGAAGAACGCGAAGAGCAGCAGAGCGCCGCTCTCCAGCCGGTGAAGCGGAATCGTCAGCGGGTCGTGCAGTGCGGCCGAGCGGCCGACGACGAGCAGCAGAAACGTCGCCAGGAACGCGAGGGTGACGTCTCCGCGGGCCGCGCGCTGCACCACGAAGCGCCCGGCGCACGCGATGAAGAACGCGAAGAAGGCGGCGTTGCCCCACTGGCCGGAGGAGACCCAGGCGCGGCCCGTCACGGCGAGGATGGCCGCCAGGGCGATGTTGGTCGGATTGAAAAGGTGCTTGCCGTTCCAGCGCAGGAAGAACTTGCTGGCGATCGCGACCCCCGCGGCGGCGGCGGCGATCCCCGCGGAGTTGGTGCGCAGCAGAAGGCACAGCGACAGGGCCGAGATGAGCGCGCTCCAGGGATCGAAGACGGGGAGCCGGAAGAGGCTCGTGCACGCGAGCTGCGCGCCGAGCGCCGTCCCGACGAGCAGCGCGGCGCGGGCGGGTGAGACATCGAACGACAGAACGCTCATTCCGTACGCCAGCAGGACCGTCAGCGACGCGATCTGGAAGAGCCGGGGGTCCTTCGTCGAAAGCGGCGCGATCGCGAGCATGCGGGGTGGGACACCGCGCGGATCGGAAAGTTCCGGCCAGCCCCCCGCCGCCGCGGGGCCGGTAGGCGGGAGGCGGCAGGCGGGAGGCGCAAGCAAGGCCGGCCCGCCGGTAGACTTTGGCGATGGCGCAGCCCTCGGAGAGCGAAATTTTGTTTGGTCCCATCGAAGGGGAGGCGGAGGTCGAAGCGGGCGCGCGGATGATGGCGGACAGCGAGCCGTGGCGGACTCTCGAGCGGAGCTACGCGCAGTGTCGGGCCCGCATGCGCGACGAAACGAAGGAGCGGATCGCCGCCCGCGACTTCCGAGGCCTCGCCGGGTTCCTGATCCTCGACATGCGAGGCGCATTTCCCGGATACATCCAGACCGTCTGCGTGGCGCGCGGCCGGCGGGACGCCGGCATCGGCACCGCGCTGATCCGGCACGCGGAGGAGAGAGTCTTTCGCGAGTCGCGCAACGTCTTCCTCTGCGTGTCGTCGTTCAACGCAGGAGCGCGCCGCCTCTACGAGCGCCTGGGCTACGAGCCCGTCGGAGAGCTGCGCGACTATCTCGTGCGGGGGCACTCGGAGCTGCTGATGCGCAAGACGACGGGACCGCTGTTCAGTAATCAGTAGTCAGTTATCAGTAATGAGTTGTCGGTCGTCGGTGCCACCGTCCTGCCCGTGGCCCCGAGAACTGACAAGTGAGAACTGACAACTGACACTGACAACTGATAACTGATAACTTCTCCGCATGCGCTCCCGCATAGGGCCGTATGAGGTCCTGGGGCATCTCGGCGCCGGCGGCATGGGCGAGGTGTATCGCGCGCGAGACCCCCGCCTCGGGCGAGAGGTGGCCGTCAAGGTGCTTCCGGCGGAGTCTCTCCAGGACCGCGACCGGTTGAAGAGATTCGTTTCGGAGGCGAAGGCGGCCTCGGCCCTCAACCATCCGAACATCCTCACGGTCCACGACATCGGTGAGGACGAGAACGGCCCGTACATGGTCACGGAGCTGGTCTCCGGCAGGACCCTGCGCGCGATGATCGAGGAGGGCCCGATCCCCGCTTCCCGCGCCGTCGATCTCATGGCCCAGACTCTCGACGGCATCGCGAAGGCGCACGAAGCGGGGATCGTGCACCGGGATCTCAAGCCCGAGAACCTGATGGTCACGTCGGACGGGTTCGTGAAGATCCTCGACTTCGGCCTGGCGAAGCTTCTCCGGCGCGACGAGGAACCGCCCGCGGACCAGAGCGCGACGGCCACGGGCGTCATCGTGGGCACGGCCGGGTATCTCTCCCCGGAGCAGCTCCGAGGCGCCCCGCCCGACGGCCGGTCCGATCTCTTCGCGGCCGCCGTCGTCTTCTACGAGGCGATGACCGGCGCGCACCCATTCCGAAGGGAGTCCGTCGCGGACACGTTCAGCGCCGTGCTGCGCGATGACCCCGCGCCGCTCGCCGCAAAGTGTGCCGGTGCGCCGCGCGATCTCTCCGAACTTCTCGGCCGCGCGATGAGCAAGAAACCGGACGACCGGCCGGCGTCGGCCCGCGAAATGGCGCGTCAGCTGCGGGAGATCCGCACGCGAAGCGAGACCGGCGAGACTCCCACGCACGCCTTCGAGCCCCAGCGCCCGCGCCGGTTTCCCCGCCCTCTGGCATTCGGCGGCGCTCTGGCCGCCGTTCTGGCGGCGGTCCTTCTGGCGCGCCGGACGGCGCCTCCCGTTTCCGCCGCGGTCCACATGCCGGAAGGACAGATGGCCGTCGCGGTCCTTCCGATCGACGACGTCTCCGGCGACGCCGGTCTCGCGCGCGCGGGCGTCGGCCGCGTGCTGGGCGACGCGCTGTCGCAGATCCTGTCGGACATCCCGAAGGTCTACGTCGTGTCTCCCATCCGTCTCGCCGACGCCTTCCGCGCCGGCGGCGGAGGAGTCGCGAACGCCTCGCGCGATCCCGCCTCGGCGGCGCGCCTGTCGGCGTCGGCGGGGGCAAACGCGATGCTGGGCGGCCGGCTCTCGCGGGTGGGATCCTCCTACGTCCTCGACGCGGACCTGACGCGTTTGCCCGATACCCTGGTCGCGCATTTTCAGGCGGTGTCCGAGAGCGCGGACCGCCTGCTGCCGGAGCTGACGGCGGGCATCAGCCGCCGGATCCGCGAGAAGCTCGCCGCCCCGGGGACGGTTCCCGCCGTGGACCGGGTCGCGACGTCATCGCTCGACGCGTACACCCATTTCCTGCGCGGCCGCGAGTCGACCCTCGAGGGAGACTGGAAATCCGCGATCCCCGAGCTCGAAAAGGCGCTCGAAGCGGATCCGCAGATGGCGCTCGCGTGGTCAGACCTGTCCTGCGCCTATTCGTTCGCCGGCGACGACGCGAAATCGCGGGCCGCCCAGAGAAAGGCGGAGGAGTTCCAGGACCGCGTCAACCGGAAGGAGCGGTTCTGGATCGAGCAGAGCGGCGCGTGGGTGAACACCGGCAACGGCGCCGCCCACCGAAGAGTCATCGAGAGGTTCATTGCCCAGTATCCCGACGACCGCGAGGGCTACTTCTACGCGGGACTGGGCGCCGAGTACCTCGAGAAGAACTGCGCCGCCGCGCTGACCCAGTTCGAGAAGGCGTACGCCCTGACGCCGAACTACTACCCCATAACGAAGGCGATCGTCGACTGCGAGCTCGAGCTCGGCCGGAAGGACCGGGCGCTCAAAGCCGTGAAGCGCTATCTGAGCGTTCCCATGATCGGAGCGCACGGCCGGCAGCAGGCGGAGTGGCGCCTGGCCGAGCTGAAGAAATGACGGCGGGCCCCGTCGCCCCGAAGGAGGCGCGCCCTCGGGATCCGAAGACCGCCGGCCCCGTCGTCCGGAAAGCCGGCCCGCACGAAGTCGCCGTCCTCACGGACCTGCTCCGGGCCTCCGTCCTCGGCCTGGGAGCCGTCGAATACTCGCCGCGGCAACTGGCGAGCGCGCTCACCCACATCTTCGGCGTCGACACGCGCCTGATCGAGGACGGGACGTACTTCGTCGTCGAGGAGGAGGGGCGTCCCGTCGCCTGCGGAGGATGGAGCCGCCGCCGGACTCTCTACGGAGGCGATCAATCCGCGGGCCGTTCCGACGAGAAGCTCGACCCCGCCGCGGACCCCGCGCGCATCCGCGCGTTCTTCGTGCACCCCGACCGGGCGAGGCGGGGCTATGGACGCCTGCTGCTGGAATTCTGCGAGGCCGCTGCCCGCGCGGAAGGCTTCGAGAGCATGGAGCTCATGGCGACGCTCTCGGGCGTGCCGCTCTACGAGCGCTGCGGGTACTCCCGGGCCGAATCCGTCGAGGTCGAGCTGCCGGACGGCGTTCTCTTTCCGCTCATCCGGATGTCGAAGAGGCTGAAGAGGCCTGCTCCGTCCGAAGGCTCGTGAGAAGGCCGCCGAGGTTCCAGGAGTCCCAGCCCTCGACCGCCTTTCCGTCCCGAAACTTCAGCCACGTCATGCCCCGGAAGGTGACCGGCCGGCCGGTCGCCTCGATCCCGAGCCCGCGGCCGTGATGCGTTCCCGTCGCGACCCAGCGGACGACGACATGGTCGCCCTCCGCGACGGTGTCCTCGACCTCCACGGAAAAGTCCGGGAAGGCTTCGAGGAGTCCCGCTCGCGCGGACTTGAAGTCGGCGATCGTGCCGTCGCCGCCTTCCATGTGTCCAACGCCGTCCGCCGCGAAGAGCTCGTCGATCGTCTCGTGCCGCCGTTCGTTCCAGACCTCCTGGAACCAGCGGATGGCGAGATCTCTGTTGGTGTCCGTCATGACGTCCTCCGCGGGAAAGCAGATCATGGAAAGGCGTTCAGCGTTCAGCGTCAAGCGGGGGAGAGCCCGCTCGTTCGGTTCGCGTCCTTCCGCTCTTTCCCGGGCAGCAGAAAGACGGCCCAGGGAACGACCGCGCAGGCGGCGATCCAGCCGGCTCCCGCCGCGGTCTGGTGCGCGACGGGAAAGACCGCCAGCTTGATCGCACCCTGGATGACGAAGTGGACGAGCGCGCCCGCCCAGATCGTCGCCCGGCCGAGGTCGAAGAGCCGCGCGACAGGAAAGGCGATAACGATCGCCAGCAGGATGGACGCGATCGCGACCGGCGCCCGAGCGTGAAGAAAATCGGGATGTGAGCGGCGGCAAACGGGATGGCGGAGAGGGCCGCGGCCCCCCAGAACGACCGCCCCGCCCTCAGCCGCCGATAGACGAAGCCGCGAAACAGGGTCTCCTCCGCCAGACCCGCCTGGGCGAAGAGCCCCGGGACGAGGCGCGCCCGGTCGCCCCGGATTTCGACGGGCGAGTGCGCCGCCCTGGCGAAAATGGGAAAGAAGCGAGAAGCGCGAGGCACACCGCCGCCGCCGCCGCCATCGCGCGTCCATCGGGGCGGCCGAGCCCGAGGGCGCGCGCCGCTCGGCCGGGCGGTTCCCCGAACAGGAGCCACTCGACGTCGAGCGCGGCCGCCACGACGATGGCGCCGACGAAGAGGCCGCGCTGTCCGAGCGTGCTGCGAGCGCGGCGCCCGACCGGTCGAAGAGCAGGAAGATGAGAACGGCGCCCGCGACGACCCGGGCGAGTTCCGCGGACCCGGACCGGTTCAGACGCTGGCCGTCCTGCCCGGCTGACCGGGATATCCGCCGAGGGGGGTCCCGCCGCCCCGGCCCGACTCCTTCATCTTCACGGGGGAGGCCGGCAGCCGGTCGAGCACCGGCAGCCCCGACTTCATGTCGAACCGCCCGAAAGAGAGGACGCCGGTCGGGCAGGACTGGACGCACGCCGAGCACCGCACGCACTGCGGGTCCTCCATCGGCAGGCCCTTGTTGGCGAAGTTCATCACGTCGATGCCCTGGTGGCACACCGAGGTGCAGACGTTGCACGAGATGCATTTCGACTTCTCGGGAAAGATGCGGAACTGCGTGAAGCGCGCGTAGATGTGCATCAGCGCGGCGAGCGGGCACGCGAAGCGGCACCACACGCGGCCCGAGAACCAGAAGTAGAAGCCGACGCCCACGATCCCCGCCAGGAAGATGTCCACGAGGTGGTAGTAGTTGAGCTGCACCCCGAGCACCGACCAGTTCGAGAGCAGCCCCGAGAAGAACTTTCCGGCGGCGCCGCCGACTTTCGTGTTCGGCCAGGTCCACGAGATGACGCGCGCGAAGAAGAGAGCGAAGGCGGCGACCAGGATCACCTGCCCCGTCATGTTCACGCGGTTCCAGAGCGGCCCGTGCGGCATCTTCTGCCTCTGCGTGTCGCCCATCGTCTCCGCGAGCGCGCCGCACGAGCAGATCCATCCGCAGTACGCGCCCTTGCCCCAGCGCCGGATGATCAGCGGGATGATCACGAACGTCTGGATGAAGGTGATCGCGAGCCACCAGGTCATCGGCTGCGACGAGAAGACGTTCCAGATGAACAGCGGCCAGGCGAGGATGAAACCGAACGCGCGCCAGTACTCACGCCCCTGCCCGTAGTTCGCGGCGGGAAAGAGGTGGTCCGCGAACGTCTTTCCGAATCCCTGGTCGAAGACGCCGTTGTGCCCGAGCCACGGGAGCAGCAGGTACGGGAGCAGGAAGAGCGGGATCCACTGGATGAGCGTGAGCGTGATCGTCTGGCGGGTGACGTAGGGCGTCTTGCGGCGGCGGATGCGCGCGATGCCGAAGAGGAGAACGCAGAGACAGTACGCGAACGAGTAGTAGAAGCCGGGCTCCGTCAGCGAGAGCGTCAGCGTTCCCAGGACCGTCGCCGGATTCTTCGCCGCGGCCGCGACGCCCGCTCCCGCCCGCGCGAAGAGCCCCGGCACGTTGTAGGGGAAGAGCCCGTGCTTCTGGAAGTACTGGTTGACGTCGCCGCCCGCCTTCCAGTTGTAGAGGAAGAGGCAGGCGAGCAGAAAGGCGGCGAACCCTGAGACGATCCCGGCGCGCCACTCGCCGCGGATCGGAATGCCGGACCGGCGAAAGAACTCGAGCGGCGCCTCCCTTCCGAGCATCGTGAACACGACGTCGTTGTCGAGGACCTCTTCCTTCCCGGCCTCGTCCTTCAAGGCGACGCTCGTGTCCTCGACCCGGACGACCGTCGTGGCCATCGCGAGGCGGATGGAGCCCGGCGCGTGCTCGTCCCCCTTGACGCGCGTAAAGGCGCCCGTCGCCGTCGTCACGCGCTCGGAGCTCGGGTGCTCGATGTCCATCGGCGCGGACGGGTCCTTCTCGAGCGACTGGATCTTCGCCACGTTTTCGGGCTTGGGGCGCGCGAACTCCTTTTTTCGGTACGAGAGCGTAACGTGCGCGCCCGCGTTGGCGAGGGCGATCGCCGTCTCGAGTGCGGAGTCTCCCCCGCCGACGACGAGCGCCTTCCTCCCGGCGAATTCCTTCGGGTCGTAGAGCCGGTTGAAGACCTTGCCGAGGTTCTCGCCCGGCACGCCTAAACGGCGGTGGTTTCCGCTGCGGCCGATTGCGACGATGGCGCGCCGCGCCTTCGTGACCGTCTTCGCCTTGTCGCCGTGGTGGAGCATCAGGAGCGCGCCCTTGCGCTCGATCCGTTCGATTCGCGCGACGGTGACCTCGATGCCGGCCTCGCGGCGCTTCGCTTCCATCGACGCCAGGAGCTCTTCCTTGGGATGCACCTCGCTCTTGAACTGGAGCTCGCCCGCGGGCGTCATGTCCGTCGGATACGTGTAGATCGGCTTCCCCTTAGGAAAATTCGCGACGGTCGAAAAGATCTCCGCCGCCTCGAAGACGAGGAAGGAGAGCCCCGTCTTCTTCGCTTCCAGCGCGGCCGCGATGCCGGAGACGCCCCCTCCGACGATGGCCACGTCGAGCACGTCCGGATCGGCCGCCCGGCGGGCCGCGAAGTCCGGCTCCGCCGCGATCGCCTGCACGGCCCGGGCTCCCGTGTCGGACGAGAACTTCAGCAGCGGAACGCCGGTCAGGTCTCCCACCACCCGGACGCCGGCGACGGCGGTCGTCCCATCCTCCCGGACGTCCGGCAGCCTCTCCACCGTTCCCGCAGGCCACCGCGTGTGCAGCCAGTGCGTGTATCGCGCGATCGGACCCATGGCGCCTCCTGGATGGCGATGATACGGGCGGTGACGAGCCTTGGATTCCGCCGGAGCCTTTCGGGTTCGGGATTGTAGCCGCCGCGCGCGGCGCGGCGCGGAACGCGCGGTAGGCGGTAGGCGGGAGGCGGGAGGCGAAGGACGCGGTTAGGATCGGTTTGAGAACTGAGAACCGGCTGAGAGCTGAAAGCTGAAAGCTGACAGCTGAGAGCTAGATATGCCCGAGCTTCCCGACGTGGTCGCCTACATTCGCGCGCTCGAGCCGCGTGTCGTCGGACGGACTCTCGTCTCGGTCCGGCTCGGGAGCCCGTTTCTCCTGCGCTCGGTGGCGCCGCCCCTGTCCGACGCGGAGGGGCGGACGGTGACCGGGCTCCGCCGCCTCGGCAAGCGCATCGTCTTCGCCCTCGACGGCGAACTCTTCCTCGTGCTGCACCTGATGGTGGCGGGGCGTCTTCACTGGAGGGGATCCGGGGTGAGCCTGCGGGCCAAGACGTCGCTGGCGGCCTTCGACTTCGACGGCGGCACGCTCCTGCTCACGGAGGCGAGCAGCAAGAAGCGGGCTTCCCTGCACTTGGTCGCCGGGGAAGCGGCGCTCGCGGAGTTCTCGCGCGGCGGCGTCGAGCCGCTCGAGTCGGGAGAGGCGGCATTCGCGGAGGCGCTGCGCCGGGAAAATCACACGCTGAAGCGCGCGCTGACCGACCCGCGCCTGTTTTCCGGGATCGGCAACGCCTACTCCGACGAGATCCTGCATCGGGCCCGGCTCTCGCCCGTCAGGCTCACGTCGCGGCTCACGCCGGAGGAGACGTCGAGGTTGCACGACGCGACGGTCGCCGTGCTCTCCTCCTGGACCGAGCGGTTTGTCGCGGACGCCGCGCGCGCCTTTCCGGAGAAGGTGACCGCGTTTCGCGACGGGATGGCGGTGCACGGCCGCTACGGGAAGCCGTGCCCGGACTGCGGGTCCCCCGTGCAGCGCATTGTCTATGCGGAAAACGAGTCCAACTACTGCGCGACGTGCCAGACGGGCGGCAAGCTGCTGGCCGACCGGGCGCTCTCGCAACTGCTGCGCGGCGACTGGCCGAAGACCCTGGAGGAGCTGGAGGAGAGGAAGAAGGGTTGGGAGTCGAGAGTTGAGAGTCGAGAGTCGCTGAGAGCTGATAGCTGACAGCTGAGACCTTTATCCCCCCGGGCTCGCCAGAATCTCGGCCAGCTTCTTCGAGTCGATGTTGCCGCCTGAGATGACGCAGACGAGCTTTCCCGGTCCCCCTTTTCCTGCGAGAGCGGCCGCCAGCGGGGTCGCGCCCGCGCCCTCGGCGACGACCCGGGCTCGCTCGACTAACATGCGGACCGCCGCCGCGACCTGCTCGATCGACGCGGTGAGGGAGCCGGCGAGGACCGCGCGCGCGAGCGGCCACATCTCCTCGAGCAGGGTCCGCGCGCCGATCCCGTCGACGAAGCTCGGGTGATAGTCCGTCTCGACGGGCTGTCCCGCCGCGAGCGAGTGAAAGAACGGCGCCGCCGTCTCGACCTCGCACGCCCAGACCTTCGCGGCGGAGCCCGAGCCGCGCACGGCGCACGCGATCCCGCAGGAGAGGCCGCCTCCGCCGTACGGCACGAGGATCGACGCCGCGTCCGGCAGGTCTTCGAGGATCTCGAGCCCGATCGTTCCGTTGCCCGCGATGACGGCGGGGTCGCTGACGGGATGCACGAAGAAGCCGGGGACGTCGGGATGGCCGTGGTCGATGACGGTCTGCCACCACCGGTCGAAGGAGAGCTTCACGATCTTTCCGCCGAGCCTCTCGATAGCCGCGAGCTTGGTGGCGGGCGCGTGCTCGGGGACGATCACGGTGCAGGGGACGCCCATCCTCCGCGCGTTCCAGGCGACGCCCTGCGCCATGTTGCCGGCGCTCGCCGTGACCACGCCGCCGCGCAGGGAGCCCGGGGCGGCGAGGCGCATCGCGTTGGCGGCGCCCCTCAGCTTGAACGACCCGATCGGCTGCAGGTTTTCGAGCTTCAGCCAGATTTCGCCGCCGGGGACGTCCGCGGCGAGCGGAACGAGCGGCGTCCGGAGGATCGCATCGGCGATGCGCTCCCTCGCGGAACGGATGTTCTCAATCGCGATGGGCTCAATCGGCCGCATCGCGCGCGCCCCCGAGGTCGAGCTCCACGACGTCCGGCTCGCGCCGGGCGCGGTCCGCGAGAAACCGCGCGCAGGCGACGTCTTCGACGGCGAGGCCCACGGATTTGAAGAGGGTGATCTCGCCGGCGGATCCGCGGCCGGGCGCGTTCCCGGTGAGAACGTCGCCGATCTCCGCGACGATGTGCTCCTCGCCGATCGCGCCTTCGTTCCTCGGGATCACGAAGTCTCCCGCCTCGTTCGACGCGGACTCGCGCCGGTCGACGTACAACCTCGAACGCCGGACGGCCTCCGTGTCGAGCTCCCGCGCCGAAGCGACGCTCGACCCGAGCGCGTTGACGTGCGATCCGGGCGCCAGCCACTCTCCCGCGAGCACCGGCTCGCGCGAAGAGGTCGCGACGCACACGATCTCCGCGCCGAGCACGGCCTCGCGGACGGAACGGGAGGGCTCGACCGAGATGTTCCACCGCGCGGACTCGCGGCGCGCGAAGAGCGCGGCGTGCCCGGGGTTCCGGCTCGCGACGCGGACGCTGCGGATGGGCCGCACCGCGAGCATGGCCTCGAGGTGCGTCCTCGCCTGGACTCCCGACCCGACGATCGCGAGATCGGCCGCGTCCTCGCGCGCCAGCGCCCGGGTGGCGGCGCCGGAGACGGCCGCCGTTCGGATCGCCGTGATCGAGGTCGCGTCGAGGATGGCGGCCAGGCTGCCCGTCTCGGCGTCGAAGAGGAGGACGGCGCCCTGATGCGAATCGCGGGCGGTGCCTTCGTTCGCCGGGAAAAACGTGACGACCTTGACCCCGAGCGCCCTCTCCTGGCCGAGAAACGCCGGCATGAGGCCGAGCCCGCCCGTCTTTCCGGGGAGCCACAGGATCGACCGCAGGGGGAGGAGGGTCTCTCCGCGCGAAAGGGACGCGAGGACGCTCTCCATAAGCGAGATGCAGCGATCCATCGGAAGAAGGCGCGTGACCTGCCGCTGCCCGACGATCAGAGTGGAGATGGGTGTCCCTCCCGGCGCCGGATCTTATCCGGGCGAAGGAGAGGTCGCCGCGCCGGATCGCATCTCTGACGCGCCTCGAGCCACGATTCGGCCGGCCGGTCGAGCCGGCAGCCCACAACGGATCGGTGATAGCTCAGAATGCGATTTCCGGAAGGGCGCGCGGTCAACCTTCGTTTCCGTTCCGCGTCGCCGCCCGGCGGCGTTGAGGTACGACGCCTGAGAGAGCCCCCGGAGGAGGAGGAGGGCAATGCAATGAGATCCTCGATCGCAGAAGGAACAGGCGAAACGTTCGAGGAAGAGTTCGCGACACGCGTCGGTCTCCTCCGGGCTGCCGTCGACGCCGAAGGGTCGCTCGTGCGCCTGGAGTTTCGCGGTTCCGCCTCCGAGACTCGGACGGAGAGCCACGGGAGCACGCCGTGCGACGTGGTGCGCCGTCAGCTCTCGGAGTATTTCGAGGGGCGGCGGACCGCGTTCGACCTGCGGCTCGCGCCGGCCGGAACGGCTTTTCAGTGCCGCGTCTGGGAGGAGCTCGTGAAAATCCCGTTCGGGCAGCGGACGACGTACGGTGAGCTCGCCCGGCGCATCGGGAGGCCGGCTGCGTTCCGGGCCGTGGGCGCGGCAAACGGAGCGAACCCGATCGCGATCGTGATTCCCTGCCACCGCGTGGTGGGTAGCAGAGGCTCGCTGACGGGATACGGCGGAGGGTTGCCGCTGAAGGAATGGTTGCTCGCCCACGAGGGCGGGCGTCGGAAGGCGAAAGGGAGGCGGACATGATGGAATCGGCGCGTGCGGCGCTCGAGCGCACGGCGGATGGGCTCCGTGGCTAGATACTGGTGGCAATGCCTCTCGTGCGGTGAGAGGCCGACCTGGCCGGCCGTTTGCGGCTCTCGAAGCGTCGCGGCCTTCATCTGGGATGAGCTGGCTCCGAGCGGCTGGGACCAGCGGCTTCTGCTCCGCAAGTGCCAGTGCAACCGCCGATCGCTTCGGATCACCTACCGTTTTCGAGGCAGCGACCCCGAGCGGATCAGTGTCAGGCACATCGTCGGGCTCACCCCCGACGGCGGTTATCTGCCGATGCTCTGGGAAACGTTCCGGCACTCTGCTCCCGCCAGAAGGTGGGTGGACTTCAAGTACCAGAGGGGCCGGAGTCCCTGGGGCCTGACAAAGCGGCTTGTTCTGGAAAGAAGGCAACTCGCGCGTCTCCTGCGAGCGTACGAACGCGCGACGGGCGCCGCGGTCGCTCCCCGCCGGACGGAGCCGACGATCGTGGCTCGCGCCACCAGAACCAGAGAAGCATGAGCGGGTGCCCGCCCACATCCGGACTGCGGAGGGCGCGATGCCTGACCTTCGCTTCGAGGGTGCGGCCGATCTCGGCGCTCCGAAAAGGGCGCTCGATGATCCCCCACGGGCCTGTGACGTGACGCATGCTCAGGGACACCCTTCAGCTCGTCGGAGAAGAGTGGTAGAACTTTTCCTGGGGTGGCGGCTGTGGCCCGTCGAATTCGGGCTTTCGCGCCGAAGACGGAAGGGGGAACCGTGACGGGACCACCGCACGAGGACGAGAGGCAGGAAGGGCGCGAAGACACCGTCGAAGCGAGAACCGACGCGGCCGCTTCCGACGGACTCGACCGCCGGACGTTCATCGGCGTGTCGATCGGGGCCGTTCCGGTTCTCGGCTGGGCCGCCGCGGGAGCGCGCGTCGCGCGGACGGGCGGCCCGATCGGCACCGGAGGCGCGGCCGGCGCGGGGGCGATCCCCGTGTCGCTCCGCGTCAACGGCGTGGAGCGCAAGCTGATGCTCGATCCCCGCGTCACGCTTCTCGAGGCTCTGCGCGAAGACCTCGCTCTGACGGGCACCAAGGAAGGCTGCGACCACGGCCAGTGCGGGGCCTGCACGGTTCTGATCGACGGACGCCGGGTGCTTTCCTGTCTCACGCTGGCGGTCGCGGCGGGCGGAGCCCGGGCGGTGACGACGATCGAGGGCCTGGCGAAGGGGAGCGACCTCCACCCGGTGCAGGCGGCGTTCTTGAAGCATGACGGCTTCCAGTGCGGATACTGCACGCCGGGCCAGATCATGTCCGCCGTCGGTCTTCTTTCCGAAGGTTGCCCCTCCGATCCGGCGGAGATTCGCGAGTGTATGAGCGGCAACATCTGCCGCTGCGGCGCGTATCCCAACATCGTGGCCGCGGTCCAGGAAGCGCGAGGCGCCGGGAAGGGAGGTCCGGCATGACGCCGTTCACCTACAGCCGCGCCTCGAGCCCGAAGGAAGCCGTCGCCGCGGTCTCCCGGGACCCGCGCGCCGCGTTTCTGGGCGGCGGCACGACCATTGTCGATCTCATGCAGCTCGAAGTCGTCCATCCCGGACGGCTCGTCGACATCAACACGCTGGACCTGACGCGGATCGAGCCACTCAAAGGCGGCGGGATCCGCGTCGGCGCGCTGGTGCGGAACAGCGACCTCGCGAAGGACCCCGTGATCCGCCGCCGGTATCCGGTTTTGTCCGAGGCGATTCTTGCCGGCGCGTCCGCCCAGATCCGCAACATGGCCACCACCGGAGGAAATCTTCTCCAGCGGACGCGGTGCCAGTATTTTCGCGACGTTCACTCGCCGTGCAACAAGAGGGAGCCGGGGAGCGGGTGCGCCGCGCTCGACGGGTACAACCGGATCCACGCGCTGCTCGGCACGAGCGACAAGTGCATCGCGACGTTTCCGGGCGACATGCCGGTGGCGCTCGCCGCGCTCGGCGGCGTGGTGCGGACGCGGCGCGAAGACGGGACGGAGCGGCAGATCCCGCTCTCCGACTTCTACGTGTCGTACGGAGACGACCCGGCGCGGGAGACCGTTCTCGCGCACGGCGAGCTCATCACCGCCGTCGACCTGCCCGGAGACGGCTGGCTCGCGCGCTCGCACTACCTGAAGATGCGCGACCGGGCGAGTTACGAGTTCGCGCTCGCGTCCGCCGCCGTGGCCCTCGACGTGGCCGGCGGCACGATCCGGCAGGCGCGGGTCGCGCTCGGCGGGATCGCGACGAAGCCCTGGCGGTCCGCCGAAGCCGAGAAGGCGCTGATGGGCGCGACCGCCGGCGAGGCGGCGTGGAA
This sequence comes from Thermoanaerobaculia bacterium, assembly GCA_038203955.1. Classification (GTDB taxonomy): domain Bacteria; phylum Acidobacteriota; class Thermoanaerobaculia; order UBA5066; family Gp7-AA6; genus JALYUA01. The sequence continues at coordinate 27,138 of JBBRDK010000010.1, read as the reverse complement.
GGCGGCGGCGGAAGCGGCGCTTTCCGGCGCCCGGCCGCGCCAGCACAACGCATTCAAGGTCGAGCTCGCCAAACGCACGCTCGCTCGCGCGCTCGCGACCGCGGCCGCCCTGTCGGTCGCATGACCGCCGCCGCCCTCGACGGTCGCATGACCGCCGCCGTCGGACAGCCCATCGACCGCGTCGACGGCCGCGCGAAAGTCACCGGAGCGGCGAAATACGCCGCGGAGTTTCGCCCGAATCGCCTCGCGCAGGCGATCGCCGTACAGAGCACGATCGCCCGCGGAAGCGTCGTCTCGATCGACACCGCCGCCGCGAGCCGCGTGCCCGGCGTCATCACGGTGCTGACGTCCGCCAACGCCCCTAAGCTGAAGTCGTTGAAGGAAGGCGCTCCCTCGGGCGGCCACGCGGGCGAGGACCTGCCGCCTTTCTCGGGGGAGGAAATCCATTTCGCCGGGCAGTACATCGCCCTCGTCATCGCCGAGAAGGTCCACCAGGCGCGGCGCGCGGCGGCGCTTCTGAAGGTGAACTACCGCGAAGAGAAGCCTGTCCTCGAGATCGAGGATGCCGGCGCGTCGGCGACCTACCCGAAGAAGAACATGGGCCGTGACGTCCAGCACTCGCGGGGCGACGCCGCCGCGGCGCTCGCGGTTCCCGGTGTGGCGAAGGTCGAGCAGACCTACACGACGCCGGTCGAGACGCACAATCCGATGGAGCTCTCCGCGACCGTCGCGGAGTGGCGGGGAGAGCGGCTGACGGTCTGGGACGCGACGCAGGCGGTCATCGGGACCCGCGCGACCCTCGCCAGGGCGTTCGGAGTCCCCAAAGAGAACGTGCGCGTCGTGTGCCCGTACGTCGGCGGCGGTTTCGGATGCAAGGGCTCGCAGTGGCCTCATACGTTCCTCGCGGCGATGGGAGCGAAGGCGGCGGGGCGGCCGGTTCGCCTGGTCGTCTCCCGCGCGCAGATGTTCACGTCCGTCGGGCACCGGCCGCCGACCGTTCAGAAGCTCGCGCTGGCCGCGGGGCCGGACGGGAAGCTGACGGCGATCCGTCACGAATCGACCTCCTCCACGTCTCCCGTCACCGACTACATCGAGCCCTGCGGCAAGAGCACCAGCGCGATGCTGTACGCGTGCGCCAACGCGGACATCCCGCAACGTCTCGTGCGGGTCAACGTGGCGGCGCCGACCTTCATGCGCGCGCCGGGAGAGAGCCCGGGGACCTTCGCGATCGAGTGCGCGATGGACGAGCTCGCCGTCGCGCTCCAAATGGACCCGGTGGAGTTGCGCCTCCGAAACCATGCGGACACGAATCCGTCCGACGGCAAGCCCTGGTCCTCCAAGCGCCTCAAGGAGTGCTATGCCCTAGGTGTGGAGCGCTTCGGATGGCAGCGCCGCACGGCGGAGCCCCGCTCGATGCGGGACGGGAGCCTTCTCGTCGGGTGGGGCATGGCGACGGCGGTCTACCCGGGAAACCGCTGGCCGGCGTCGGCGATCATCCGGCTGACGCGCGACGGACGCGCGCTCGTCCGGGCGGCGACGCAGGACCTCGGGACGGGCGCGTACACGATTTTCACGCAGGTTTCCGCGGACGCTCTCGGGCTTCCGGTCGAGCGAGTCACGTTCGAGCTCGGCGACAGCGACTTCCCCGAAGCCCCGGTCTCGGGCGGCTCCAACTCTACCGCGAGCGTCTCCGAGGCGATCGTCCAGGCCGCCGCGAAGATGAAGACGAAGCTCGGGTCGATCGCGGCGAAGGATCCGAGGTCGCCGCTGTCCGGCGCACGTCCGGAAGACCTCTCGCTGTCCAACGGGCGCCTGTCGAGCGCGTCGAACGCCGGCGTCGCTCTCGAGGAGCTCGTCCGGATGTCGGGCGAAGAGGCCGTCGAGGCGCAGGCGATGGTCGCTCTCGAGGACGAGAAGACGAAGAAGTACGCCATCCACTCCTTCGGCGCGCACTTCTGCGAGGTCAAGATCGATCCGCTCCTGCCGAGGGTCCAGACGACCCGCTGGGTGTCCGTCATGAACATCGGCCGCGTGTTGAACCCGAAGACCAGCCGCAGCCAGGTCCTGGGCGGCGTCACGATGGGCATCGGCATGGCGCTGATGGAGCACACCGTTTACGACCGGCGCACCGGGCGGCCGGTCAACGACAACCTGGCGGACTATCCGGTGCCCGTCAACGCGGACATCGGATCGATCGACGTGTCCTTCGTCGGAGAGCCCGACCCCGTGATCAACACGCTCGGCTGCCGCGGCGTCGGAGAGATCGGCATCACCGGCGCCGCCGCGGCCGTCGCGAACGCCGTGTATCACGCGACCGGACGCCGGATCCGCGACCTTCCCATCACGCCGGACAAGCTCCTGTGACGGGACAGCCTTTCCTGCGCGGGGGCCCTCGATGAGCGAGTGGTCGGCTCTCGCGCGGCGGCTCGGCCGCGGTGGCCCGATCGCGCTCGCGACCGTGGTGGCGACCGAGGGCTCGGCCTACCGCCGGCCCGGCGCGTGGATGACCGTCTCGGAAGTTGGCGTCCGGGAGGGACTCCTCTCCGGCGGCTGCCTCGAGGCGGACGTCGTGGAACGCGCCCTGCGCGCGCTCGCGAGCGGCCGCCCGGAGCTCGCGACGTACGACACGCGCGATCCCGACGACGTCGTGTGGGGACTCGGGATGGGCTGCCAGGGAGTGGTCCGCATCTGGATCGAGCCTCTCTCGGGGGAGGACCTCGCTCGAACCGCCCGCTTCTTTTCGGACGTCGCCGAAGTCTCCGAGGACGCGACGATCGTGACTCTCTGCGGCGGACAGTCCGGAGATCCCTCCGGGACGGAGCCCCGCTGGCCGGAGGGCGGACGCGCCCTCGTCGCACGCGACGGCGTCCTCTCGGCGACGGTCGCCGTCCCGAAGGCAATCGTCCGTCGCGCCGGGGAGCGTCTCGCCAGCGGCGACGCGCCCGGGATCGAGAGCGTCGGCGAGGCGCGCGTCGCCTTCGCCCGCGTCTCTCCCAGGATCCGGCTCCTTCTGTGCGGGGCGGGTGAGGACGCCGTGCCGCTCGCGCGACTCGCGGCCGACCTCGACTGGTCGGTCGTCGTGGCGGATCACCGGCCCGCCTGGGCGCTGCCGGACCGGTTTCCTGGCGCGCGCGTCGAGCTCGTCCCGGCGGGCTCCGACGTCGCGCCGCTTCTTCCCGCGCCGCATCGCCGGACGGCCGCCGTCATCATGACGCACAACATCGAGCGCGACGTCCAGTGGGCCGCCGCTCTGTTGCCCCTGGAGCTCGGCTACCTCGGACTTCTGGGCCCGAAGCGCCGCGGCGGCCAGATTCTCCAGGCCGCGCGGTCGCTGTCCGGCGGCGCGTCCCGCCCGCTCCGCGTCGTGACGCCGATCGGCCTCGACATCGCGTCGGAGACGCCGAAGGAGATCGCGGTCGCGATCGTCGCGGAAATCTCCGCCGCGCTCTCGGGGGGCTCAGGAGGCCCCCTGTCGGCGCGCGAGACACCGATCCATGCCGCGTCCTGGGCGCGCGAGACGCCCATTGATGCCTCCTCGCCGCCCGAGACGCCGATTCCGGATTCAGACGAGGCGCGCGTTTCCCGGGAGCCCAGGGACCGGGGTTGACCGCCGGATCGGACGTCACCGCCGCCGTCATCCTGGCCGCCGGCCGTTCGAGCCGGATGGGACGCTCCAAGGCCCTTCTCCCGTGGCGCGGCTCGACCATGCTGCGCCGCCTCGCGCAGGAGGCGCTCGCCTCCCACGCCGACCGCGTCGCCGTGGTCCTGGGGTTCGGAGCGGAGTCCGCCCGGGCGGTTCTCGAAGGACTTCCCGTGCGGATCGTCGAAAACGGGGACTGGGAGTCGGGACTCGGCTCGTCGCTTGCGGCGGGAATCGCGGCGGTCGCGGACGAGAGCCCTGCGCCGTCTGCGGCCGTCGTTCTCCTCGCCGACCAGCCCCTGGTGACGGCGGCGACCATCGACCGGCTTATCGCGACCCGGGAATCGAGCGGGCGGCCGCTCGTCGCCTGCCTCCACGGAAGCGAGCTCGGCGTGCCGGCACTCTTCGCAGCGAGGTTCTTCGACGATCTCCGGGCGCTGTCCTCGGATCACGGCGCGCGAGAAATCCTGAGGGCCCACGCCGGGGAGGCCGTCCCGCTCGACCTGCCGGAGGCGCGATTCGACGTCGATACGCCGGAAGACTACGAGCGGCTCACGGCGGGCGGCCCGCCGTAGCCGGCGAACCCCCGGGCGCCCGCTATTTTGCGACGAGCGCTCGGAAGGCCGCGATCTGTTTCTCGGTCTCCGCCGCGACCTGCCGCGCGGTCTCGTCCGCATTCGGCTGATCGTCGGTGTACCGGTCCCAGTACTCGAGCGAGGTCCCCGCGCCCGCCGGGGACAGAACGATTCGCTTCGAGCACAGGTAGTGTCCCTTCGCCGGTTCCCACGTCACGCGCAGCTCTTTTCCGGACACGAGCTCAGTGACGACGAGGCGCCCGGAATCCGACCACACCTGCGCGGGAACGGCGTCTCCGATCTTCGTGAACGACTTCGCGCCGCCGGTCGCGTGGAACCCGGTGAGCGTCCCGAAGCCGTCGGCGGAGACCAGGGCGTCCCAGACCTTCTGGGGCGGCGCGTCCACGGTGAACGTGGCCGGAATCGTCACGAGCGCGGTCTTCTTGACCGGCAGCGGAGAGGCGAGCACAGAGGCGGTCACAACCATGGCGGCAGACATCGAAAGTGCGCGGGCGAGCTTCACGGCTTTCCTCCTCTTCCCGAAAACGCTCAACGCTCGACGCTCAACTTCCTCAACGAACCGACGTGACGATTCCTTCGAAGCCCTGGCCCTCGAGATGCGCGAGCGTGTCTTCCGCCTCGCGCCGGGAATCAAACGGGCCGACTTTCACGCGCGAGAGCCCGCGGAAGGGCTCGAGGTAGACGGGCCGGCCGGTCGAACGCACGCGATCGGCGTGCCGTTGCGCGCGATCCGCTTCCGAGAAGGAGCCGACCTGGACGGACCATTTCCCGGTCGGCGAGAGGGCCTCGGTCTCCGCCGAACGGGCGACGAGCGCGAGGCGCACGGTTCCGGTCCCCGTGCCCACGATCCCGATCTCCTGCGCGGCCGCGCGCGACAGATCGATGATGCGCCCCTTGACGAACGGGCCCCGATCGTTGATGCGCACGCGCACCGTGCGCGCGTTGTCGACGTTCGTGACGTCCAGCACGGTCCCGAGCGGAAGCTGGCGATGGGCCGCGGTCAACCGGGAGGAGTCGTAGATCTCGCCGGAGGCCGTCGGCTTTCCCTCGAACCCGTCGTTGCCGCCGTACCAGGACGCGACGCCCTCTTCGATCCAGGAGGGCCTCGCCTCCGCCGTCGAAGCGGTGGGCGCCGAGACCGGAGGGCGCGAGGACGAGCACGCCTGGAAAAGACCGGCGGCGAGCGCCAGCGCCGCCGCGAAAACCGGGAGACGGCGGAAGCGCAGGGCGCCCGCGCGGGACTTCAAACGCGGACCTCCGCGGGCACCGCGTCCGGCAGGCCGGCGAGGGCGGGGTCGAGCTCCTCCCGCACGAAGATCTCGACCTGCTCGGCGGAGCGGCCGACCAGCCTCGCGGGATCCGCGGCGGCGGCCACGTTCGCCGCGTCGAGCCCGAACGAGCCGTCTTTCGCGATGCGGTCGAGCAGGTCCGCGGGGGCGCCGTCGGCGGCGCGCTTTTCGGCCGACGCGCGGGCGTGGACGCGCAGCTTCTCGTGGAGCTCCTGCCGGTCGCCGCCTCGCCGGACCGCCTCCATCAGGACGTCCTCCGCCGCGAGGAAGGGGAGCTCGGCGGAGAGCCGCCGGCGGCACACCTCCGCGTGCACGACGAGGCCGGAGAAGACGTTTTCGAGGAGGATCAAGACTCCATCGATGGCGAGAAACGCCTCGGGGATCGCGATCCGCTTGTTGGCGGAGTCGTCCAGGGTCCGCTCGAGCCACTGGGTGGAGGCGGTCATCGCCGTGTCCAGAGAGAGGGCGATGACGTGCCGCGCAAGCGAGCAGACGCGCTCGGCGCGCATCGGATTGCGCTTGTAGGGCATCGCGGACGAGCCGATCTGCGCCGCCTCGAACGGCTCCTCGAGCTCGCCGTCGTGCTGGAGCAGGCGCAGGTCGGTCCCGATCTTGTGCGCGGACTGCGCGGCGCCGGAGAGCGCGTGGACGACCCGGTCGTCCTGTTTTCGCGAGTAGGTCTGGCCGGAGACGGACTGGCGGCGGGCGAAGCCGGCCCGCCCCGCGAGGGCGCGGTCGAGGTCCTCGACCTTGCGCGAGTCGCCGTCGAAGAGGAGGAGAAAGGACGCCTGAGTTCCGGTCGCGCCCTTGGCGCCCAGAAAACGGAGGTCCGCGCCGGCCGTCCGCACCGCTTCGAGGTCCATCAGGAGATCGCTCGCCCACAGGGCCGCCCGTTTTCCGACGGTCGTGGGCTGCGCCGGCTGGTAGTGGGTGTACGCGAGAGTCGGCAGGCTCCGGTGCTCGAGGGCGAAGCCGCGGAGCCGGCGCAGGACGGCGGTGAGCCGCCGTTCGACGAGTCGCAGCGCCTCGCGCATCTGGATGAGGTCGGCGTTGTCCGTGACGTACGCGGAGGTGGCGCCCCAGTGAATGATCCCGCGCGCGGCGGGGGCCGCGGCGCCGAAGACGCGGACGTGCGCCATGACGTCGTGCCGCGTCCGGGTCTCCTCCCGATCGGCCGCCTCGAAATCGACCGGGGAGATCCGGGACGCCATCTGGGCGATGGCCTCGTCGGTGATCGGGAGCCCCAGCCGCTTCTCCTCCTCGGCGAGCCACAGCCAGAGCCGCCGCCAGGTCTCGAACTTGAACCGGGGAGAGAAGACCGCCGACATCTCCGCCGAGGCGTACCGGCTCACGAGCGGGCTGCCGTATCCCTCAGTCGTCACTGCCCGCGTCTTCTCCCAGGTTGAACTGCTTGATTTCGTCGTTGCCGCACACGAGGCAGGTGGCCTCGACGATCCGGCTGCCGTCCATCTCGAACACGTAGCAGGGCGTGCCGCACTGCTGGCAAAGCAGGTAATCGACCTCCCGATCCTCCTGAGGAAGGCGCTGGGACTTCGGGACGTCGACCATGGGTCAATTGTGCCACGGGACGGGGGGAGGCCGGGGGGCGAGGAAGGGCGCCGGGCGGGCAGGCGAAGGGCGAAGGGCGTGAGAACGAAGGCGCCGGATTTACGCGACGCCCGCCCGTTTCCTGTATTTCCTTCGTTTCCCGTTTCCCGTTTCCCGTTTCCCGTTTCCCGTTTCCCGTTTCCGGTTTCCGGTTTCCGGTTTCCGGTTTCCCGCTTTCGATTCCCGATTCCCGATCTAGTTGACCGCGGAGTACCGCGGCCGTCTCGCTCCCGTTGGTCGCTCGGCTCCCGATTCCCGGCTCCGTTTCCCCTCGCTCGGACCTCATCTGTCCATCCCCCCTGACTATCGTGACAGTCGATGACCACTTTCACGATTGTTCTTCTCGTGGCCGGTGCGATCGCGGTTGCCGCGGCGGCCCTGGCCCTGCTCTCGCGGTCGCGCGAGGCGTCCACGCGCCTGGACGTCCTTCTCGCGGACTCCGCGGCCGCACGGGGGGCGTCGTCGTCTCTCGATCGGAGGTTCGACGAGCTGCGCCGCTCCGTCGAAGAGCGGGTCTCCGGAGTCGAGCAGCGCCTCGTGGACGGCCAGAAGAATCTAACCGACCACCTGGGAGCGTCGGGCCGCCTTCTCCAGGACGTCGGCCAGCGGATGGGACAGATCTACGAGGCCTCGCAGAAGATCGAGAAGCTCGCGGGCGACGTGACGCGGCTCGAGGACCTCTTAAAGCCTCCGAAGCTGCGCGGCGCGCTCGGCGAGGCGTTTCTGGAGCAGACGCTCCGGCAGGTCCTGCCCGCCCAGGGGTTCGAGATGCAGTACCGCTTTCCGGACAACGTGGTGGTCGACGCCGCCATCTTCGTCGGGGACCGCATCGTGCCGGTCGACAGCAAGTTCCCCCTCGAGAACTTCCGCCGCGCGCGGGAAGCGGCGGAGGAGCCCGACCGCCGCCGCGCCCACCGGGATTTCGCCGCGGACGTCCGCCGGCACGTCGACGCGATCCGGACGCGCTACATCCGGCCCGAGGCGGGGACGTTCGATTTTGCCCTGATGTACATCCCGGCGGAGGCGATCTACTGCGAGATCGTGGGCGAGGAGCCCGAAGGGCAGGGGCTCGCCGACTACGCGATGGAGAGAAAGGTCTTCCCCGTTTCCCCCCGGCTTCTCTACGCGTATCTCGCGACGGTGGCGCTCGGCATGAAGGGCATGGAGCTGGAGCGCAGCGCGCTGGAGATCCAGGAGCGCCTCTCCGATCTGACGCGCCTCTGGGGACGCGTGGAAGATCCTTTTTCGAAGGTGCGCGTGCATCTCTCCAACACGCAGAAGCAGTACGACGAGGCGTCCAAGGCGCTCGGCCGCTTCTCCGAGAAGCTGTCCGGCATCGCGGAAGGCGCAGAGGAGAGCCTCGAGAAGCTGGAGACGGTCGCGTCGGTGACACTGTTGCCGCCAAGTTAGTTATCAGTTGTCAGTTATCAGTTATCAGTCTTGAGTGTGAGGCTCGCGCCGGACGCGACTCCGACGAAACTCCACACTGACAACTGAAAACTGACTACGCTCTCGGCCGTCGGCCGAGAGCCTGATAGCTTCTTTCCCCCATGCTCCGAGTCACGTCCGAAATCGGGAGGCTGTCTTCCGTCCTGGTGCACCTGCCGGGCCCCGAAATCGATCGCATGATCCCCGCGATGATGGAGGAGCTGCTGTTCGACGACATCCTCTATGGCGCCCGCGCGCGCGAGGAGCACCGCCGGTTCCAGCAGGTGCTCGGGTTCGTGGCCGAGGAGGTCCTGGACGCGCAGGCCCTCTTAGCGCAGGTGCTCGCGGTGAAGGAGAATCGCGACGCCGTTCTCGGAGACCTGGGGAGCCGCCTCGGCTGGGGGCCCGACATGGACTACCGCCTGAGGGACCTCGCGCCCGCCGCGCTCGCCGCCGCGCTCGTGACGGGATTCGAGAAGCCGGAGAAGGACGTCGCGGTCTCCGCGTCCGACCTGTACTGGCTCGCTCCGATCCCGAACTGGTTCTTCCAGCGCGACCCGCTCGTCGTCGTGGGCGACCGCGCCATCCGGGCGTCGATGGCGACCGCCGCGCGGCTGCGGGAGCCCCTCCTTTCGGGCTACATCTTCCAGTACCACCCGCGGTTCGCGCGGCCGGACGGGATTTTCTGGTTCGAGGAGTTTTCGGCGGACTACGGACGTCCCACCTCCTACGCCCGGATGCGGCCGACGCTCGAAGGCGGAGACGTCCTCGTGCTCCGGGATGACGTCCTGGCCATCGGCTACTCGGAGCGTACCGAGAAGACGACCATCGAGAGGCTGACGGAGACGCTGAAGGCCAGGAAGTCGCCCATCAAGCGGATCTTCGTCGTCGCCGTCCCGCCCGCCCGGTCTTACATGCACCTCGACACGGTGTTCACGATGATCTCCGCCGACGAGTGCCTGCTCTACGGGCCGATGATCTGCCCCGGAGGAGCCGAGGAGGCGGACGTCTACGAGTGCGACCTGACGAACCGGGAGGTCACCTGGACCGCCGAGAAGGATCTGCTCTCGGCGCTGAAGGGAGCGAAGATCGATTTGAAGCCGATCCGGTGCGGCGGGGAGGATCCGATCGCGGAGCGCCGCGAGCAATGGACGGACGGGGCCAACGCGTTCGCCATGGCGCCGGGCCTCATCCTTCTCTACGACAGGAACGTGAAGACCGTCGAAGAGCTGGCGCGCGCGGGCTATGCCGTCATCGACGAGGCGGACCTGCTCCTCGGGCGGTCGGAGCTCGAGCCGGGAAAGAAGGCCGTCATCCGGCTGGCCGCGCACGAGCTCTCCCGCGCCCGCGGAGGCCCGCGCTGCATGGCCATGCCGCTGGTGCGGGAGGACGTGTGAGGAAAAAGACTCGGGAATCGGGAAACGAAAAAAATCGGGAATCGGGAATCGGTAATCGGGAATCGAAGGCCCGCGCTCACCCTGCTGCCGTATCCCACGCTTTTGCCACCTCTCACGGCGCCCGGGGGGGCGGCTGGGGTGTGGGGAAACGAGAAAAGCCCGAAGCGACTTGTATCGCCAGCCTCTCCTGTCGATTCCCGATTCCCGATTTCCGATTCCCGGCCCCCGTCCCGTCTTCATGACGTCCCGGTTTTTCTCCTTCGTACGACCTCTCGCGGTGGTCGCCTTCGGGGGAAATGCGCTGCTTCCGCCGGAAGATTCCGGCACCACATCGGAGCAGCTCGCGCGGGCGCGAGAGGCGGTCCGAAGGCTGTTGCCGATCCTGGCGCGCGGGTACGAACTGATCGTCGTGCACGGAAACGGCCCGCAGGTCGGAAACCTGCTGATCCAGGCGGACTGCGCCTCGGATCGCATCCCGGCGCAGTCGCTGGACGTGTGCGTGGCGCAGACGCAGGGCTCGATCGGTTTTCTTCTGGAGCTCGCGTTCGCCAACGAGCTGCCGCGCGCCGGCTATCGCAAGGAGGTCACGACCTTCGTGACGTCCGTGGAGGTCGATGCGGCGGACACGGCGTTTCTGAAGCCGTCGAAGCCGATAGGCCCGTTCTTCACCCGCGAGCGAGCCGCGCTCCACGAGGAGATCGACGGCTGGACGATGGTCGAGGACGCCGGGCGCGGGTGGCGGAAGGTGGTGGCCTCGCCGAAGCCGCGATCCATCCGGGGCGTCGACGTCGCGGCTTCGCTCGTCAATCGGGGATACATCGTGATCGCGGCCGGGGGAGGGGGCATTCCCGTCGTCCTCACGGAGGAAGGAGAGGTCCGCGGAGTCGAGGCGGTCATCGACAAGGACTACTCGGCCTCGATGCTGGCCGCCAGCCTCTCCGCCGATCTCTTCATCATCCTGACGGGAGTCGATCGCGTCTCCCGCGACTTCGGGAAGCCCACCGCGGAGCCGCTGTCCCAGATGGACGTCGCGCTGGCGCGCCGGCTGCTCGCGGAGGGACAATTCCCGCCCGGCAGCATGGGACCTAAGATCGACGCGGCGATCCGGTATATCGAGGCCGGCGGACGGGAGGTCTTGATCGCACGGGCGGAAACGCTTCCGGAGGCGCTGGATGGAAAGACGGGCACCCTGATCCGGGAAAAGAGGCCATGAAAACCAAACGGGACTACGTCAACGAGAACGACTGGGCGCCCGAGGCGATCGAGGGGCTCCTCGACCTCGCAGGAAAGATGAAGGCCGCGCCCGGCTCCTACCGGACGGCGCTCTCAGGAAAATCTCTCGCGATGATCTTCGAAAAATCCTCGACGCGGACGAGGGTGTCGTTCGAAGCGGGGATGTTCCAGCTGGGCGGGCTCGGGATGTTCCTTTCCTCGCGCGACCTTCAGCTCGGGCGCGGCGAGCCCATCGCCGACACCGCCCGTGTCCTCTCCCGCTACGCGGACGGAATCATGGCGAGGACGTACGCGCAGGCGACCGTCGAGGGGCTCGCGGAGAACGCGAGCGTCCCCGTCATCAACGGTCTATCCGATCTCCTGCACCCGTGTCAGGCGCTGGCGGATTTCCTGACGATCCGCGAGCGCTTCGGCGGAACGCGCGGATTCCCGCTCTGCTACATCGGGGACGGGAACAACGTGGCGCACAGCCTGCTCCTGACGGGCGCCAAGCTCGGAGCCCGCGTCGCCGTCGTGACGCCGCCGGGCTTCGAGCCGGCCGCCCGCATCGTCGCCTGGGCGCGGGAGACCGCGGCGGAGACCGGCGGCGCGATCCTCGTCACCCACAGCCTCGAAGAGGGTCTGCCGGGCGCGCGCGCCGTCTACACCGACGTCTGGGCTTCGATGGGTCAGGAGAGCGAGGCCGCCGGGCGGGTCCGGCAATTCGAGCCGTTCCGCGTGACGTCGCGCGCCTTCTCCCTGGCCGCGTCCGATGCCATCTTCCTGCACTGTCTGCCCGCGCACCGAGGAGAGGAGGTCGATGCCGACGTGATCGACTCCGCCCGGTCCGCCGTCTTCGATCAGGCGGAAAATCGCCTGCACGCTCAGAAAGCCCTGTTGGTCGAGCTGATGGGAGGGTCGTCCTGAACGGACGCGCGGGAGGAGCGGTGCGCCTGGCGACGCGATGGTCGCGTCCCGCGGGACTCGTGCTCGGGGCGGCGGCTCTCCTGCTCGCTCTCGCCGCGCTCCTCGTCGTCGCCCGGCCGCGGCGGCAGCACGCTCCTTCCACCGACGCCGCTCCCGGCACAGTAACGGTCGACGGAGCGGACCTCCGGCGCGAGCCGTCCGCGGGATCGCCGGTGGTCGGGGTGCTTCCCAGCCGGACCCGGATCACAATCCTCTCGGACCGGGGCCCCTGGATCCAGGCGAAGACGTCGGGCGGCGCGACCGGGTTTCTCTCGTCGGAGAATGTCGAGCGCGACGCGGACCGGGAGGCGAGGGAGCGGAGGGCGGCCAGGATTCTTTCTTTTTCTCCCGTCTTCGGTGTCCTCGCGGAGGACGCGACGGTCCGGCTCGCCCCCTTTCCCTTCGGCCCGCGAGCCGGGCGCCTCAAACGCGGCTCGGCCATCTCGATCTACGCGGTCGACAACGCGTATTACGCCTTTCGGTCGCCGGACGCGGGGCTCGCGTTCGTCGAGTCTTCGTCGGTCGACCTCGTCCCGCCGGATCCGAAGAGTCCGCCGATCGCTCCCGTCGCCTCGAAGGAGATCAAGAACGTCACCATCAACAACGTGTCGGCGACCGTGGCGACCCGTTCCGATTCGCCCGAAGATGAGGTGCCGTCGGGTCCGGAGGCGCCGGAGACCTCGGACGAGCCGCTCCAGCCTCCCGAGCTTCTGTCCAAGGTCAATCCCGTCTATCCGGAGGTGGCCCGGCGCGCCGGCGTCGACGGAACGGTGGTTCTGGACGTCCAGATCAGCGAGAACGGGAGGGTCGAGGACGTGCAGGTGCTTCGCGGGCTCCCTCTCGGGCTCTCGGAGTCGGCGGCCGAGGCCGTGCGGCACTGGCAGTACCGCCCCGCCCGCGGAAGGTCGGGCCCCGTCGCGGCGCACAAGACCGTGCGGATCGTGTTCACTCTGGGGCGGTAGGCGGTAGGCGGGAGGCGAGGGAAGTTCGAGAGTCGAGAGTCGAGAGTCGAGAGTTGAGAGTCTGAGGAGTCTGAGGATTCTCAGAGCCTTCTGCGTCACGCACCCGTTTCGACAACTCTCTTATAATTCACACACCCCATGATGCAGGTGCTGTACGAAACCGAGGGCCGGCCGCAGGTCTTCAACCTCGCCAAGAACGAGGCTTCGATCGGGCGATCGAACGAGAACGACATCGTCCTGAACGATTTCTCCGTCTCGCGGAGGCACGCCCTCCTGAAGCGCGAGCCCGAGGGCTGGGTCGTGTACGACAACCAGTCGACCAACGGCGTCAAGGTGAACGAGCGGCTCGTTCCGAGGAGCGTCGTCAACGACGGCGACCAGCTGTCGATCGGCACGTTCCAGCTGCGTCTCCGCCAGGAGATTCCCTCCGCCGTGGCGCCGGTGAAGCGCACCCTCGATTCCACGTCGACCTGCATCCGGCCGATCTCCGAGTTCAACCTCGACTTCGGTCTCGAGAAATCCGCGGCTCTCATGCCGGAGACGACAGACCACAAGAAGCGAGCGGTCCTGGACGTCGCCTACAAGAACAAGGTGTTCGAGATCCTGGTGCAGGTCGCCAAGACCCTCATCTCGGCGGACGACGTCGAGACGGTCCTCGACAAGGTCATGGACTTGATCTTCGAGTACCTGCCGGTCGACAGGGGTTTTCTCCTGCTCGAGGAAAACGGCGTGCTCAAGCTGCGTGTCACCCGCATGAAGTCTTCGAGCCGCCTGACGACGGACGGCTCGGCGCCTTACTCGCGGACGATCGTCGACATGGTGCTGCGGCAGAAGGTCGCCGTGCTGACCTCCGACGCCCAGGCGGACGAGCGGTTCGAAGCCGGCATGTCGATTCGAATGCAGCAGATCCGTTCGGCCATGTGCGCTCCCCTGTGGAATCGCGATTCGGTGATCGGCGTGATCCACGTGGATTCACCGATTCACGTCGGGACCTTTACGGAAAAGGACCTCGACCTGCTGACGGCCCTCGCGAACTTCGCGGCGGTGGCGATCGAGCGAGCGCGCCTGCACGAGCACGTCGCGGAAGAGAAACGGATCCGCGGCCGGCTCGAGCGCTACCACTCGCCGCAGGTCGTCGAGGAGATCATCGCCGACGCTTCGGCGACCGGGTCCTTCAAGATCGCGAGAACGAAAAACGTCACGATCCTGTTCGCGGACCTCGTGGGCTTCACGTCCTGGTCCGAAAAGATGGGGCCCGATCAGCTGTCGGCGCTGCTCACCCAGTTCTTCACTCTCTCCTCCGACGCGATCTTTTCCCAGGACGGCACGATTGACAAATTCATCGGCGACGCCGTCATGGCCTTCTTCGGAGCGCCCATCGACCAGCCCGACCACGCCGCGCGCGCCATCACCGCCGCCCTTAAGATGCGGGAAGGCGTCGCCGAGTGGAACGCGAAACGGGCCGCCAACGGCGAGCCGCCGATTCAGGTCCGGATCGCGCTGAACACGGGAGAGGCGATCGTCGGAGAGATCGGATCCGCGCGGCGCGTTGACTACACCGTCCTCGGGAACGCGGTCAACGTCGCGGCGCGGATGGAAGAGTTCGTCGCGGGAGCGGGCGAGATCTGCATCGGGCCGGCGACCTACGAGGCGACCCGCTCCCTTTTCCGCGTCGCGCAGATGGGCCATTTCTCGCTCAAAGGACTCTCGAACCAGGTCCCGATGTACAAGGTGATCGAGGCGGTCTCGCCGGAGGAGACGCTCGGCGTGACACCGGCGAGGCGCGAGAGGCTTTGAGACGTTGAGCGTTCAGCGTTGAGCGTTCGATCCGGCCCGTCCGTCGTCGGTCGCTGAAAACTGAAAACTGAAAACTGACAACTCATAGCTGTCAGCTTCACTCTTTCCGCAGACGTTTCCTCCGCGCGCCCTGCGGGAATCGCTGCGGGGTCTCGTAGACGCGGCGCTCCATCTCAGGGTCCCGCGGCGCGAAGGACAGCTGCAGGTACGCGCGGGCGAGCTCGGCGGCAAGGACGGGGCGGGATCCGCTCCACAGGCTGTCGGAATCCTCTCGCAGCGTCGTCGGCAGCGTCCGGCGGATTTCGGACGAGAAGCGGTGATCGGGGTACGCCTTCACCCACTGGTTGGCGACGTAGGCGAGACGAACCGCCTGGCCGGCGCGGCGCTCGACCGGCCGTGAGGTCCACTCGTCCAGCATCTGCCTGAGCTTGTTCTCGTCGAGCTCGCCCAACCCCGGAAGCTCGAGCACCGCGGCAGTGTTCGCGCCAGGCGCCGGCTGGGAGACGATCGGCGCCGGGGCGGTCCGGAGAGCCGGCGCGGTCGGGACCGCCGGGCGCGGCGAGGAAGCCGGCGCGGGCCGGGCGGTGGGCGCCGAGGGGGGGACCGTCGGCTCCTCGATGATCCGTGGCTGGACGACCACCTCGTCGGGAGGCGGCGCCGCGGCCGTCGCGCGGCTAGAGGGGGTCGGGATCGGGACCGCGGTCGCCCCCGGAGCCGCCGTTCGCGCGGCCGGACCCGGCCGGTGAAGGACGAACGCGAAGGCCGCGGCGGCCGCCGCGAGAGCGATCGCGCTGCCGATCAGCCAACCGATCCCACCTCCGCCGCGGGGTACCACGGTGGTCGCGTCGAGATCAGGGCCTCCCGACCCCGGCGGAGCGAGGGCGGCGAGGGCCGCCGCGAACTCCCGGGCGTCGTGAAAGCGGCGGTCGCGCTGCTTCTCGAGCGCCCGCGTGACGACGGCGGCGAGGCCGGGAGCGATCGCCGCCGGAAGTCGCGCCGTGTCGAGCGGCGGCGGACTGGCGTGCAGATGTTTGCCGAGGTAGCCCTCCGGCGTGGTGGATTCGAACGGAGGGCGGCCGGTCAGCATCTCGTGCAGGACGATGCCGAACGAGTAAAGGTCGCTGCGCCCGTCGACTGCCTGGCCGGCGGGGAGCGCGCCCGCCTGTTCGGGAGAGCAGTACTTGAGCTTTCCCACGAACATCCCCGTGCCGGTCATCCGAAGCGTTTCCGCGGCGACTCGCTTCGCGATTCCGAGGTCGATGATCTTCGCCAGGAGGCGCCCGTCGCGGTTCTCCCGAAGCATGATGTTGTCCGGGGCGAGGTCGCGATGGACGATCCCCTGCGCGTGGATCTCTTCGAGGCCGGAGAGGACCTGAGCGGCCACCTCGAGCGCGCGGGGAGCGGGCAGCGGCCCGTAACGGCGCAGCCACTCCTCGAGCGTGACCCCGTCGATGAATTCCCAGACCATGTAGAAGGACCCGTCCGGAAGGCGCGAGAAATCGTAGAGCGCGGCGACGTTGGGGTGCCGGATCAGGGTCGCGATCCGCGCCTCCTCCTGGAATCGTCGTGGCTCCTGGCCCTCGCCGAGCGCGTCGGGCTTCATCACCTTGATGATGCGGATCTCCTCGAGGTGGACGTGGCGCGCCTTGTAGACCTCGCCCATCCCGCCCTCGCCGGTCTTCTCGAGAATTTCGTACTTGCCGTCGAGGACCTGCCCCGGGGACAGGCGCGAGGTCGACGCCCCGCAGGAGGGGCAGTACCGCGCCTCGGCGGGCACACCCGTGCCGCAGCGCGGACACACCGATCTATTGCTGGCCATTTCCGAAGATTGTAGCGGGACGAGCGACGGGCATCGGTAATCGGTAATCGGGAGCCGAGCGACCAACGGGAGCGAGACGGCCGCGGTACTCCGCGGTCAACTAGAACCGGAATCGAAAGGAGAGACTCGTTTCCCGTTTCCGTTTCCCGTTTTCCGGTCCGTCCCTCCCTCCCCATACAATCCGCGCATGCCGCCGATCGCGTTCGTGACCTCGCGGCCGGAGAAGGCGGAGGAGGCGCGGCGCATGGGGTTCTCGGTGGAACCGGTCGCGCTCGATCTGCCCGAGCCGCAGGCCCTCGACCCGGGGGACGTCGTCGAGGAGAAGGCGCGCTCCGCCTGGCGGTCTCTCGAGCGGCCGGTCCTCGTCGAGGATTCCGGCCTTGCGATCCGCGCGTGGGGCGGATTTCCGGGCGCTCTCGTCAAGTGGCTCGAGCGGGGCGCGGGCGTCGCCGCGATCCCGAGGATGCTGTCGTCGTGGGAGGACCGCGCGGCGGTCGCCTGTTGCGTCGTGGCCTTCTTCGACGGAAAACGTCTGGTCGTGGGACGCGGCGAGTGCCCCGGCCGGATCGCGTTGTCGCCCCGAGGCGGGACGGGCTTCGGCTGGGACTCCATCTTCGAGCCGGAGGGGTCGGACCGGACCTTCGCGGAGCTCGGACCCGAGCGCAAGGATCGCGTTTCGCACCGGCGTCGGGCGTGGGAAGCGCTCGCTCCGCGGATTCCGATCGGCGGCCCTTCCTGAGTCGTTCTTCCGCGCGGCCCGCCGGGATCGTGGCTCTGGCCATCCTTCTCGCCGTCGCCACGCGCGCCGCGCCGCCGCGGGGCGATCCGCCGCGGTCGATCACGACTCGCGACGGGATCCGGCTTCGGATCGAGACGTGGGTCGCGGGACTCGAGGTGCCCTGGTCCATCGCCTTCACGTCCCGTGAACGCGCTCTCGTCACCGAGCGGCCGGGTCGGGTCCGCGTCGTCGAGAACGGCGTGCTTCGTTCCGCGCCTCTCGCCACCCTGGAGGACGTCGAGGCGACGGGGGAGACCGGGCTCATGGGCCTCGCGCTCGCCCCCGACTACGCCGCCTCGCGGCTGGTCTACCTGTCCTACGCGTATGGCGGCCGCTTTCAGACGCGGGTGCGCGTGATTCAGCTCCGCGACGACGGCTCGCGGCTCGTACGCACACGGACCATCGTCGATGCCCTGCCGGCGTCGCAGTACCACGCGGGGTGCCGTCTCCGGTTCGGACCGGACGGAAAGCTCTACATCACGACGGGCGACGCGACGGACCGCACGCTGGCGCAGAAGATGGATTCGCTGGCGGGAAAGACGCTGCGGGTGAACCCCAACGGTTCGATCCCCGCGGACAACCCCTTCCCGGGCTCCTCGATCTTTTCCCTCGGGCATCGCAACGCGCAGGGTCTCGATTGGCAGCCCGCGACGGGCCTGCAATTCCAGACCGAGCATGGCCCCTCCGGGTTCGACGGGCCGGGAGGCGGTGACGAGGTCAACATCGTGGAGGCCGGAAAGAACTACGGCTGGCCCGTCATCCACCATCGCGCCGGGGGTCGAGGAATGGTCAGTCCGCTGCTCGAGTTCACTCCAGCGATCGCGCCGGCGGGCGCCTCGTTCGTGCACGGCGGGGCGCTCCCCGGTCTCGCCGGCGACTTCGTCCTTGCCGCGCTGCGCGGGGAACGGCTCGTCCGCGTCCGCTTCGCCCCGGGAGACCCGCGCCGCGTCGCGTTTTCCGAGGACCTCCTCGCCGGCGCCTATGGCCGCCTTCGCGAGGTCATGCGCGGGCCCGACGGCGCGCTCTACGTCTCCACGAGCAACCGGGATGGCCGGGGACGCCCCCGGGACGTGGACGATAAAATCCTGAAAATTACCGAATTAAAGTAGGTTTTATTCAGTTTCTCCTGATTAAATTCGGAAACGATCCTTTCCGCTATCGTCCGGTCTCATGGAGCTTGCGGAAGTCGTCGGCAGCCTGACCGCGCTGCAGCGCTTCCCGATCGAGCCGCTCGGAGGGGAGGCTCCGAATGTCGCCCCCGTCGGGGGAGCGGGCTTGCTCGGCGATCGCGCGTACGACCTCTGCGATCGAGAAACCGGCGTGCCGCTCACATCCGCCGCGTCGCCTCTTCTCCTTTTTTATGGCGCGCGGTACGCCGACGACCTGGTCGTGGAGAACCTGGATTCCTGGACGCGCGTGCGCGAGCCCGGGGGAGCGGAATGCCCGCTGACCGATCCCCGCTGGCTCGAAGAGCTGTCCGAAACGCTGGGGCGCGCCCTGGTCCTCCGGCCCCATCCCCCTTCGGCGGACGGCGCGCCGTTGCGCCTCGTGTCCCGGCCGACGCTTCGCCTCGCCGAGCGAACCTACGGATGCCCTCTCGAGCCTCTCCGCGTCCGCGCGAACCTCGTGATCGACATTCCCGACGGCAAGGCGTTTGAGGAGGATCACTGGGTGGGACAGCATCTCCGGATCGGAGACACGCTGCTCGAGGTCACGGGGCCCGCGGACGATTGTTTCCTGGCGAGCTTCCGGCCGGAGATCGCGCGGGGCGATCCCGCCATGCTCGAGGCTCTCGTGAAGGTGCGCGGCGGGCACATGGGGGTCGCGATCCGCGCGGTCTCGGGCCAGCGCGTCCGCGTGGGAGATCCCGTCTGCCTGGTGGATTGAGGACGGCATCTCCCTCCCGATCTAGTTGACCGCGGAGTACCGCGGCCGTCTCGCTCCCGTTGGTCGCTCGGCGCCCCGTTTTGCTAGACTCGAAAGACACATGCCCGACCGGCCCATTCGAGTCTTGATCGCGAAGCCCGGCCTCGACGGCCACGACCGCGGCGCGAAGATCATCGCCCGCGCGCTCCGGGATTCGGGGATGGAAGTCATCTACTCCGGCCTGCGCCAGACGCCCGAGCAGATCGCCGCGGCGGCGATCCAGGAAGACGTCGACGTCGTCGGGCTGTCGATCCTTTCCGGCGCTCACAACGTGCTCTTTCCGGAGATCCTGCGGCTCTTGAAGGACCAGGGAGGGCAGGAGATCCTGGTTCTGGCCGGCGGAATCATCCCCGACAAGGACATCGCCCCGCTGAAGGCGCTCGGCATCCGGGAGATCTTCCTGCCCGGCACCCCGACTCAGACGCTCGTCGATTTCATCCGGAACGAGGTCGGAGTGGCGGTCCGGAGCCGTGAAACCACGCCGTGACCGGACAGAAGAAGAGGGTGTTTCGAATCCGTTTCCCGTGTTGGTTGACCGCGGAGTACCGCGGCCGTCTCGCTCCCGTTGGTCGCTCGGCTCCCGATTTAGTTGACCGCGGAGTACCGCGGCCGTCTCGCTCCCGTTGGTCGCTCGGCTCCCGTTTCCCGATTCCCGGCTGAGCGCGATGGACCCTCTTGTCTCCCAGCTCGACACCGCATCGCCCGAGTTCGAGGGACGTTCCCGCGGGATGGAAGCCCTGGTCACGCGGCTGCGCGAGGAGCTCGAGAAAGCCCGCCGCGGGGGGTCCGGCCGGGAGCGTCACGCCGCGCAGAACAAGATGTTCGTGCGGGACCGGCTCGATGCGCTTCTCGATCCCGGTTCCCCTTTTCTCGAGGTCGCCCCTCTCGCCGCCCACGGCATGTACGAAGGCGACGCCCCCGGCGCGGGGCTCGTCACGGGGATCGGGCGCATCGCGGGACGCGAAGCCATGGTGATCGCCAACGACGCCACCGTCAAAGGCGGAACCTATTACCCGATCACCGTCAAGAAGCACCTCCGCGCTCAGGAGATCGCGCAGGAGAACCGCCTTCCCTGCGTCTACCTGGTCGACTCCGGAGGAGCCTTCCTGCCGCTCCAGGCGGAGGTCTTTCCCGATCGCGAGCACTTCGGCCGGATCTTCTACAACCAGGCGCGCATGTCGGCGAAGCGGATTCCCCAGGTGGCCGTCGTGATGGGCTCGTGCACCGCGGGAGGCGCCTACGTTCCGGCGATGTCGGACGAGGCCGTGATCGTCAAGGGGACGGGAACGATTTTTCTCGCGGGCCCGCCGCTCGTGAAAGCCGCCACCGGCGAAGAAGTCACCGCGGAGGACCTCGGCGGGGCGGACGTCCACACGCGCGTCTCGGGCGTCGCCGACCATTTCGCCGAGGACGATGCCCACGCCCTCGAGATCGCGCGGTCCATCCTCGCCAATCTTCCGGGCGACAAGGCGCTGCCGCCGGGGAGGACCGAGCCCGAAGAGCCCGCGTACGACGCTCGGGAGATCTACGGGGTCATCCCGGGCGACGTCCGGCAGCCCTACGACGTGCGCGACGTGATCGCGCGGCTCGTGGACGGATCCCGGTTCCAGGAGTTCAAGGCGCGCTATGGAACGACCCTGGTCTGCGGCTTCGCGCGGCTCTCCGGCTTTCTCGTCGGGATCGTGGCCAACAACGGAATTCTGTTCTCCGAGTCCGCTTTGAAGGCGACGCACTTCATCGAGCTTTGCGCGCGCCGAAAGGTCCCTCTGCTCTTCCTTCAGAACATCACGGGCTTCATGGTCGGGCGCGACTACGAGCGGGGCGGCATCGCGAAGGACGGCGCGAAGATGGTGCACGCGGTCGCCAATGCGGCCGTGCCGAAGTTCACGGTCGTGATCGGGGGATCGTTCGGCGCCGGGAACTACGGAATGTGCGGGCGGGCCTACGGGCCTCGGTTTCTCTGGATGTGGCCCAACGCCCGGATCTCCGTGATGGGAGGCGTGCAGGCGGCCTCGGTGCTGTCGACCGTCAAGCAGGATCAGCTCGTCCGGGCCGACAAGCCGCCGATGACCGACGAGGAGGTCGCGGAATTCGAACGCCCCACTCGCGAGAAATACGAGGAAGAGGGCAACCCCTACTACTCGACGGCCCGGCTCTGGGACGACGGAGTGCTCGACCCGGCGGAGACACGGACAGCCCTCGCGCTCGCGCTCTCGGCCGCGTTCAACGCGCCCATTCCGGAGACGGAGTTCGGGGTGTTTCGCATGTGAGGGGGCAGGGTAAGTGTTGAGCGTTCAGCGTCGAGCGTTCGAACGCCCGCCTTCTCCCTATCTACTTAACTCTTGACTCTTGGCTCTTGACTCTTGACTCTTGGCTCTTGAATCTGATCTCAACTGTCTTGACGCTCAACGCATGACGCTTAACCATCGTCCCCGTCGCACGCGCGCCGGCATGCTTTGCCTCTCCGCCTCGGTTCTCCTCGCCGTCGCGACTCCGCTCACCCTCGAGGTCGATCCCGGCGCGCAGACGCTCGCGGCGACGATCCGAGTTCCCGCCTCGCAGGCTCCGGCCGGCGATTTTCAGGGCCGGCTCTCGCTTTACGGTTCCAAGGCGGAGATTCCGGTCGCCGCGGTCCGCATCTCGAAGGCCGGCGCGCCTCTCGCGCTCCGGGCGGCGATCCGCTACGCGGACATCCCCGCCGACTGGGTGACTCGCTTCCGTCCGGACGGCTTCGAGTACCTTTTGAAGGGGACCGTCGGGACGACCCCGGTCGAGTGGACGGGGCAGCTGGCCTGGGAGGACATCCCGGTCTCGGGGGATGAGTCGATCATCGCGAAGTTCGTTGCGGTGGACCGGGTGGATCTCACCGCCCTGCAACCGTCCGGTAGCCGCGGGATCGCGCGGCTTCACGTCACGAACCCTTTCGCGTTTCCGGTGGAGATCGCGCGCTCGGTGTATCGCATCGAGGCGGACGGTTATCCGGTCGGGCGGGGAAGCGCGCCCGGCGTCGTCCTCAAGAAAGGCACCACTCGGCTCGATTTCCCGATCGACCTCGACCACTCTCAGCTGATCGCCGCGGCCGGTCGCGCCTTTCTCACCGGAGGCAGCGTCGAGGCCCGCCTGAAGGGAGAGATGACCGTGCGGGTCGCGGGACACGACCTGCGCGTGCCCCTCGACATCGCCGGTCAGGTCGAAGCCGGCAGCCTGCGGAGCACGCCGGAGTAACACTTGCAGGATCGGCGCCTGTTGGATCGGCGCCTCCGTGCGCGCTGTAAGATCCGCCGCCATGACCGACTCCGCTCCGTCGCGGCTCCGGCTCGTCCGCGGGGGCCGCGTGGCCCGCGTCATTCTTTCGCGCCCCGAGGTCCGCAACGCATTCGACGACGCCCTGATCGCCGAGCTCACGCGCGTGTTCCTGGACTTCGCCGCCGACTCCGAAACGCGAGTGGTCCTCCTGTCGGGGGAGGGTCCCTCCTTCTGCGCCGGCGCGGACATCCAGTGGATGCGCCGCGCGGGCGAGTACTCGCGGGAGGAGAACGAGCTCGACGCGGGCCGGATGGCGCGCATGCTGCGGGCGATCGACGCCTGCCCGCTGCCCGTCATCGCGCTGGCTCACGGCGCCGCGATCGGGGGCGGAGTCGGCCTGGTGGCGGCGGCCGACATCGCGATCGCGGCGGAGGGCACTGTTTTCTCGCTCGCGGAAGTGAAGCTCGGCATCCTTCCCTCCGTGATCTCCCCCTACGTCCTTCGCGCGATCGGACCGCGCCAGGCCCGCGACCTCTTCCTGACCGGGGATCGTTTCGACGCGGCGGAGGCGTTCCGGATCGGGCTCGTCCACCAGGTCGTCGCGCCGGGTGAGCTCGAGGCGGCGGCCGCGCGGCGTGTGGCGTCTCTCGCGACGTCGGCGCCCGGGGCGATCGGCGTCGCCAAGAAGCTCATCGAGCAGGTGACGGGGCTCGCTCCCGAGGAGGCCATGCCGCTGACCGTGAGGACCATCGCGGAGCGCCGGGCGTCGGCGGAGGCGAAAGAAGGCCTGACGGCGTTTCTGGAGAAGCGGCCGCCGAGCTGGGTGAAGGGCTAGCTCCCTCCTCCCTCTCTCAGTTCTCGACCGGCGGCGGTGCGGCCGCGACCTCAGTCGGGGCCGGAGCCGGGTCGCTCGGAACGGGGGCGACGGTTTCCGGCGGCGGCGGGGCCGCCCGAACGCGCCTCGCGGGCTCGTCCTCGACCTCGGTCTTGCAGAAGTAGCACTTCACCTTGACCGCCGGCTCCGTGTCGGGCCGCCAGGCCGTGAACGTCTTTCCGCACTTCGGACAGACGATCTTGTGCTGCGTCCCCTTGATCCCGCCTTCGACGGACACGTGGCCTCCTGACGAGCGCCTAGTCTAGTTGAGAGTCGAGAGTCGAAAGTTGAGAGTTGGGAGTTGGGAGTTGAGAGCTCGCCTGAAGTGGGCAGCGGAAGGCACACCCTTTAGAATCGAGCGATGGACGCTCTGCCCCGCCGGCTTCTCATCGCCAACCGCGGGGAGATCGCCGTGCGGATCGCGCGGACAGCGCGCGAGATGGGAATCGAGCCCGTCGGCGTCTTCGAGAGCTCCGACGCCGGCGGGTTCCACGTGGGCCACATGGCCCGCTCCGTGGATCTCGGCCCCGGCGGACCGGCGGAGACGTACCTGTCGATTCCGAAGCTCCTGAAGGCGGCGGAGTCGTCCGAAGCGACGGCGATCCATCCCGGCTACGGGTTTCTGTCGGAGAACGCGGAGTTCGCGCGCGCGGTCGCGGGCGCGGGGCTCCTGTGGATCGGTCCGCCGCCCGACGCGATCCAGAAGATGGGCGACAAGCTCCAGGCGCGGCGGCGGATGCGCGACGCGGGCGTTCCCGTCGTGCCCGGATCCGACGCCGGCGCCGCCTCGATCGATCCGTCCGACGACGAGCTGCTCCGGCGGGGCGCGGAAATCGGATTTCCGCTTCTCGTGAAGGGTTCCGGGGGAGGAGGCGGCAAGGGGATGGCGCGGGTCGACCGCGCGGAAGATCTCCCCGCCGCGCTCGAGGAAACCCACCGCGTCGCCCTCTCCGCCTTCGCGGACGGGCGCGTCTATCTCGAAAAGTTCTTCGAGTCCCCGCGGCACGTCGAGTTCCAGGTCTTCGGCGATCGTTACGGGAGCGTCGTGCATCTTTTCGAGCGGGAATGCAGCGTGCAGCGCCGCCACCAGAAGGTGCTCGAGGAGACGCCGAGCGTCGCGCTCGACCCGCGGCTGCGCGAATCGATGGGCCGCGCGGCTATCGAGGCGGCGCGGGCGGTCGGATATGTCGGCGCGGGAACGGTCGAGTTTCTGCTGGACGAGCGGAAGAACTTCTACTTTCTGGAGATGAACACGCGCCTCCAGGTCGAGCATCCGATCACGGAGGAGACGCTCGGTCTCGACCTGGTGCGCGCCCAGATCGAGATCGCGCTCGGCGCCCCGCTGCCGCCGCCCTGGAGAGGAGGAAAGCTCCTGCCGCAGGGGCACGCGATCGAGCTGCGGCTCTACGCGGAGGACCCCGACGATTTCCTTCCGCGTGCCGGCCGGATTCTCCTGTGGGAAGAGCCCGCTGGACCCGGCGTGCGCGTCGACGCGGGCGCGGGGGCGGGCACGATGATCGGCGTCGACTACGATCCGCTGCTCGCCAAGCTCGTCATCTCCGCTCCCGACCGGAGGAGCGCGATCGAGCGGGCGCGGCGCGCGCTGTCCGAGTGGATCGTCCTCGGAGTCGAGACCAACGCGCCGCTTCTCGCGGCGGTGCTCGCGTCTCCGGAATTCCGGTCCGGGCGTTACTCGACCGACCTGATCCGCCGTCTTCCGCCCCGGGCGAGGCCCGTCCCGCCGGACGCCGCCTGGATCGCCGCCGCCATCGCCGCCGAAGACGGAGCGTCCCCGCGCGCGGCTGCCGCCTCGGCGCCCGTTGCCTCTCGCGACCCGTGGGACGATCGATCGGGGTGGAGGCTCGGCGCGTGAAGCTCACGTCGGGCGATTCCTCGGTGGACGTGCGGCTGGAAGAGGGCGCGGCCTTCCTCGGCGGACGCGCCGTCCCTTTTGCGGCGCGGCGGACCGGAGCCGCTCTCGCCGCGATCGAGGCGGGCGGCGAGACCGCCGGCGTGCGGGCCGTTCGCGCGGGCGACCGGGTCTTCGTCTGGTGCGATGAGAAAACCTGGGAGTTCCGGATCGAGCCCGCGGCCGGCGCCTCCCGCGCGCGCGCGCGGCCGTCCGCGACCGAGTCCGGGGGACTTCTCTCTCCGATGCCGGGACGGATCCGCCGCGTCCTCGCCGCGGTGGGAGACGCCGTCTCGCCCGGCCAGGTCCTGATGGTTCTCGAGGCGATGAAGATGGAGCATTCGATCCGTTCGCCTCGCGACGGCCGGATCGTCCGTCTCGCCTGCGCGGAGGGGGACCTCGTCGAAGCGGGGGTGGCGCTGGCGGAGATCGAATGAGTCATCCGTCGTCAGTTATCAGTTTTCAGTCCCGCTGCGACAGCACCGAAGGAACAACGGACGACTGAAGACTGACGACTGACAACTTTCTTGGTACCCTCCGCCGCATGGAACCCTGGGAGGAACACGCGATCCGGCGCCCGACGCTGCCTTCGCGCGTGACGGTCTACGAAGTCGCCCCTCGCGACGGGCTGCAGAACGAGCCCGAAACCGTCTCCGTCGAGGCGCGGGTGAAATTCGTGGATCTCCTGACGGACTCGGGATTGAAGGCGATCGAGGTGGGCTCGTTCGTCTCTCCGAAGGCGATCCCGCAGCTGGCCGACACCGCCTCCGTCTATCGGGGAATCCACCGCGCGAGCGGAACGCGTTATCCCGCTCTCGTTCCGAACCTGAAGGGACTCGAGCGGGCCATCGAGGCGGGCGTCAGGGAGATCGCCGTTTTCACGGCGGCCTCGGAGACGTTCAATCAGCACAACATCCAAGCGGGCGTCGACGAATCGATCGAGAGGTTCCGCCCCGTCGTGGCGCGCGCTCAGGAGGAAAAGATCCGGGTGCGCGGATACGTGTCGACCGCGTTCGGCTGCCCGTACGAGGGCGCGATCTCTCCCGAGGCCGTTCGAGAGGTCGTGCACAAGCTGCTCGACCTTCCCGTCGACGAGATCTCGCTCGGAGACACGATCGGCGTCGCGACGCCGGCCGGCGTCTACGACGTGATCGAGAGCCTCTACGACTCGGGGGTCGCGCGCGGAGTCCTCGCCCTGCATTTTCACGACACGCGTGGAACCGCGCTCGCGAACGTGTACGCCGGCCTTCAGTGCGGGATTGCCACGTACGACTCCGCCGCGGGAGGCCTCGGGGGATGTCCCTACGCGCCGGGCGCGGCCGGAAACGTGGCGACCGAGGACGTTCTCTACCTCTTGGACGGCCTTGGAATCGAGACCGGCGTTTCCCTCCCGGGCGTCGTCGCCGCCTCCCGCGCGCTCGCGGCCGCCATCGGCCGCCGGCCGCCCGGCCGGTACCTCGGAGCCGTCTGGGGCGCCGCGTCCGGCTCGCTTCCGGGCGGCCCCGACTCTTCTTGATTGACAGGGCGTCGGACCCCGTGTAAGTTTTTGAGCGAAAACCCCTTACTCCATGGCTAAGAAAATCCTGCTGGCCGACGACAGCCTGACGATCCAGAAGGTCGTCGAGCTGACGTTTTCCGACAGCGATTACGAGCTCGTCTGCGTCTCCAACGGACAAAGGGCGCTCGATCGG
>JBBRDK010000009.1:0-59725 GCA_038203955.1 Thermoanaerobaculia bacterium | reverse complement strand
TTGCCCGCCGTCGTGGCGTTGCGCGTGAAACCGGTGTCGTCGTTTTTTGCCTCGACAGTCGCGCCCGGCAGCACGCCGCCGGTCTCGTCCGTGACATTGCCGCGAAGGGTGCCCGTTGTTGTCTGCGCGCGCGCCACTCCGGCGGCGAGAATTGCCAGGAGCCCGATGGTCAGGAGTCGCGACCCGGTTCGGAGCCTCATACCTTCCTCCATTCGACGTAGATAAATCGTTTGGATCTCAACCTGAAAGCCGCTGCCTGTTTTTGCCGACATGCGATTCCGATACCGACGAAAGCCCGCGGCCACGGGGGGCCGGCGGATCTTCCGACCGGGCGCCGGCGCCGCAGGACTCCCGGATCACGAGGGCCGTCGGAAGCGTTTCCTCCCGCCATTCGTGGCGGGGTCCCTCTTCGATCGCCTTCAAGACCCGCAGAGTGGCCTGCTCCCCCAGCGCGGAGATGGGCACGCGCACCGAGGTCAGCGGCGGGGTGATGTATCGGGCGATCGGAATGTCGTCGAAGCCCGCGATCGCGTACTGCTCCGGCACACGGATCCCCTTCTCGCGGAAGGCGCAGAGAAGGCCGATGGCCATTGCATCGTTCGCCGCGAAGATCGCGGACGGGCGGGGCCGGATGCTTCGAATCGAACGGCAGGCGTCGTATCCGGCCCACTCCCGGAAATCGCCGGCGACCTCGAGCGACCGCGACTCGTCCGCCGAGGACGCGCGGACCGCTTCGCGATAGCCGCGAAGCCGCTCCACGGCGTCGCGATTCTGGGCGGGCCCGCCGATAAAAGCGATTCTCCGGTGACCGAGGGAGACCAGGTGCCGGACCATCGCGAAGGCCCCGCCGAAATTGTCGATGTTCAGGGAATCGAACGACCGGCTTCCGGGGGCATTCAGGAGCACCACCGGGAAGCCGTCCGGCAGATTGCCCTTGCGCACGGGGGGGCGGGTTCCCGGATACAGCACGATCAGCCCGTCCACGCGTCCGCGCATCGCACGGAACATCGACTCGGTTTCCGCGCGATTGCTGTGGGAGCTCGAAACGACGACGTGATAACCGCTTCGCCGCGCGCAGAGATCGATTCCGCGGATCACTTCCGAGAAGAACTCCCCGTACAGGTCCGGAAGGAGCACTCCGATCGTGTGCGTCTTCCGCGTGATCAGGCTTCGCGCCCCCCCGTGCGGCACGTAGTGGAGGCGCTTGGCGGCCTTCCGGATGCGTCGCTCGGTATCCGCATGCACCGGCCCCTTGCCGTTCAAGACGCGCGAGACCGTCGCGACGGACACCAGGGCCTCGCGGGCGACCTCGCGGATCGTAACGCTCATCCGACGTACGGCGCGCCTCCTGGCGGGTCATCCTGCCGAATCGGCTGCGATCTGTAATCGTTTACATGCACTTCTGTAATCGTTTACAGCATTCTGTCGCCGGTTCCCGCGGAGTGTCAAGGAACGTCGGTCGTGACGCCGCCGGGGGCGCTCCGCGCAGCCCCATTCCATACCCGGGCAGTCGACCGCGGAACGGAGACCGGGGGTGAGAGAAGGCCGACGGCCGGCGCCCGTGTTCCCGCGAGGGTCCAGCGGTAGATCCCCTTCCCGGATCAAAACGGCCCCCTCCCGAACCCGAGCCACTTCCGGCATCGAGCGGGTCGAGGGAGAACTCCGAGTTTCAACCGGGTTCCGATATTCTCGAGCGCCTTGAACGACGAGATCCCGCAAGCGGCCGGCACGCCGGAGGAGCCCGACACCGCGTGGAGGGGCGTCCGCGAAACTCTGGATCGCCTCGAAATCCCCCACGAGGCGATGCCCTGCGACCCGGCTTTCGCCGACACCGCGGCCTTCTGCGAGCGCTATGGCATTCCCCCCGAGGAAAGCGCCAACACGATCCTCGTCGCGTCCAGGCAGGAGCCGAAGCTGTGGTCCGCCTCGCTCGTCCTGTCTCACACACGGCTCGACGTCAACCACGTCGTCCGGCGGCTCATGGGAGCAAAGCGAGTCTCGTTCGCTTCGGGCGAGGAGACGATCGCCCGGACCGGCATGATGATCGGAGGAGTCTCCGTGTTCGGGCTCCCGCCGGATATGCCGATCTACGTCGATTCGCTCGTCATGGCCGCGCCGCGCGTCGTCGTCGGGGGCGGCAGCCGCTCCTGGAAGGTCCGCCTGGAGCCGTCGGCGCTCCTGCGGCTGCCCGGTGTCTCGGTCGTGCCGGGCCTCGCCTCGCCTCGATCGGAAAACTGACCCGGGGCGCCGGTCGGACGCGGTTTGTCCGGGCCGGGGCGCATCATGTCCCCATGGCGATCGTCGAGCAGATCTCGGAGTGGCGGGCCCGGAGGGCAGCCGTTCGGGACGTCCCCATCGGCGCGCCTCCCTTCGTTCTCGAGGAATCCTGCGCGGGCTGCGGCTCCCAGAGGGTCGGGACGCTGGTCTGGCGGCAGACGTCGCCCGCCGCGGACCCCGTCCCGTACCCGCGCATCGAGCCGCACTTTCTCTGCCGGGAAGGGCGGGTCGTCTTCCAGGACATCACCGACGCGCCGATCCCGATGTCCGCCTGGAAGGGAATCCTGGGCCGGTTCCGCGCGTAGCGCTCCCGGTTCCTAAGCCGGATCGGACCGTTCTCCCTCACAACTCGCGGGCCAGACCCGTCACCCCAACCTCTCCCCGTGCCCGGACGCACTTTCTCTCTTCGGCGTCTCCTTCCGGATCAGTGCATCCCGCCCTCTCCCCGGCGCGCGGAGACGCCGTAAGCCAGCGCTGCTCTCCGCGTCGCCTTCCAAATAAGTGCCGCCCCTCACCCCGGCCCCTCTCCCCCGGCGCGCGGGGAGAGGGAGCAGGGGGACCAGAGGGGAGCAGAGGGAGCGGAGGGAAGCAGAGCTGCTCTTCCGTCGAAATCGTGGTTACGCCCGCAGCGTGAGAAGTCTCCCGACCGAAGGGAGGGAGGAGGCTCACGCTGCGGGAGCGCAGCGAGCGGAGGGGCCAGGCGAGCGGTCGAGGCCGCACCCGGCCGAGCCGCTCGCCGGTGCGTTCGCCCGCGGCGAACGCAGGCCCCGTAGCGAGCGAAGCGACGGTATCCTTCCCCGCGTGCCGATCTTCGTGAAGGGCCTGATCATCGGATTTGCGCTCTCGGCTCCCGTCGGTCCGATTGCCGCGCTGTGCGTCCAGCGGACTTTGAATCAGGGGCGGCTGGCCGGCTTCATCTCGGGGTTCGGCTCGGCGGCGGCCGACGCGGTCTACGGCACGGCGGCGGCGTTTGGGGCGAGCTTCATTTCGGGTTTTCTCCTCGAGCACGGCGCGTGGATGCAGCGCATCGGAGGCGCGATCCTCGTCGTCCTCGGAATCCGTCTCATCGTGACGCGTCCGAAGGAGCGAGAGACGACGCGCGGCGCCCGGGGGCTCGCGGGGCACTTCCTCTCGACCTTCTTTCTCACCCTGACGAACCCGATGGGCTTCTTGGCGTTCGGCGCGATCTTCGCGACGATGGGCCTCGGCGCGGTCCGCGGTCACTCGATCCTGACCGTGGATCTCGTGGCGGGAGTCACGGCGGGCGCCGCTTTGTGGTGGTCAGTCCTCGTCGCGACCGTCTACGCGTTTCGCCGCCATTTCACTTACTCGAAGCTCGTGTGGGTGAACCGGGGCGCCGGGATCTTCGTCGTCGTGGTGGGTCTGCTCTACATGTTCGTGCTCCAGGGGGCCTCCGTCGAGCCGAAGCTCGAGAAGACGCTGAAGCGGATCACGCGATCAGACAGCCGCCCCTCGATCTTCACCGCAGCGCTCCGGAGAGAGGACTGACCCCATTCCCTCTATTTGCTTCAGGCACGAGTGGTATTAAAATAAGAGAAACTCTCTCCGAGAGAAAGGGGTGGGTTCCCACGGGGCGCCTGACCCCGTGGGATCCCGGTCGAGGGTCCGCGAAGAATCCTGTCTATCCTGTCGCGTCGGTTCCCGGTTCGATTCCTTTTCTTTGGTTCGAAAAAGGAGGCAAGGATGCGTAGGTCATACCGATTCATTCTGTGCTGGCTCGTTCTCTCATCGGGCGCGGTCCACGCGTTCGCTCAGGGCACGACGGCCGATCTGACGGGGACGGTAAGCTCCGGCGGCAAACCACTCCCCGGAGTCTCCGTCAAGGCGTCGGCCCCGACGCTTCAGGGCACGAGGACTACCGTGACGGGGGCGAACGGAGGCTATAACTTCTCCTCGCTTCCACCCGGCAATTACACGATCACGTTCGAGCTGGAAGGGTTGCGACCCGTCACTCAGAAGGTGCGCCTTCTGCTCGCGGAGACGACGCGGGCGGACGCGGAGTTGAGCCTGACGGGCGTCTCCGAGGCGCTGATAGTGACCAGCCAGTCGCCCGCCGCGGCCGTACTCGAAACCACCCAGATCGGAGCGAACTTCACGAGCCAGGAGGTCGCCAAGCTGCCGGTGGCGCGCACGATCCGGGACACTATCTTGCTCG
Source organism: Thermoanaerobaculia bacterium (assembly GCA_038203955.1). GTDB lineage: Bacteria > Acidobacteriota > Thermoanaerobaculia > UBA5066 > Gp7-AA6 > JALYUA01. The sequence continues at coordinate 55,272 of JBBRDK010000009.1, read as the reverse complement.
CCCCGGGTGTCAGCCCAAACGGAGTCAACGCCCAGGTCACGATTTCCGGCGCGCCCTCCTACGACAACCTCTTCCTCGTGGACGGTGTTGCGGTCGGCGAGAATCTTCGCGGTCAACCGCACAACCTCTTCATCGAAGACGCCATCCAGGAGACAACCGTCCTCTCGGGAAGCATCTCCGCGGAGTACGGCCGCTTCACCGGAGGGGTCGTCAGCACCCTGACCAAGTCCGGCGGCAACGAGTTTCATGGCTCTTTCCGCGACAGTTTTTCCAACCCCAAGTGGACGAAGAAGACCCCCTTCCCGAGCGAGGCGGAGCATGTCGATAAGGTGAACCAGATCTACGAGGCGACGTTCGGAGGACGAATACTTCCCGACCATGTGTGGTTTTTCCTCGGCGGCCGCCTGGCGAAGAGCGACGTTCAGCGCTTCACCGCTTTCACGAATCAGCCTTACAGCAACAGTTTCGACGAGAAGCGCTATGAGGGGAAGCTCACGCTGAATCTCACGTCATCGCAATCGTTTTACGGCTCCTACATCAAGATCAAGAATGACGAGATCAACAACGCCTTCGGATCGATCTTCGACGAGGCGAGTATCGTTCCGGTCCGGTCGCTCCCCAACTCGCTCCTCGCGCTCAACTACAACGGCGTTTGGGGACGGAACTTCGTCGTGGAAGCGCTGTACTCCAAGAAGAAGTTCGCGTTCGAGAACAGCGGCGGGCGCTTCAAAGACCGCGTCCTTGGAACGTGGATTCAGGATTCGACGCGCGCAGCGCGGTACAACGCGCCCGTGTTCTGCGGGGTTTGCACCCCTGAGGAGCGTAACAACGACTCGTACTCGGCAAAAGTGACGTATTTCTGGAATGCCGGCTCTCTGGGCAACCACAGCGTCGTTCTGGGGGGCGAGCGGTTCAGCGAAACGAGAATCGCCAACAATTACCAGTCGGCGAGTGATTTCAACATCAGCACATTTACTTATCTCGACGGCGCGAACGTGTTTCCGAGGTTTGACAGCGGCACGCAGATCTTCTGGCAACCCATTTTCATTCTTTCGAACGGAACCGATCTGAAGACCTATTCCGGCTTCATCAACGACAAGTGGGAGTTGAACAATCACTTCAGCTTCAGCCTGGGGCTGCGCTACGACAAGAACGACTCAAAGGACGCCAACGGTCACACCGTATCGAAGGATAGCGCGTGGAGTCCACGCGTCGCGGCGGCGTGGGATATCAAGGGAAACGGCGTGCAGCGTGTGACGGCAACGTGGGGACGGTACGACGCCAAGATCGTGGACGGATCGAACGTGCTCAGCACTGCGCAGTCAGCCGGCAACCCGGGCAACTTTCAGTTCCAGTATGCCGGGCCCGTGATCAATCCCGCCGGCACTCCCACCGACCAGCTGCTCCCGACCCAGGAGGCCTTGAGGCAGCTTTTCGCCTGGTTCGATTCCGTCGGCGGCACGAACAACAAGACCTTCCTCATCGGAACGAGTTATCCGGGCCTGGGGTCGCGATTCGAGAAGTCGTTGACGTCTCCCTCCGTGGACGAGTTCACGCTCGGATACGGCACTCGAATCGGACGCGCGGCCTTCGCCAAGGTCGACTACATCCATCGTAACTGGGACAATTTCTACGCGAGACGCCTCACGCTGGAAACGGGACAGGTGACGGACCCCTTTGGAAACGTCGCCGACCAGTCAGTGACCGAAAATGACAGCGGACAAATCCAGCGGAAATACAATGGGATTCAGGTACAGGCTCAATGGCAGCCGGGACGGTTTGCTGTCGGCGCCAACTACACGTACTCGACCCTCAAGGGCAACGACGACGGCGAAGGCGCGGGGACCGCCACGGTTCGAAATACTCCTCTCGACATCTTTTATCCCGAATACCTGAACTATCCCCAGCGCAAGCCGACCGGCTACCTGGCGCAGGATGAGAAGCACCGTGCCCGGGCCTGGCTCGCCTATGACCTTCCGACACCCGTGGGAGGATTCACCGTCTCCGCCCTCGAGTCCTACTACAGCGGAACACCTTATTCGGCCGTGGGCACAATCGACGCGTCGGGCCGGAACACTCCTTTTATCGGGATCCCGACCAACCCGGGGTACACGCGTTCGGCGCTTGGGACATCCCACGATTACTATTTCAGCTCCCGGGGCGCCTTCAGGACCGCCGCCGTTTGGAGAACCGACGTCGCTCTCGGCTACACAACGCCGAAGTTGTGGGGTGTCGAGCTCTTCGTGAAGGCCGCGATCACGAACCTCTTCAATCAGGAGTCGGTCAGCAATCCCAATACAGACATCATCACGAGGCGCACGGGCGGAACGGCATCCAATCTCGTGGCGTTCAATCCTAAAACCGAAACACCTGTCGAATGCACGCAGCGGGATCCGACCAACCCCAACCGTTGCGCCGTATCCGGTGCCAACTGGATGAAGGGACCCAACTTCGGGACGGCGTCGGGAGTCAATTCCTATCTGCGGGACGCGACGATCTGCCCGATCTCCGGGATCTGCCCGTTCACCTTCTCATTGTCGGCGGGACTTCGCTTCTGAGCCGTCTCCAGTGAACCGTAGAGGCGGGTGCGGGCCCGCCTCTTTTTTCACTCTTCAAGCCGGCGTGGCGACAGGATCGACCGCCGCGGCAACGCGTTCCCCCAACACTTCCGCGCGGATCGACGCCGACGACGACTCGCGCGCGGAGCGTCCCGGACTCTCGGAGCGCGATGCGTCCGTCCTTCTGGCCGCCGATACAAGCAGGGGCCGCGCCCACCAGCCGCGCAAGGTCCGCGGAGAAGTATTCTTCCCGGGCAACTTTTCTCCGGCCGGCGCGTAGGAGACATTGAACCCATCTCCGGCAGGCCGGGGCCGCGATGCCAAGCCCGCGAGCCGCTGCAAATCGAAACAGGAGGAATCGTGACGACAACCCTCTCTCGGAACACGTGGACGCGAGCGCTGCTCGCCATCGGAGCGGCGACATTCCTCGGGGCGCAGACAACTCCTCCCCCGCTGGACAAGCCCGTTCCGGGCGTGGATCCGACGGACATGGACAAGAGCGCGCCCGCATGCCAGAATTTTTTTCAGTACGCCGTCGGCGGGTGGACCAGGAAATATCCCATTCCGCCCGAGTACCCGGCCTGGGGGACGTTCCAGGAGCTCGCGGAGAAAAACCGCGACGCTCTGCGCAAGATCCTGGAGCGCAGCGCGAAGAACCGAGCGGCCAGATCCGGCTCGGAAGAGAAGAAGATCGGCGATTTCTACGCGAGCTGCATGGATGAGACGGCGATCGAGTCCCAGGGATTGAAGCCGCTCGCTCCGGAGCTCGACCGCATCGCAAAGATCGCGAACCTGAAGGACCTCCAGACCGAAGTGGCGAGGCTCCAGGTCGCCGGAGTCAACGCACTTTTCCAGTTCGGCTCCGAGCAGGACCGGAAGAAGAGCACGGACGTGATCGCGACCGCGGTTCAGGGCGGACTGGGGCTGCCGGACCGCGACTACTACACGAAGACCGATGACGCTTCGAAGAAGATCCGCGAGCAGTACCTCGCGCACGTCACGAAGGTCTTCCAGCTCGCCGGAGACGACGCGGCCCGCGCCGCGGCCAACGCCCGTACGGTCATGACCCTCGAGACGGGCCTCGCCGAGGCGTCGATGACGAACGTCGAGCAGCGCGATCCCGACGCGACCTACAACCGAATGGAGCCGCCGGCGTTGAAATCGCTCACGCCGTCCTTCAGCTGGGCGGCCTACTTCCACGACATCGAGGCCCCGCCGGCGCTGTCCGCGTTGAACGTACAGCAACCGAAATTCTTCCAGGCCCTCGACAAGCAGCTCACGACCGTGCCGCTTCCCCAGTGGAAGACATACCTGCGCTGGCAGCTTCTCGCGACGGCGTCTCCGGCGCTCTCGTCGCAGTTCGTCAACGAGGACTTCGACTTCAACCAGCGAATCCTCCAGGGAACGGAGAAGATCCAGCCCCGCTGGAAGCGCTGCGTCCGCGCCACCGACGGCCAGCTCGGCTTCGCGCTCGGGAAGATCTACGTCGCCGAGTACTTTCCTCCCGAGGCGAAGGAGCGCGCGGATCGGATGGTGCGCAATCTGATCGCCGCGCTGCGCGACGATCTGGCGACGCTCCCCTGGATGGGCGCCGAGACGCGGAAGGCCGCGCTCGCCAAGCTCGACGCCTTCAATCCCAAGATCGGATATCCCGACAAGTGGCGCGACTACTCGACGCTCCAGATCGACCGCGGCCCCTACGTCGTGAACGCGATGCGGGCGACGCGGTTCGAGTTGGCCCGGGACCTCGCGAAAGTCGGAAAGCCGGTCGACCGGACCGACTGGGGCATGACACCGCCCGCTGTGAACGCGTACTACAACCCGCTCTTGAACGAGATCGTATTTCCCGCCGGCATCCTTCAGCCCCCTTTCTTCAACAAGAACGCGGACGACGCCGTCAACTACGGCGGAATGGGGGCGGTCATCGGCCACGAGATGACGCACGGGTTCGACGACCAGGGACGCAAGTTCGACGCGCAGGGGAATCTCAAGAACTGGTGGACGGACCAGGACCTCAAGAACTATCAGGAGCGCGCGACTTGCGTCGAAAAGCAGTTCGAGGCGTACAAGTTCGAAGGCGAGCAGCACTTGAACGGAAAGCTGGTGCTCGGCGAGAGCATCGCGGACCTCGGCGGGTTGAGCATCGCGTATCGCGCGTACCAGAAGAGCCTCGAAGGCAAGACCAAGCCGGCGCCGACGGACGGATTGACGGACGACCAGCGCTTCTTCATCAACTGGGCCCGCGTGTGGGCCGCCAACGACAGGCCGGAGTTCGCGCGTTTGATCGTCAACACGAATCCGCACCCCCTGGACAGGTTCCGCGCCATCGGCGCCCCGTCGAACATGCCGGAGTTCGCGCGCGCCTTCTCCTGCAAGCCGGGCGAGACGATGGTTCGGGCGGAGAGGTGTCAGATCTGGTGAGCCCGGAAGATCCGGCCCTTCACCTCAGGGAGAGGAGCGCCATTGCGTTTCCGAGTGCGAATCCTGGCGCCCCCCGCATCCCGCGCGACCCGTACGGTGGCGTACGAGCCTTTCCGCGTCTAATAGCGTCTTCTCCGCCTGCGGCCCCCAGACGGAGTGTTCTGCGCGAGAACCCATCTTGCCCGCGTCGCGCCGCCACCCGCTCGTTTCCCCTTTCCCGGCTGGTTTATGGCGCGATGGCCTACAATTCCCTGCGCGACCGGTCCTCCGGGCGATGAGGAGTCTTCGGGCAAAGCCCGCTCTCTCCTGAGCGCTCCGAGCCGCCGGGTCGAGGAGAGGTCATGACCACGGGATCTTTTCAACCTCGACGGATCGGTCCCCACCTGCTGGTGGCGGCTCTCGGGGAAGACTGCCTCGGAACGATCTTCCGCGCGCTCCATGCCACCGACGAGAAGCGTTTCGTCCGGCTGCGCATTCTCCAGTCGCCGGAGCTTTCCCCTCCGGCGGTTTTTTCGGCGATCGCGCGGCACGGAGAAACCGTCGCCCATCTCGCTCACAAGGCGATCGTCCAGCAGGCGGAGCTCGCCGTGGCCGAGGGCTCGCCTTACTGCGCGTGGTACGAAGGCGCAGGTTGGACGCTCGACACCGTCCTGTTGCGCCTGCGCGCCGCGGGAACCGCTCTTCCCGCGCCGTTCGCTCTTCTGATTGCCGAACGCGTCTGCGCCGCGCTCGAGCACGCGTGGTTCTCGCCGCAGGACGGAGAGCCGATCCGGCACGGCCTGCTCTGGCCCGGGTTCGTATCGGTCTCCATCGACGCGGACGTGCGGCTGGGCGGGTTCGGCCTCGCGGACGCGGTTCTGCCGTCGGTGATGCGCGGCCGGCTGGCTCGCGACATCGCGCCGTACGTCGCGCCCGAGGCCCGGGAGAACGGGAGGATGGGACCCGCGACGGACGCGTATTCCGCCGGCGTGCTCCTGCACGAGCTGCTGACCTGCCGGCGTCCGGTGGTAGCCGCGACGCGCCCCGAATTCCGGTCCGAAGACGGCTTCTCGGATCGCGTGAACGATCTGCTCGACCGGTGTTTCGCTCCGCCGGAGGAACGTCCCTCCATCCTCGAGCTCCACCGCGGGCTCCAGGAGCAGCTCGCGGCGGGCGCCTCGCCCGTTTCCTCCGCCGACCTCGCCTATTTTCTCTACACGCTCTTGAATCCCGAGTCGCGCGGCGTGCCGGCCAGCGACCACGAGTCAACCAATCCCGTCTCGGCCGAAGACATGGCGCCCGCCGAAGTCGAGACTTCATTTCTCGGAAGGCGCCGGAACGACACCGAGGACTTCGCGAACACGCCGGTCTTCACCTCGGAGGAGGCCGAGGAGTCCCCCGCGGTATCCTCCGCGCCGGGCTCGCCGCCGCCCGTTGCGGCCGCCGGGGCCCCCGCGCGCCGTCTCTCGGCGCCTCTGCCCCGGCCGACGGCGCGCCGATGGGTCTCGGGAGCGGCGTATTTCGGCGTCGCGGCCGCCATCATTCTCGGCTTCGAAGGGCTCGCCATTCACCGCGAGCGCGCGGCCGTCGCGGCCGGTCACCCCGCTACGAGCGATTCCCCGGCGCGCTCGAGCGATGTCGGCGCGCCGGCGCCCGCCGCCGCCTCGTACGCGTCCGCGAAGGGCGCCCGCCCGGCCGAGACCGGACGCTCGGCGGAGCACGTCCGGCCCGCTCCCGGAAGTGCGGCGGCGCCGGCCGGACCCTCGCTGCAGCCGCCCGTCCGCGCCGGGATTGTCACGGCGGGTCAGAGGGAACCGCGGGCGAATCGGGCTCCGGCCGCTGCTGCCGCCGACGGGACCGCCGAGGGCCGGCGCCCCCGCGGCGCTTCCCGCGCGGCCGACGCGGCCGCGGCGCGCAAGGCGGCGGAGGACTCCCGCTTCCAGGCGGCCTGGGCTCGGATCGAGGCGGAGCGCGGAGAGGCTCCGGATCTCGCTTCCGACACGTTCGGCGCCGGCCGCGGGCAGGAATCGGAAGGCGAGCGGCTCCTCCGGTCAGGCGACCACGCCGGGGCGCGCGAAGCCTTCGAGCGCGCGGCGGCATCTTTTCGGCAGGCGAGCGACCATTCCCGGCAGGCCCGCCTCGAGCGGATCCGCCTCTCCTCCCCCTCGTCCTAGAAACGGCGAGCGCCAGGGATCCAGGGGACCGCAGAGTCCCTGCTCAGAGCCAGGGGTCCAGAGCACTGCTCGGTTTCCCCTGCTCCGCGTCGGATTCGATCCGCCGCGCGTTCACTACAATCCCCCCATGGCGGCAGCGCAGATCCGGGTCGGCTTCGTCGGCCTCGGCACGATGGGACTCGGAATGGCGCGGAATCTCGGCCGCGCCGGCTTCCCGCTCGCGCTCGCCAGCCGCACCCGGGCCAAGGCCGACGCTCTGGCCGCGGAGCTCTCTCCCGGGAATCCGCGCGTCCGCGCGTTCGCGACTCCCGAGGAGGTCGGCAGAGAGGCCGACGTCGTCGTGTCGTGTCTCCCGGATTCTGCGGAGGTCGAGGAAGTCCATCTCGGCGCCGTCGGAACGTCGCGCGGCGCGGCTGCCGGAGCGATCTTGATCGACTGCTCGACCACGGCCGCGGAGGCCGCGAGGTCGATCGCGTCGCGGCTCTCGGAGCGCGGCCACCGATTCTTAGACGCGCCGGTCTCGGGCGGCCAGAAGGGAGCGGCGGAAGGGACCCTCACGTTCTTCGTCGGAGGAGACTCCGGCGCGCTCGACGAGGCGAGACCCGTCTTCGAAGCGATGGGCAAACGCGTGACCCACCTCGGACCTTCGGGATCGGGGCAGCTCGGCAAAGCCGCGAACCAGATCCTGGTCGCCTGCAACCTTCTCGCGGTGTCGGAAGCGCTCGCCTTCGCGAAGAAGGCCGGGCTTCCGCTCAAGGCTCTCCACGCGGCCCTGACGGGAGGAGCGGCCAACTCCTGGGCGCTCGAGGTTCTCGGAAAAAAAATGATCGACCGCGACTTTCAGCCCGCGTTCGCCATCAAGCACCAGCAGAAGGACCTCGCGATCCTCCTCGCGACGGCACGAGCCGGCGGGGTTCCGCTCCCCGGCGCCGCGCTCGTCCACCAGCTGCTTTCGGCGCTCGAGGCTCAGGGGCGGGGGGACCTCGGCACGCAGGCGCTCCTGACGCTCTACGAGGAGATGGGCGGCGAAAAAAGCTGAGTCCGACGAGAAACCGGGACAGCTACAAGACGAGTTGCCTCAATGCTTAACGCTCAACGCTCAACGCCCGACGCCCGGACCGCTTAGAATATCCTCCGACATGGTCATCGCCAGCACGCGGCGCCGGTTGGGAGAGTGGCTCGTCGGCGAGGGGCTCGTCACCGAGCCCGCCCTGACGCGCGCGCTGGCCGCCCAGAAACGCGTGGGACATCGTCTTCGTCTGGGGGGAGTCCTGCTCGGCAGCGGCCTCGTGAGCGAAGAAGCCCTTCTCGAGGCGCTTTCCCGTCTTCACCATTGCCCCTCCGTCGGCTGGACCACGCTCTCGCACGCCGAACCGGAGGTGGTCGCCCTCCTGAGCGGGGCGCGCGCCGCGCGGCTCGAGGCGATCCCGTACGCGATCGAAAAGACGACTCTCAAGGTCGCGTTCCGGGACCCCTCGGACATCGGAGCGGTGGACGAGGTCGCCGCGGTGACGGGCCGCCGGATTCAGCCGGCCGTCACGTCGGAAGTCCGTCTCATGCAGGCGCACGAGAAGTTTTATTCGCGCGCGATGTCGGGAGAGTTCTGGAATGTCTTGAAGCGCCTCGACGGCCGCAGCGTGACCATCGACGCGGGCTCGGCGCCGTTCAGGCTCCCACCTCCGCCGCAGTTTTCCGCGACGCCGGAGTCGGAGCCCGAAGCCCCGAGAGAGGCAGTGCCGTTTCTCGATTCCGCCGAGGGGGATGCCGCATCGTCTCTCGCGCCGAACGCGGAAGCGGCGGAGAACCCGTTCTCGGACAGCTATTCGCTCAACACTTTCCTCTCCGACGCGCTCGCGTTCGGCGTAATGCCCGACGCCCTGCCTGAGACCGAGTGGGACAGGCAGGCCGCGGCGCCGGAGCCCGAGATCCCGCTCGATCTCGGCGAGCCGCTGCCGGACGACGACGACTCCACCGAATCGACGCACCCTTCCCGCAACGGAAGCCGGCGCAGTCCGACGCGGCCTCTAGGAATCGCCCGCTCGTAGAAGCGCCCCGCAAAACCGGACGCCCCGCCGGGCCGTCTGTCGATCATCCTGAAAGCGAGCGGTCAGGCGTCGAGCGTCAACGTCCCCGCGTCACTTCTTCCCGGCTGTCCCGGGCCGGGCGGCGGCGGGGCTCTTCGAATCGGCCGCCCTTGGCTCGGACCAGTCCGGAACACGGTTGCTGATCGGAGCGACCGACTTCAAGTACGCGAAGATGGCCTTCAGGTCCGCGTCTGTCGCCTTCCCGACCCACGGCCAGGGCATCGGCGGCTGGATCTGACGGGACGTTCCCATGTGCTTGCCCGTACGCATCGCCTTCAGGAACATGTCTTCCGTCCAGATCCCGAGTCCGGTGTTCTTGTCCGGCGTGAGGTTCGCCGAGTAGGTGACGCCCCACGGGCCCGCAAACGCCGTGTTGGTTCCCGTTCCCATCCAGATCCACGGCCCCGACGGAGCAGGCGGCGGCGGAAGCGTCATGCCCGCGGGATGGCCGGAGAGCATGCGGGTCATGTCGGGCTCGGGACCGGTGGCTCCCATCTTGAACGGGGTGTGGCAGTCGTTGCAGCTCATGATGTCCACGAGATATTTGCCGCGCGCGACCCCGCCTGCCGCCGGCGGATTCTGAGCGGCGGCGGGCAGAGCGACGAACAGAGCGGCGACGGGAATCAGAACGCGTGGGAATCGAAGAATCACGGGAACCTCCTTCACACAGCAGCCTCGCGGCCTCGAACGGATTGCGCGCGCGGATTCTTAGGCAGCCCGGAGTGCGTCGTCAAGCCGGGGAGCGGGCACCCGGCCGAAATTTTTCCGGCGGAATGCGGAGAGGTCGCGGGAGAGAGCGGCGGACTCCTCACCCTCTCCCCCTGGCGCGGGAAGAGGGCGAAGATTTTGCTTTGCGGTCACCCTCTCTACCGGCCCGGCTGGGTCGGCGGGAAGGCCGGAGTGATGTCCGTCGTGGTCGTGGTCGTCGAGGTCGTCGTCGTCCCCGTCGTCGTGGTCATTCCGGTCGAGGTCGGAGCGGGGGCGCTGCTGGTCATGCCGCCGCTGGCCGGCGCGTCGCCCATGATCTGAAGGGCGTTGTTGACGCTGACGACGCCCTCGGCTGCCTTCGCCACCGACTCGACCCGCGCTTTTTCATCCTGGTTGTGGACGGGCCCGGCCAGAGTCACGACTCCGTTCGTGACGTTCACCTGAACGCTCGTCAACGTCGCGGCCCCCACGTCGGAAGCGAGCTTGGACTTGATCTCCGCCTTGATCTTCGCATCCCGCGTCTGCCCTTCGACGGTTTCATTGGGACGGCAGGCCGGGACGGAAAGTGTGAGAACCGCCGCGGCAGCGAGGAGTATCCGGGTGAACGTCTTCATAAGGTTCCTCCATCCCGCGGTTCAGCAATAGGGATGCCAGGGGGGAGGGCGTGGGCGCCGGGCGCCGGGCGCAAACTTCGATTTCCGATTCCCGATCTAGTTGACCGCGGAGTACCGCGGCCGTCTCGCTCCCGTTGGTCGCTCGGCTCCCGATTTCCTCCGTTCCATCCGCCTTCCGCCGATCGCCTACCGCCTACCGCATCCACAGGACGCTCGAGGCCCAGCCGAGGAGGCCGCCGGCGGTGAGCAGCAGCAACGCGATCGCGATCACGATCCATCGCGAGACCGGAAAACGGGGAATGGCGATCTCGGCCGGTTCCGTCGCGAAGAGACTCTGCTTCATCACCTTGCGGGACTCGAGAACGCTCTCGGCGCCGGCGATGAGATGCGCCTGCCGGATCGACTTGCGCCGATCGTCTCCCTCTCCCGCGGCGGCGGACTGGGCGGCCTTCAGCACCGCGTTCTTGATGTCGCCGCCGGACAGCTCGAAGCGCCGCGCGAGCGCGCCGAAGTCGACGTCGGGGGCGAGCGGGGTCTTCCGGGGATGGATCTGCACGCGCCAGATCGCGTCGCGCTCTTCGGGGCCCGGCAGCTCGAAGAGGATGTGCGTGCGGATTCTCCGCTCGAAGGCCGGATCGAAATTCGCGGCCAGGTTCGTAGCGAAGATGACGACTCCCGGAAAGGACTCCAGCTCTTCGAGAAGAATGTTGACGGTGTGATTGGCCTCGCGCTCGTACCCGTGCGAGGTCCCCGCAAACCGCCGGCTCGCGATCGCGTCGGCCTCGTCGAAGAAGAGCACGGCGTCCGCGGAGCGCGCCTCGCGAAAAACGGCGACGACGTTCTTTCCGGTCTCCCCGGCCCAGGCGCTTTCCATCTCGCCGTAGCGGACCTTGAGCAGCGGCCTTCCGAGCGCCCGCGCGACCGCTTCCGCGCAGATCGTCTTCCCGGTTCCGGGCGGACCCGCGAAATGAAACGCGAGGCCGAGACCCGTGTCGTGCCGCTCGCCGAGCCCCCAGTCGTCGTACAGAAGGCTCCGCTTTTCGATCTGCACGAGCGCTTCCGAAAGGGCCTGCCGTGTCCGGCGCGGCAGGACGACGTCCTCGAAGGTTCGCCGGGGCGCGATCACCTCGGCGAGATTCCTCCGCGCCCCCAGCGTCAGCAACTGTCGAAGCATGCCGCCATCGGAGCAATTCGGAGGCCAGCATCGGACCCGGGAGGCGGCAGGCGGGGAGGCGGAAAACCGCGACCCTTCGCGACCGGCGGGCCCGGCCGTTGCACAGGGGCCCTGCGGAGGAATCGATGGACGAGAAATGCAAGCATCCGCCCTGCACCTGCAGACCGACGGGCGAGGGAGCCGCGCCAGATTTCTGCTCCGAGCCGTGCGCGCTCGAGAAGATCGAATTCGGCGAGTGCGCGTGCGAGCACGCGGAGTGCCGCGGGCACACCTGATTCCGCACGGGGGAAACCAACACTCGACGCAAAACGCCCGACCGGGAACGCTCTGCCGACCGACAAAGATGGTCGCCGCACCCCCGCCGGGCGTCCGATTCCCGTCACATGCCCGCGGGAGCCAGTCCGCTGGCCGGCCCATGCCATCGAACAACCTGTTTTGTGTCAGTTAGTTATGCATGAGGACCTGCCACGCCCGGACGAGGGAACGTCGGTTGCACTCTTTTCCGCCCAAAGCGGAGGACGCGATGGCGATCCAGGACTACAGGGACATCGGAGGCGACGACGTCGACGATCCCCGGAGACACACCCTCGGAGGCTTCAGGCCCGGCCTCGGATTTGGAACCTCGGAGCTCGACGAGGACGAGACCCTGTCGATCGATTTCGAGACGGACGAGACCGCCAGTCAGGAAAACCCCTTGGGTGACCTCTCCACCGGCGGCCACGCGCGCTGATCCGCCCGATCGACCGAAAGAGATCTCATCCCTGGAGCGGAGCGACGAAGGACCCGCGAACGTGAAACAGCGCGAGCGGGTCCTTCGCTCCGCTCCGGATGATCTTTCCGCGAGAGTGAACCGGTGCGATCCGCCGTCGGCGTCTCAGCCGATGAGGCGCTCGTACTCCGAACGGATGACCCGGTAACACTCGCACGAGGCGGACTCCAGTCCCTCCCGGTCGGCGATCTGGATGTGGCCGCGGCGATACCGGATGTACCCGGCGCGCTGAAGGATGCTCGCCGCGGTTGTGACGGTCGCGCGCCGGACGCCCAGCATCTGGGAAAGAAACTCCTGCGTCAGCGAGAAGTCGTCCCCCGGAACCCGGTCGTGGGACATCAGCAGCCACCGCGCGCATCTCTGATCGATCGGGTGAAGCATGCTGCACGCGCCCGACTGAGCGATCTGAGAAAGGAGCGCCTGCGTGTAACGGGCGAGAAGAGGGCGAAGAGCGCCGCCGTTGCTGGACGTTTCCCTGGGGAGGGGCGCCGGTAGAGCGACTGCGTCGCCGTTTATCTGGATGAAGACTTGGAACGACATGGAGTCCGTCCCGAGAAAAACGGGGAGTCCGACCAGGCCTTCGTTCCCCACGGTGGCGACCTCGACCGTGGACCCATCCTCCATCGTGGTCACCATCGAAGCGACGGCCGTGCGCGGGAAGTACACGCGGGACATCGGCCTTCCGGGCTCGTGGAGGATCGTCCCCCGCTGGAGCTGAAACACCTGCATAGAATTTTTCAGCCGGTCGTATTCGTCCTGAGGCAATGCCGCGAGAACACGATTCTCGAATCCAGGTAACGGTTCCGGTTTCGCCATGTCCCTTCCGCCCGAAGGATGAAGTCGGAAGACGCTCGAAAGGATGAAGTCGAAAAAAGACTATCCAGATCGGTGTGCATCGATGGTACGGCGGCGTACTCTCGGTTGCGGCGGCTGTACGGGAGCGTACAAAAGCCAGACAGGCGCGTCAAAAAAGAACGCTTCCCCAGGGTACGAAGACGTACCGACGCCCCGGGGACGCGCCGCTAGTTTTGCCGAACAATGATGAATTCGGCGGGACCGGAGCTCGATCGGCAGATCGAGCGAAAGTTGAATGGCGACGCGAAGAAGAGGACGCCGCCGTACTCGACGAGCGAAAAAGCGGCGAACCGTCTTCTCCGCCGGCTCGAGATGCAGGACATGCCATGCACGATCGAAGCGATCGACGGCGTCTGGTTCTGCACGTTCTGGATCGTTCTGCCGGGGAGCCGCGAACGGCTCTCGACCGGAAGCGGAGAGACGCGCGCCCTGGCGATCGCCCGCGCGGTCATGAATGCCCGCCTGGGAATGGGCGCGAGCCTCTCCTCGGCCGCCGAAAGCGTGTCGAGCCGCCTGCACTGGGCGCACTCAGGCGGCGCTTCGGAGTCGAGCCGCGTATGCGACGGATGCGGAGCGGAGCTTCCCACGCGAAACCGCGAAGCGGCGAACCGCTTCTGCTCCGTGTGCTCGTGGCGAATCCATCGCGCCGCCGGAACAGTCGACGACAGAAAGTCCGCGCCGCGTCCGCCCGTCATCGCGTCGCAGATTCCGATTCTCGCGGAAGACCCGTCCGAGGCTAGTTCCGAGGAAGACGCGAGAGCCGCGAACCGGGGCTAGTTGCGCCGAGGGTCGCGAGCCGGTCGAATTCCCGCCGAATCACCAGGTAACACTCGCAGGCGGCCACTTCCAGGCCCTCGCGGTCGGTCACCTCGATGCGTCCCTGCCGGTAACGGATCAGGCCCGACTGCCGCAGCTCGCCTGCCGCGACCGTCACCGTGGCGCGCCGGACGCCGAGCATCTGCGAAAGAAATTCCTGCGTCAGAAGAAAGCTGTCGCCTTCCACGCGGTCGTGCGTCATGAGAAGCCAGCGCGCGCACCGTTGGCGGAGGCTGTGAAGGCGGTTGCACGCCGCGGACTGGGCGATGAGACGGAGGAGCGTCTGCGTGTAGTGCTGAATGATGTCGTACAGCGCCCCGCCGTTCTTGATCTCATTGCGGAACGCGGCGGCCTTCATCCGGAGCGCCTGCCCCGGGACCTGTACGAAGGCTTCGAGCGAAACCGTGCCCGTCTCGAGAAACATGGGGAGTCCGACCATCCCTTCGTTGCCGACCGTCGCGGCCTCGACGGTTGCGCCGTCTTCCATGGTCGTCACGAGTGAGGCGATTCCGCTCACCGGAAAATAGACGTCGGTGATCGCCTTTCCCGGCTCGTGAAGAGGCATCCGGATCTCAAAATGCAGGGGCTGAAGCAGCGGCTCGATGCGCTTGAAATCTCTGGCGGAAAGCGACGCGAGAAGATGATTCCTCGGTCCGGAATTTCCTCGCGGACCCGCGACGGGTTTTGCCATGGCAGCCTTTCTCAGGTGCCTGGCGGGTTTACCCGACCCCTGCGATGTACGGAACGTTACAAGTTACGCCCGTACCAAGGCTGTACGTCAACGGACACCCGCTCGTGCGGCCCGGATAGAGTGGTCGGCGCAGGAGGCGCCATGCCCCAGACCCCTCATGTGGAGAAGCACTTCACCTCGTCCGCGACGATCCGGGACATCGTGATCGGCATGTCGGACGGGCTCACGGTGCCCTTCGCTCTCGCCGCCGGCCTTTCGGGCGCGGTCAACTCGACCAGGCTCGTCATCACCGCGGGCCTCGCCGAGATCGCGGCGGGATCGATCGCGATGGGTCTCGGCGGTTACCTCGCCGCGCGGACGGATGCGGAGCATTACGCGGCCGAGCGTGCACGCGAAAAACGGGAGACGATCGAGATCCCCGAAGAGGAGACGCGCGAGGTCATCGAGCTCTTCGAGGAATACGGCGTTCCGCACGGCTCCGCGGTCGAAGCCGCGCACGCGCTGCGGCAGGACCACAAGCGGTGGGTCGACTTCATGATGAAGTTCGAGCTCGGCCTGGAGAAGCCGGATCCCACGCGCGCCCGCACGAGCGCGCTCACGATCGCGGGCTCGTACATCGCCGGCGGGCTCATTCCGCTCGGCCCGTACTTCCTGGTCCCGGAGACCCGCGGCGCGCTGCTCGCGTCCGTCGCCGTCACCGTCCTCGCTCTCTTCGTTTTCGGATGGGTCAAGGGCCATTTCACGGTCAAGCGCCCGCTCAGGAGCGCGTGGCAAACGACGGTGGTCGGCGGGCTGGCCGCCGGCGCCGCGTTCGCGATCGCGAAAGCGATCAGCTGAGAAGAAGGGATCGGGAATCGGGGATCGGGAATCGGGAATCGGGAATCGGGAATCGGGAATCGGGGATCGGGAATCGGGAAACGGTCCGCGGTTCAAGAATCTCTCACCGGCAACAATGAGGAGCGGTCGAGGGAGGGCGAGCCGGATCCTTCCCTTTCCCTCTCCCCCGGCGGGGAGAGGGTCTTATGTCTCTCTGCAGCTCCCACCCACTGAAATCAACAGGCAGGAAGGCCGCGCTTCACCGCACTGGTGGATGCGCTCGCAGCGAGAGAAGTCTCCCGACCAAAGGGAGGGAGGAGGCTCTCGCTGCGGGAGCGTAGCGAGCGGAAGGGGCGACGCGAGCGGTCGAGCCGACAGGCGAGCCACTCGTCGGTGCGTTCGCCTGCGGCGAACGCAGGCCCCGCAGCGAGCGAAGCGACGTTTACAATTTGAGCGGCCTCGCGTACTCTTAGACGACTCACAACCCATTCAGACACCGGAGCTGCCGCCACCTTTGTGTGAGCCGCGTCGTGCCGAGTGCGATCCCGCCGGGCGGTCGACGCCGGGGGGACGGAAGTCCGCTCGCTCGAATCTCGCCCTCGGCGCTCCGGCCGGTCCGTGCCCCGACTTCGAGGAGGCCTAATGCCGCGCGACGAATTCGACAGGGTCCGCCTGCGCCTCATGTTCTCGGGTGTCTGCCCCGCCTGCGGTTCGCCGATCGATCTCGACAGCCTCCGGGAGCTGCGGCTCGCGTGCGCGAACCCGACCTGCAGCTTCGCCTACCAGGCCGCGCTCAACGAACGCTTCGAGCTGCCCGTGCCGGAGGAGGATCAGCCGGGCCCGGCGAGGCTGCCCTCGAGAGAGAGTTAAGAGTTATGAGTTATGAGTCGAGAGCTCAGGGTTGAGAGTCGGGATCCACGCTCAACGCTTAACGCTTAACGCTTAACGCTCGCCAACCACTGCTCCACGGCCCAGCGATGGCTTTCATGGGACAGCCTCTGCGCGGCGGTCGCCGGATCGACCTCAAAGACGTCGTGGCCCGGTTCGGCGGGCGTCGGCGCCGGACCGGTGACCGTTCCATCCATGAACGTGCTCCGTTTTTCGAGATGAGTGCCCATCGAGCTCGACCAGGCGAACTGGACCGCGCGGACGGACCAGTCGCCCGGTAAGACGAGAAGGCCGCACTCCTCGACGGCCTCCCGGAGGATCGCGGCCGTCACGTCCTCGCCGGGCTCGATCCCGCCTCCGGGGAGAAACGTTCCTTCCCAGGTGCGGACGATCGTCAGACGGCCGGCTCCGGCCGCCATCAGGATGTAGGCGCTCGGCCGGATGACGGAGGCCTCCTTCTCAGGGCGCCGTCCGAACGCGGGCGCGTCTGTCCATTGGTCAGGCCCTGGATCCCGGTCCATCGCGCTGACTTTAAAGGAGATCGTGAGAAATTCCGAGTCGAGAGTTGCGGGTTGAGAGCCTCAGCGTCCGACCTGGGACTCCCGAATGAAAGATCAACGCTGGACCCTCGACGCTCGACCAGAACCTTTATTCAACCCGGCCGTACTTGACAGCATCAAAGCTAAAAAATTAGCATGTGCTAGTTTTTTAGCATCCCGGGAGGCGACATGGCGAAACGGGCCCTCGAGAGGTTGAGTCGCCGGGAACGGCAGATCATGGAGCTCATCTACGCGTCGGGGCAGGCGACCGCCACCGAGATCCTCGACAGGCTCCCCGACCCCCCTTCCTACTCGGCCGTCCGCGCGCTTCTCCGGATTCTCGAGACCAAGGGCCACGTCCGTCACGTCGTCGAGGGCACGCGTTACGTGTTTCTTCCCACGGTCGCGCCAGCCCGCGCGCGGCGCTCCGCGATGCAGAGCGTGATCCACACGTTCTTCGAAGGCTCCCCCGAGAAGGCCGTGGCCGCCCTCCTGGATGTCTCCCGCTCCGAGCTCTCGGAAGAGGAGCTCGACCGCATCTCCCGCCTGATCGAAAACGCCCGTGAGGAGGGGCGCTGACATGGTGCACTTCGCGCTTTCCGCGCTCCGGTTCGGGCTCGACGCTTCGCTGAAGGCGACGATCCTTCTGGCCCTCATCCTCCTTCTGGCCGCGGCGTGGCGGCCGCTGTCGGCGGCGAGCCGGCACCTGATCGCCGTGCTGGGTCTGGCCGGAGTGCTCGCCCTTCCGCTCGCGGCGCCCTTCGTTCCCTCGATTTCCGTACCCCTCGTGCCGACCCTGATTCCGGCCGCGGCCCCCGATGTTTCGACCCCGCCCTCGGTCTCATTCCCGGGGACTTCGTCTTCGGCCGGCTTCGAAAAATCGGGCCCGGTGATGCGCGCCTCCGGTGAGGAAGACGTGATGACGGTGAGCGCGGCGTCTTCCTCGAACCCGGTTCCGGCAGGGGCGCAAGCGCAGGCGGTCGCTCGCTCTACGGCGAATCCGGGATCGTGGGCGCCCTGGATTCTCCTGGCGTGGGGGGCGGGAGCCGCCGTCGCGGTCGCGCGCCTGGCGCTCGGATGGATGCGAATCCGCGCCATCTCCCGAGCGGCGAGCCCGATGGCCGACGCCGCCTGGACGGACTCCGCGCGGGCGCTTTCCCTCCGGATCTCTCTCCGGCGCCCCGTGAGACTTCTCACGAGCGCGGAGGTCCCGGTCGCGATGACGGCCGGTGTTCGCCGCCCCGTCCTGCTCCTGCACGAGAACGCGCGAAAGTGGCCGGAAGACCGCCGGCGCGTGGTCCTGCTGCACGAGCTGGCGCACGTACGCCGCGCGGACTGGCTGACGCTGCTGCTGGTCGAGCTGGCCGCCGCCGTCTACTGGTTCCATCCGCTCGTGTGGCTCGCGCGCCGCGAAGCGCGGATGAGCGCGGAGCGCGCCTGCGACGACCTCGTGCTCGACTCCGGCACCAAGCCGTCCGTCTATGCCGCCCATCTTCTGGGGATCGTTCGCTCCTTCTCACCGGGCGTGCGCGGCGCGCTCCCCGTTCTGGCGATTGCGCGTCCCTCGCAGTTCGAGGGGCGCATGCGCGCCATCCTGGCTCCGGGCCTCCATCGCCGGGGGCCGACTCGCGGGCAGATCCGCGTGGCGGCCCTCGGCCTTTTTACCGTCGTCCTGTCACTGGCTTCCCTCGAGCCGTGGGCGCCGCGGTCCGCCGCCGAGGCGGCCGTCTCGGGGACTCCCGTCGCGTCCAGCGAGTTGCCGGGGTCCCTCGACCCGGCCTCCGCCGGAGCGGCGCCGGGCGCCTGCCCGAAATCGTCGGGGAAGGCAGCGCCCGAAGCGACGCCCGTCCGCGCCCGAGCGCAATCGGCGTCTTCTCGCGAGACCGAAGCGCCGGAGGAACCGGCGAAGCCTTCGTTCGAAAGGGTGCCCAACTCGTCCGTCGCGGAGCCCGCGGGATTCGTGCTCGCCGGAAAGGGAGAGCATTCGGGAAGCCACTGGTACTCGCGGGCGATGGACGCCCATCGCGACGAGCGCTACGACGAAGCCATCGCCAGCTTCGCGAAGGCGATCGAGCTCGGCTACAAGGAAGGGGCTTCGAGCTACAACATCGCCTGCGGATACGCCTTGAAGGGGAACGCGGACAAGGCGTTCGAGTGGCTGCGCCGCGCGGAACGGGCGGACTTCCACATCGCGGGCTACCTCGACAGCGACGACGACCTGGACCGGATCCGGTCCGATCCGCGTTTCGCGGCGTTCAAGCAGGAGGCCCGGCAGGCGCGCCACAAGGAGGAAGCAGACCAGGCGCAGGACGTTCGGCGGCGTTACGATAGCCTCTTGGCCCGCGGCGCCGCCCGCGGCGACGCTTACTTTTCCGTCGGGCGCGAGCTCCTCCACGTCGGCGAGAACGCCCTCGCCGCCAAAGCATTCTCCAAGTCCGCGGAGCTCGGGAACCGGGTGGGAACCTCGCTCTACAACGAAGCCTGCGGCCACTCGCTCGCGGGCGACAAGGCCGCCGCGCTCGACACCCTTCAGAAGGCGCTCGAGAACGGTTTCGACGATCCCGACATGTTCCGCAAGGACGACGATCTCGACGCCGTGCGCAACGAGCCGCGATTCCGCCAGATCGAGGCGCTCGCGGACGAGCTCGCGATGCCGTCGATCGACTGGAGCTCGAAGCTCCTGCGCTCGACCGCCCGTGCAGATTGGACGATGGCGGCCAAACGCGCGCGGGAGATCGCGGGCCGGCATCCGCAGATGGGAAGTGTCTGGTTCACGCTCGGCTACGCGGAGATCCGCAGCGAGCGTCCCGCCGCGGCCGCCGAGGCGTTCCAGAAGGCGCTCGACCTGGGATACCGGAAGCCCGCCAGCCTCTACAACCTGGCGTGCTCGTATGCGCGGCTCGATCAGAAGGACCGCGCGTTTGACTTTCTCTTCAAGGCGCTCGACGCGGGCTTCAATTCCAACTCGCTGCGGCACGACGAGGATCTCGACAAGCTGCGCGGCGATCCGCGATTCCGCAAGGCGGAGAAGATCGCGGAAGGGATCGCGCAGAAGACAGAAGAGAAGGACTAATGCCAGCCGCAGCGCCGCCTGAGGCATTCCTGCCGGATGGCGCCCCTCGAACCCACGGGCAAAACGCGGTAGCCGCAGCTGACGGAGGGACGAGGCGAGAGCGGTCGAGCCGTCAGGCGAGAAGTGAGCGGAGGCGACGTTACATCCAGGGCCCGACGATCGCCGCGAGCAACAGCGCGAGAGCGCCCACGACCGTGGCCGACAGCGCCCCGACGTAGAGCGGCTTCGCGCCGAGGCCTCGGAAAACCGAAAAGCGCGTCGTCAGTCCGACTCCGGCCATCGCCGTCGCGAGGGCCGCGCCGGCCCACGTCTCCCCCAGGGTTTTTACGAGCCGGGCCCAGGCGTCGGCGTCGAGGAGGCCCCACGCCATGCCCCCGCTCGCGAGCGACGCGTCTCCGGCGGAGCGGAGAAGCGCCATCGCCACGAATCCCGCGACGAAGAGAGGAAAGAGCGCGCGGATACGCACGGGCGCGCCCTTGCCGGCCCCGCCTTTTCGGCGGGCGTGCCGGTACGCGAGCAGGGGCACGACGGCGGCGAGGAAGAGGTTTCTCGTGAGCTTGGTGACCGTCGCCACTTTCAAAGCGGCCTCATCGTGGAAGAGTTCCTTGTACGACAGGGCCGCGCCCATCACCTGCGACGTATCGTGAATGCCGGTCCCTAGAAACAGTCCGACCGACGTGGACGCTCCGGCAAAGAGCGCGTGCGCCAGGTAGGGATCGACGAACATCGCCAGCGCTCCGAAGAGAGTGACGTTCGCGATCGTGTATGCCACCTCGCGCTCGTCCGCTTCGATCGCCGGGGCGACGGCGAGCGCCGCCGTGACGCCGCAGATCGCGGTGGAGGCCGCGGCGAGCGTGCCGAGGTTCTCGGAGACCCCGATCCGCCGCGCGAACCATGTGGTCACCAGGAGGGCGACCGCGACGATCGTCGCGACGACCGGCACCGCGAGAGCCCCGAGAGAGGCCACGTCCACGAGGGAGAGCCGGATCCCGACGAGGATGATCCCGAGGCGCAACAACTTCTTCATCGCGAAGGACAGGCCCGGCAGGAAAATCCTCGGGACGCCGGCGGTGTTGGCGACGAGCATCCCCACGAGGATCGCCACCATGATTCCGGAGACGGGGCTCGGACGACCGGCGGGATCGATGCCCTGAATCCGGAGGAGGCCCCGTCCGAGGACCGCGGCGAGCGCATGCGCCGCGACCATCACAGCCCCCGCCAGAGCGACGCCCGGAACGAGGCCCGGCGCCTCCCGCCCCGGGACGCCCAGGAGAGCGATCGCCACTGACGACGGCAGGACGGGCCGTATCGAAGAAGAATCGGCCGGGCGGGATGAATCTCCCGTCGCTCCGCTGTTGTCTTTCACGGGATCCAAGCGGTCCATCATCCCGGCAAACACCCGCCGGGTAAAGCGCGAGTTGCGCGGCGGAGATACCATCGCGCCCGCCCCGCGGTGGGCCGGGACGCCGAAGAGACCGAGGTCGAATGCACAAGATCGAGAGCGCGAAACTGAAGCCGGGTGTCGCCATCGAGGACATCGCCGCCGGAAAAACGGCGGCGGGGCCGGAGGCCGCGGCGGGCCCGATCCGGGGAGAGGCCCTCATCTTCTGGGATCCGAAGCTCCCGGGAAAAAAGCTCGACGCCATCGACACCGACCAGATCACTCCCGCCGCGGACTGCGTGTCCGAAAGCCTCGAGACGCTGGACGAGCGCTGGAAGGCGGGATCGTTCCGTTACCTCATGCCGGATTTCCGGCAGCGGGTCCACGCGGGTCAGAACTTCGTCGTCGCCGGCGACCGGTTCGCGATCGGTTCCTCCCGCGAGATGAGTCCCGCGGGCTTGAAGGGCGTCGGCGAGGAGGCGGGACATGAGCTCGTCGTCGTCTGCGGGAACAACATGGGCGACATCTTCCGCAGAAACGCCTTCAACCTCGGTCTCCACGTCGTGCAGAGCCCCGAGGCTGTGGCGGACGCGCGCGACGGCGACCGGTTCGCGTTCGACCCGGAGACGCGGGCGCTCGTCAACGAGACGTCTGGAAAGTCGTACGCGCCCGTGCCGCTCTCCCCCAAGGAAGAGGAGATCCGCAGCACCGGCGGAATATTCGCCGTCGGGCGGCGCGAGTTTCGCGACTCCGTGGGCCGCTCGCCCGAGATCGTCTGGCCCGATCCCGACCAGGCGCGGGGAATGACGACGACCGAGCAGATCGTGTGGGCACATCGCGTCGACAAGGACGCCGTCGTTCGCCCCGGCGCGACGTTGCGGGTCTTCGCCGATCTGCTCCCGGCGTCGGACGGGACCGCGCCTTTCGCGATCCACACCTTCAACCAGATCACCGGAGGAAACGCGATCTACCCCCGGCAGGCCGCGATCGCGAACGACCACTTCGTTTTCACGGGCAAGGACGCCGACGACCGGCAGACGTCGATCGGCCGGGAGTTCGCCCGGCGCCACGACATTGGAAAGCCCCTCTACGCCGACCCGGGCGACGGCATTTTCCACTTCTACTTTCCGGAGCAGGGGCTCGTCCTTCCCGGAATGTTCATCCCCGGCGCCGACTCCCACAGCCGCGCCTACGGCGCCTACGGGGCCGTCGGGTTCGGGGTCGGATCGACGACGCTCGGTTTCGGATGGGCGACCGGCGCGATCTACTTCACGCTCGCGAAGCAGCGGCGCGTCACCTTCCGCGGGAAGCTTCAGCCGTGGGTCAGCGGCAAGGACATCGTGCTCGAGCTCCTCCGGCGGTGGGGCGCGAAGCAGTCCTCCGGGATGTCCGTCGAGTTCGTCGATGAGGAGAAGCAGCTTCCCCTCGCGTACCGCAACACGATCTCCAACATGATGGCTGAAGCCGAGGCGTTGAACGGAATCTTCGCTCAGGACGAGATCACCGACGCGTGGTATCGGGACAAAGGCCTGGAGCTGCCGTACCCCCGCGTCTCTCCGGGCCGCGACGCGAGTTACGAGATCGACGAAAGCCTCGAGCTCTCCGAGATCACGCCGATGATCGCCAAGCCCTTTTCCCCTGGCAATTCTTTTCCCGCGAGCGAGGTCGCGCGCGAGCGCCTGGGGTTCGACAAGGCACTGATCGGCTCGTGCACGAACGGCAGCTACGGCGATCTGCTGCAGGCGGCGCTCGTGATGCGCGCGGCGCGGGAACGCGGCTTTTCGAAAGTCGAGCGCGAGTTCACCGTGTTCCCCGGATCGGGAGGAGTCGGGCGGCAGATCGAGACGGCCGATCCCCGCCTCGGCGGCGAATCGATCGCGGAAGTGTTCCGCTCCGTCGGCGGGCAGATCCGCCAGTCGTGGTGCGGCCCCTGCTTCGGCCAGGGGCCGGACGCGTTGAACCGGGGGCAGCGCGCAATCACCTCCTTCAATCGCAACTGGCAGAACCGGATGGGGCTCGGGGGAGAGGGTTATCTCGCCAGCCCGGCCGTCGTCGCGTCGTCCGCCCTGCTCGGCTACATGGCCGGGCCGGAAGAGCTCGGCCTCGTCTGGGAGGCGGAGCGGTTCGGGGTTTGAAGGGGAAGTTGAGCGTTCGCCGTTGAGCGTTGAGCGTTCCGTCCGGCGGAGAGGTCGGTTTGTCTCCATTCCACGGGTGCGCCGAACCGCCGGGCTCGGAAAGACGCGCCGGGCAGCCTTTTACGGAGCCGGGGACCGGGAACGGACGTTGCAGTAGGGTCGGCTAGAAGCGGAGGAACCCCCATGCACACACCACGCAGGACGGTCGCGACTCTCGCGGGCTCGCTGTTGCTGGGTCTGCTCTCCATCGGAATCGCGGCGGCGCAATACCGCGATTCCCGCGATCGTTACCCCGACACCGACTCACGGGACTTCAACGGGGAGGAGATCCGGCAGACGGTCGCGCGCATCTCCTTCCTGTCCGGCCCGGTTTCTTACGCCAGAGGAGACGAGCCGGACAACTGGCAGGCTCCCGATTTGAACGTGCCGGTCACGCTTGGCGATCGGCTCTATACGGGACGCGGGGGGCGCGCGGAGCTTCAGATCCACGGCGGAGCCTCCATCCGCCTGGACTCCGGGACCGATTTCGCGGCTCTCAATCTGACAGATGACACCAAACAGCTCTCGGTGAAATCCGGTACCGCGGCCTTTCTTGTCCGCCGTCTCGCCTCAGATGAGATTTTCGAAGTCGACACGCCGAACTCCGCCATTACCTTCGAACGGACCGGCGACTATCGTGTCGACGTCGACCGCGACGGATACACGCGCGTAGCGGTACGCCGCGGACGCGCCATCGTGGCGGCCGGCGGCGGGCAGGTCTCGTTGAGCGCGGGCGATGAGATGAGCATCGACGGCATCGACGATCCACGCTACGACGTCGCGGCGCTTCCCTCCTTCGACCGGTTCGACCGGTGGGTGACGGACCGCGAGAACCGGATCGAGCGTTCGCGTTCCCGCCAGTATGTGAACGACGAAATCGTCGGTGTCGCAGACCTCGACGAATACGGCCGGTGGGAAGACATTCCGGAGTACGGGCATGTGTGGTCGCCCGCATCCGTCGAGGCCGGCTGGGCCCCGTACCGCGTCGGGCACTGGGTCTGGCAGGACCCCTGGGGATGGACCTGGGTTTCAGGCGAGCCGTGGGGCTGGGCCCCTTATCACTATGGCCGCTGGGTGACATCGTCATCGCGGTGGTTCTGGGTGCCGGCTGCGCCGCGCGTGGCCGTTCGTTATTCCCCCGCGCTCGTCGCGTTCGTCGGCGGCGGCCCGGGATTCTCCGCGACCGTGCGCGTCGGAAACCCGGGGTTCGTGGGCTGGTTCCCGCTCGCGCCCCGCGATCCTTACAATCCGTGGTGGGGGCGCCGATCGAGCGTCCGTGCGGAAAACGTCCGGTACGTGAACCGGACATATGTCACCGTCGTAAACCAGAACACGTTCGTCTCCGGTGGCTTCGTCGCGCGGAACGTCGTCACCGATCGTGGCGTTCTCCGCGACGTCATCTCGGCGCCCGTGCTGCGCGGACCGTTGCCCGTCGTTCCGACCGCCGCCTCGCTTCGCGTCGCGGTGCGCACGGACGTGCAGGCGCCCCAGCGCCCGCCCGCGGCGATCCTCGATCGCGCGGTCGTGGCGCGGATCGCGCCTCCTCCTCCGCCGCCGGCCTTTTCGGCGAAGGTCGAATCCATCCGAGAAAACCATGGAGCGCCGGTGACGGCGGACGCCGCCGCGCGGATCGTGGAACGGCGGGCGCCCTCGCCGATCGTCGCCGTTCGCCCCGTCGTGGCCGAGCCCGGCCGCATCACCCTCTCTCCCGGCGGCTCCGCTGGCGCGAGCGAAAGGCCCGCCGCGGCTCAGCCGGTTCCCGTCGCTCCCGCGCGCGGCCGGCCCCTGGCCACCGCCGACCGGCCCTATGCCGCCCCAAATGCTCCGGCGCCTGGCCACGCGGACTCCGCTCCGGCTCCCCCCGCCCGGGGTCGGCAGGTCTTCCCGCCCCAGACTCAGCCCATGCCCGCGGCTCCCGAGCCTCCTTCGGAGAGACCGCGCGCGATCGAGCCCGCGCCGCCCGCTCCCGCGCCGCCCCCCTCCAGACCCAACGAAGACTGGCGCCAGCGCGGCCGGGAGCGCGACCGGAGCGGCGAGATTCCGCCTCCGACTCCCTCCGGTCCGCCCGCTCGGGGCCGGGTCGGTGAAGCGCCCCCGCCGCGGCCGGACACCGCTCCGCCTCCGCCGCGCGCCATCGAGCGCGAGCGCCCCGCGGCTCCTCCGACCGCCGCGCCGGCGCCGAACGCGCCCGCGTCCAGAGACGTCGAGCGTCCGGCTCCTCCTCCCGCGCCCGCTCCGCCCCCCGACCGCGGACGCCGCCGCGACCTGCCGCCGCCCGACAACGCTCCGCCCCCTCGCGCGCCGGAGAGGGAGCGTGCCGTGCCCGCTCCGACCGCGCCCCCGGCCGCGCCTGTCGCGCCCGCCGCCCCTCCCCCCGCTGCCGAGCGCGGCCGCGGACGGGATTCCGGCGCGCCTCCGCCGCCGCCTCCGCGCGACGACGGCGCGGCTCGCGCCCGCCAGGCGGAGCGGGAGCGCCCGGCCCCGCCCGCCGCGGCTCCTGCGGCGCCCGCCCCGCCCGACCGCGGTCGCCCGGCCCCGGAGGCACGCGGGGAGGAAAAGCCTGCCAGGCCCGCGCCTGCCGAAAAGCCCACTCCGAAGAAGGACGAGAAGAAGGACGAGAAGCCCGACAAGAAAGACTGACGCCCGGGAGGGGGCGCAAATCGTTGGGCGCCGAGGAGGATCGGCGCCCAACCACTTGTAAGCCGCTTCCTTCCAGCAGTTACCGCCTTAAACAAAGTTGACATTGTTGTATAGTTTCATTATGTTCTCTCGTATGAGGGGACACGATGATTGCCGATAACAGCTCCGTTCTCGAGATCACGAACCGCGAGTACACCGCGGGATTCGTCACCGACATCGAGTCGGAGTCGATCCCGGTCGGTCTGAACGAGGACGTGGTCCGCCTCATCTCGTCCAAGAAGAACGAACCCGAGTGGCTGCTCGAGTGGCGGCTGAAGGCTTACCGGTTCTGGACGACGATGAAGGAGCCGGCGTGGCAGAACGTCCACTATCCGCCGATCGACTACCAGGCGGCGTCCTACTACTCCGCGCCGAAGTCGAAGAAGAACGCGCCGAAGAGCCTGGAAGACGTCGACCCGAAGCTCCTCGAGACCTACGAGAAGCTCGGCATCCCCCTGCGCGAGCGCGGCAGGCTCGCCGGTGTCGCCGTCGACGCCGTCTTCGACTCGGTGTCGGTCGCGACGACCTTCCGCGAGCAGCTCTCCAAGGTGGGAGTCATCTTCTGCTCCTTCTCGGAAGCGGTCCAGAACCATCCGGACCTGGTCCGCAAGTACCTCGGAACCGTCGTCCCCTACTCGGACAACTTTTTCGCCACCCTGAACTCCGCGGTCTTCTCGGATGGCTCCTTCTGCTACATCCCGAAGGGCGTCCGCTGCCCCATGGAGCTCTCGACCTACTTCCGCATCAACTCCGCGAACACGGGCCAGTTCGAGCGCACGCTCATCATCGCGGATGAAGGCGCGACCGTCTCGTACCTCGAAGGATGCACGGCGCCGATTCGCGACGAGAACCAGCTCCATGCGGCGGTGGTCGAGCTCGTGGCGCTGGACGACGCGCAGATCAAGTACTCGACGGTGCAGAACTGGTATCCCGGGGACGAGAACGGCAAGGGCGGCATCTACAACTTCGTCACCAAGCGAGGCAAGTGCCAGGGCCGCCGCTCGAAGATCTCCTGGACGCAGGTCGAGACCGGCTCCGCGATCACCTGGAAGTACCCGAGCTGCATCCTTCTGGGAGACGACTCGGTCGGCGGGTTCTATTCGGTCGCGGTGACCAACAACTACCAGCAGGCGGACACCGGCACGAAGATGATCCACGTCGGCAAAAACACGAAGTCGACGATCGTCTCGAAGGGGATCTCCGCGGGCCACGGACAGAACACCTACCGGGGTCTCGTGCGGATCAACGGCAAGGCGGACAACGCCCGCAATTACTCCCAGTGCGACTCGCTGCTGATCGGCGACAAGTGCGGGGCCCACACGTTCCCCTACATCGAAGTGAACAACTCGACCGCTCAGATGGAGCACGAGGCGTCGACGTCGAAGATCGGCGAGGACCAGATCTTCTACTTCCAACAGCGCGGGATTTCGACGGAGGACGCCGTCTCCATGATCGTCAACGGCTTCTGCAAGCAGGTCTTCAAGGAGCTCCCGATGGAGTTCGCCGTCGAGGCCCAGAAGCTGCTGGGAGTGAGCCTGGAAGGGTCGGTTGGATAAAAGCTTTCAGCTGTCAGCTCTCAGCTGTCAGCCTCAGAAAAGAACTGAGAACCGAAAACTGATGACTGAACACTCTTCGTCTCCTCTCCTTCAGATCGAGAATCTTCACGCCTCGGTGGGAGGCAACGAGATCCTGCGCGGCGTGAACCTGACCGTGGATGCGGGAACGGTCCACGCGATCATGGGGCCCAACGGTTCGGGCAAGTCGACGCTCGCGCACGTGCTCGCGGGACGGCCAGGGTACGACGTCACCGCCGGGCGGGTCCTCTACAAGGGTCAGGATCTCCTCGCGATGGCTCCCGAGATCCGCGCGCGCGAGGGCGTGTTTCTGGCGTTCCAGTACCCGGTCGAAGTGCCGGGCGTCTCGAACGTCTATTTCCTGAAGAACGCGTTGAACGCGGTCCGCAAGCATCGCGGCCTTCCGGAGCTCGACGCGATGGACCTGCTCGCTCTGACGAAGGAGAAGGCTAAGCTCGTCCAGATCGACGAGGAACTCGTCCGACGCCCGGTGAACGAAGGGTTCTCGGGCGGCGAGAAGAAGCGCAACGAGATCTTCCAGATGGCGGTGCTCGATCCGACTCTCGCCATCCTCGATGAGACAGATTCGGGTCTCGACATCGACGCGCTCCGCATCGTCGCGTCCGGCGTGAACGCGCTGCGCACGCCACAACGCTCGATGATCGTCGTCACGCACTACCAGCGCCTCTTGAACTACATCGTTCCCGACTTTCTCCACGTGCTCGTCGACGGGCAGATCGTTCGTTCGGGGGGCAAGGAGCTCGCGCTCGAGCTCGAGGAGCGCGGCTACGCCTGGCTCGAGAAGGAGCCCGCCTCCGCGTCCCCCGTCGGAGCGGGCGCGTAAGTGCTCTCTCCGGTCCTGACTGCCGAGACCGATCTGGCCGCGGCGGCCTTCGCCGACCTGCGGCGCCGGACGGGCGGGGATCCGGCCTGGCTCGGCGGCCTGCGGGAGCGCGCGTTCGCCCGGTTCCAGGAGGTCGGATTCCCCACTTCTTCGGACGAGAGCTGGAAGCACACCAACATCGCTCCGATCGCGCGAATCGCCTGGGAGCCGGTCCCCTTCGATCCCGACGCGGCGCGTCCGCTTCCGGTCTCGGGCCGGAGCCTCGAAGCGGCGGGAGTCCAGCTCGGCTTCGCGAACGGCCGCTGGTCCCGGGCCCTGTCCTCCGCGCCGGCGCCGGCGCGGGCGCCCTCAAGCATCCCGGGCGTCGACGTGCTCCCCCTCGCGGACGTGCTTCGCGACCATCCCGACTGGCTCGAGCCGCACTTCGGACGCCATGCGGCCTCGGAGAAGAACCCGTTCACCGCGTGGAACACCGCTCTCGCGGAAGACGGCGCCTTCGTCCGGGTGTCCCGGGGCGCGGCCCTCGCAGGGCCCATCCATCTCCTCTTCCTGTCGGAAGGCACCGGCCCGCCGACCGTGGCTCATCCGAGAAATCTGATCGTCCTGGAGAGCGGGGCGCAGGCCACCGTCGTCGAGACCTACGTGGGAGAGGGCAGGACCCTCACCAACGCCGTCACGGAGATTTCCGTGGGAGACGGCGCCTCTCTCGACCACGCGAAAGTGCAGCGCGAATCGCCGGATGCGTTTCACGTGCAGACGATCGCCGTCACGTCGCAGCGGTCGAGCCAGTTCACGTCCAGCAGCGCCGCTTTCGGCGGTTCGATTGCGCGCACGGACATCGGCGTTCTCTTCGCGGGAGAGGGCGGCGACTGCACCTTGAATGGCCTGTTCGTCGGGGAGGGGTCCTCGCTCCTCGACACGCACACGACGGTCGATCACGCAACGCCGCACTGCACGAGCCGGCAAGTCTACAAGGGCATTCTGGACGGGCGTTCCCGCGGCGTGTTCCACGGGACCGTTCTGGTTCGGAAGGACGCCCAGAAGACGGACGCGATCCAATCGAACAAGAACCTGCTCCTCTCGCGCGACGCGCTCGTCCACTCGACTCCGGCGCTCGAGATTTTCGCCGACGACGTGAAATGCAAGCACGGTTCGACGATCGGGCAGCTCGACGCGGCGGCGCTTTTCTATCTGCGCTCGCGCGGCATCGGAGAGCACGAAGCGCGCGCGCTCTTGACCTGGGCGTTTGCCTCGGACGTCGTCGCCCGGTTCAAGCCGCAGATCGTCCGTGAGGAAGTGGAACGCGCTCTCTCGACCCGCCTGCCGGGACCGCCTCGATGAGCCGCGCCGAAACGCTCGTCCCGCCGGCCGGCCCGGGCGCCGCCCTCTCGCGGCCTCCCGCCGCCGCTCGCCCCGCGTACGACGTGGAGGCGATCCGGAGGGACTTCCCGATCCTGTCGCGGCGCGTGCATGGCAAGCCCCTCGTTTATCTGGACAATGCCGCCACGACGCAGAAGCCCGTCGCGGTCCTGAACGCCGAACGGGACGTCTACGAGCGCATCTACGCGAACATCCACCGCGGCGTCCACCTGCTGTCCGTCGAGTCCACCGACGCCTACGACGCGGTGCGCGGTAAGGTCCGCGCGCTCCTGAATGCTCCCGACGCGCGCGAGATCATTTTCCTGCGCGGCACCACGGAGGCCGTCAACCTCGTCGCGCAGACCTACGGCCGACGCAACGTCGGGCCGGGAGACGAGGTGCTGATTACGGCGCTCGAGCACCACTCGAACATCGTCCCCTGGCAGATGCTCTGTGAGGAAAAGGGCGCCGCCCTGCGGGTCGCCCCCATCAACCAGAAAGGCGAGGTTCCTCTCGACACGTTCCGGTCGCTCGTCACCGATCGGACGAAGATTGTCTCCGTGGCCCACGTCTCGAACGCGCTCGGCACCGTCAACCCGATCCGGGAGATGGCGGAGATCGCCCACGCGCGGGGCATACCGCTCCTGGTCGACGGGGCGCAGGCGGTGCCCAGGCTTCCCGTCGACGTGCAGGAGCTCGGGTGCGACTTCTACGCCTTCTCGGGGCACAAGGTGTACGGCCCTTCGGGCACCGGCGTCCTCTGGGGCCGAACCTCTCTTCTCGAAGCGATGCCCCCCTGGCAGGGCGGCGGCGACATGATCAGCTCCGTCACCTTCGAGAAGACGACCTGGAACGTCCTGCCGTACAAGTTCGAAGCCGGAACCCCGAACATCGCCGGAGTCATCGCCCTCGGGGCGGCGATCGACTACGTGAGGTCGCTCGGTCTCGATCGAATCGGCGCGCACGAGGACGATCTGCTGGCCTACGCCACGGAGCGCGTCCAGTCCATTCCGGACGTGCGCCTGATCGGGACCGCTTCGAAAAAGGCGGCTGTCCTGTCCTTTACGATCGAAGGCGTCCACCCCCACGACGTCGGAACGGTGCTCGATCGCGAAGGCGTCGCGGTGCGCACGGGCCACCACTGCGCGCAGCCCGTCATGGATTTCTTCCGGGTACCGGCGACGGCGCGCGCCTCCTTCGGCCTCTACAACACGCGGCAGGAGGTGGACGTCCTGGCCTCGGGCATCCACGACGTCATCCGGATGTTCCGGTAACCTCATGTCGTCCGACCTTCGCGACCTCTACCAGGAGACGATTCTCGACCACGGCAAGCGGCCGCGGAATTTTCGCGAGCTTGCGACCGCCAACCGGAAGGCCGAGGGCTACAACCCGCTCTGCGGCGACCGGGAGACCGTTTTCCTGGAGCTCCAGGGCGATCTCGTCCGCGACATTTCCTTCCAGGGCGCCGGCTGCGCGATCTCGACCGCATCGGCGTCGATGATGACCGAGACGCTCAAGGGCAAGAGCCGGCCGGAGGCCGAGGCCCTGTTCGAGCGGTTCCACGACCTCATCACCGGCGGCTCGAGCGCCCCGGCGGACGCCCCCCCGCTCGGCAAACTCGAAGTCTTCTCCGGCGTCCGTGAGTATCCCGTCCGCATCAAGTGCGCGACTCTTCCGTGGCACACCATGCGGTCGGCCTTGAACGGCGCGGGACAGACCGTTTCCACCGAAAGCGGCGCGGAGGCTTCCCCCAAAGACGAACCTTCCGCCGGCCCCGTCCCGCCGGTCGCCTGCTGAGGAGTTTTTTTCCATGCGCATGCAGAAAGAAGTCACCACCACCCGCGAGTTCGAAGCGACGGAGATCCCGAGCGGGATGAAGATCCGGATCCCGGAGGGAACGCCGCTCGCGATCACGCAGTCCCTCGGGGGCAGCTACACGGTCATGACGCCCTACGGCTACATGGCCCGTGTCGACGGTTCCGACGCCGACGCGATCGGCGAAGAGACCGTGTCGTCGCAGGACGCGGCGGCCTCCGGCAAGACGCCGGGGGAGCTCGCCTGGGACCAGCTCCGCACCTGTTACGACCCGGAGATCCCGGTCAACATCGTGGACCTCGGCCTCGTCTACAAGTGCGAGGTGATTCCCAAGGAAGAGGGGGGCAGCCGCGCCGAAGTCAGCTTCACGCTGACGGCGCCGGGCTGCGGGATGGGCGACGTCTTGAAAGAGGACGTCCGCAACAAGCTGCTGACCGTGCCCGGCATCGAAGACGTGGATGTGCAGGTGCTGTTCGATCCGCCGTGGAACATGAGCATGATGTCGGATGCCGCCAAGTTGCAGTTGGGGATGATGTGAAGAAGATGCACCGGGGCCGGGAATCGGGAGCCGAGCGACCAACGGGAGCGAGACGGCCGCGGTACTCCGCGGTCAACTCGATCGGAAATCGGGAATCGAAGGGGGGCCGCCCATGAAGCTCTCGACTCAGGAAGAGTATGGCCTGCGCTGCCTTCTCCACGTCGGACGCGCCGGCCCTGACGGGAGCGTGACCATTCCCGAGCTCGCGCGCGCCGAGGGTATGTCGGAGCCGAACGTCGCCAAGATGATGCGCGTCCTGCGGCGGGGAGGATTCGTCCGCTCGACACGCGGACAGTCCGGCGGCTACAGCCTCGCGCGGACTCCGGAACAGATCGCCGTCGGCCACGTGCTCGCGGTGCTCGGCGGGAGGATCTTCGATTCAAACTTCTGCGGCAGCCACGCCGGGACGGGAAACCTCTCCTGCGCCCACATGGGGGACTGCTCGATCCGCGCCGTGTGGCAGACCATCCAGAGCGCGATCGACGGAGTCCTCGCACAGCTGTCCTTGAAGGAGCTGCTGCAGAGCGAGCGGGAGATGAACGTGTGGGCAACGGCGAAGTCGCCGCGGCTCCCCGTGCTGGAGCATCGGGCGTAGGATCGGGAATCGGGAGCCGAGCGACCAACGGGAGCGAGACGGCCGCGGTACTGCGCGGTCAACTAGATCGGGAGCCGAGCGACCAACGAGAGCGAGACGGCCGCGGTACTCCGCGGCCAACTAGATCGGGAATGGGGAACGAAAAGAGGAGCTGCGCTGAGTCTCTCACCCGACGCGGGCGAGGGTTCTCGCCTCACTTCAACCCCTCCCGCCTCCCGCCTACCGCCTGCCGCTTTCCGTCCCGAACGGCGAATACCTGCCCGAGTGGCGATAGGGCCGGTGGAAGGTCCCCACGGGCGTCGAGAACGTGATCTCGCCCTCGACGGCGTAGTCGATCGAGCGCATCAGCAGCGCCTCGAATCCCGCGGCCTTGATCTTGTTCCAGTCGAGGGTCAGCGGCAGCGTCACGGGCGTCGTCTGCTTCGATTCGAGGACGGTCTCGGCGTCCACGATCCCGCCGCCGGCCTCGCGGCCTTCGACCGTCGCCCGGTAAGTGAGCCGCTGGACCGAGATCCGATAAGAGTTCGGGTTGTAGACGTCCAGCGCCGCTTCCACGTTGGCGCCGCCGGCGTTCAACGAACGGACGGAAATCCCCCGGAAGACCACCTCTGGCCGGCGAAAAAAAATACAGGCGGAAGTCCCGGCCAGAACGGCGGCGAGGACGAAGAGGCCCGAAACGCGGGCAGGCGTTCGCATCGATCCTGACAACCGGCGGCGGACCCTCCGCCTTCCCCGGGCGTCATACAATTCCGGAAATGCGACTGGGACGGTGGGTCCTCCTGTTGATGGCCGTGGCCGTCGGGCTCTGGCTCTTCCAGGGCCCCTCGACGAACCTGTTCCGGGGATTCAGCCGCGAGGCCCCGGGGCCGATCGATCGCGCGAAGGCCGCCGCCGAAAAGAACAACAGCCGCGTCGGGGAGACGACGGGCGCGCAGACGGAGGCCGACGCGGGGCCATCTGCTGCCGGAGTCACCGAGAACATGACCCCCGGCCAGGTGAGGGCGCTGCTCGGTCCCCCGTCCGAATCGCGGACGGAGACGACCGATGCCGGAGTGCCCCGCGAGATCTGGACCTACTCGCAAACCGGAAAGACCGTGGTGTTCGAGAACGGAGTCGCCGTCTCGATCCGCTGATCCATCGCGAGCGGGTCCCTCCTCGCGACAATCAAGGAGAGATGCCATGGGTCGCCTTCCGCGCGTTTCTCTCCTGTCCGGCGCCCTGCTCGCGGCCGTCGCGCGCCTCGCCGCGGGCCAGGCCCTTCCGAGCGCGAAGGCGTCCTCCCCCCCGGCGCCGCAGACGCGTGTCGATGAGACGCGCGACGTGTACGGCGCCGTGACGGTCAACGACCCCTATCGGTGGCTGGAGGATCAGAACGCGCCGGAGACCCGCGCCTGGATCGACTCGCAGAACCGGTACTCCGGATCCGTGCTCGAGGCGCTGCCCGGCCGCGAGGGCCTGCGCCGTCGGCTCGGTGAGCTGCTCAGAGTCGACACCGTCCTCACGCCCTACGAGCAGGGCGGCCGTTACTTCTTTTTCAAGCGGCGGGCAGACGAAGACCTCGCCATCCTCTACGTCCGCCGCGGCGCCGGCGGAAAAGACGAGAAGCTCGTCGATCCTCATCCCCTCTCGGGGGACCATCGCACGTCCGTCAATCTCCTCGGCATCGCGCAAGACGGCGGACTGATCGCCTGGGGCGCGCAGCTCGGGGGCGAGGACGAGAACACCGTCCGCTTCCGCGAAGTCGATACGGGCCGGGACCTGCCGGACGTTCTGCCCCGCGCGCGCTATCTCGGGATCGAGCTGACGCCCGACCGGAAGGGCGTCTATTTCTCGCGGCTCGAAAAAGAGGGGCCGCGCGTTTACTGGCATGCGTTTGGATCCGAGCCCGCCGCCGATCGGAAGATCTTCGGCGACGGATACGGTCCCGAAAAAGGCCTCGGCCTCGACCTGTCCGAAGACGGCCGAACGCTTCTGCTGGTCGTCTTCCACGGCTCGGCTGCCGTGAAGACCGAGATCTACAGCCAAAACCCCGCCGGCACGGGACCGGTCGTCCCGATCGTCAACGACGTCGACGCCCGTTTCACGCCGAAATTCGCCGGCCATCGGCTCTTCCTGCAAACGAACTGGAGAGCGCCGAACGGACGGATCCTGGCCGTGGACCTCGAAGCTCCGCAGAGGGACCGCTGGCGAGAGATCGTCCCGGCGCGCGATTCGGCTATCGACGGGTTCGCGGCCGCGGGGGGCCGGCTCTTCGTGACCTACCTCGAGAACGTCCTCTCGAAGGTCCGCATCTTCGATCCGGATGGAAAGCCCCGCGGAGAAGTCGCCTTTCCCGAGATCGGCAACCTGTCCAGCGTGAGGGGACGATGGGCCTCGTCGGACGCGTTCTTCAGCTTCCAGTCCTTCGTGACCCCCCAGACGATCTACCGGTACGACGTGGCGAAGGGAACGCGCAGCGTCTGGGCGAAGCAGTCGGTCCCGATCGCGAGCGCGGACTTCGAGGTCCGGCAGGTCCGGTATCCCTCGAAGGACGGCACGTCCGTCCCGATGTTTCTGGTGCACCGCAAGGGACTGAAGCTCGACGGCTCCCATCCCGCCCTCCTGACGGGATACGGCGGCTTCAACCTCGCGCAGAAACCGGCGTTTGCCGCGCGCGCCGCCGTGTGGGTCGAGAACGGCGGCGTCTATGCGCTCGCGAACCTGCGGGGGGGAAGCGAATTCGGAGAGGAGTGGCACCGCGCGGGCATGCTCGCCCGCAAACAGAACGTCTTCGACGATTTCATCGCCGCGGCCGAATGGCTGATCCGCGAAAAGTACACCTCCCCGTCGCACCTGGCGATTTCGGGCGCTTCCAACGGGGGTCTTCTCGTCGGCGCCGCCATGACGCAGCGTCCGGAGCTCTTCGCCGCGGTCGTCTGCTCCTATCCGCTCCTCGACATGGTGCGGTACCACAAGTTTCTCGTCG
This sequence comes from Thermoanaerobaculia bacterium, assembly GCA_038203955.1. Taxonomy (GTDB): domain Bacteria; phylum Acidobacteriota; class Thermoanaerobaculia; order UBA5066; family Gp7-AA6; genus JALYUA01. The sequence continues at coordinate 19,189 of JBBRDK010000009.1, read as the reverse complement.
CGGGCTACTGGGTGCCAGAGTACGGCTCGGGGGACGACCCGGATCAGTTTCCGTTCCTCTTCGCCTATTCGCCGTATCACCACGTGAAGCCGGGAACGGAATATCCGGCCGTGCTCTTCATCACGGGAGACTCGGACACGCGCGTCGCGCCGCTTCACGCGCGGAAGATGGCCGCGCTCCTGCAGGCATCCGGCTCGCCGCGGCCGGTCCTTCTCCATTACGACACGAAGGCGGGACACTCCCGGGCGTCGACTCCGATCCCGAAGCAGATCGACGACCTGACAGACGAGCTCTCGTTTCTGTTCACGGAAACGAGCGGCGGCGCCACGGAGCGGAAGGCGGCAGGCGGAAGGCGGGAGGCGGATGAAGGGAGATTCCGGGAGGGTTCGACTCTTCTTCCTGTCCCCGGACTCAAGGAGCGGACTGGCGTCACGGGCGAGGGACTGTCGTCGAACTGAGTTCGAGGTGAGTTAGTGGGCGGGACCCCTTACCCCTTCCCTCTCCCCCGGCCGGGGCGAGGGTCCTGAGACCGGCTCGCCCGCCTCCCGCCTCCCGCCTACCCAAGTGTCTTGGTGGGCACGGGAGTCCGGCGAGTCTTCCCCTTCGCTTTCTTTCGCGCGGGCGTCGGGGCGCGAGTCGGCGCCGGAGGGACGGCGGAGATTGTCGGCACGACGGTCGGAACCGGTGTTGGAACGGAGATCTTTTCGGTCGTCGTGACTCGTCCGGCCGGCACGGGCTCCGTGGCGCCCGGTGGCGGGGGCGGCGGGCCGGGCGCGAATCGGCCTCCCGACATCGGGGAGGGAGGATGGACTCCCGGCGCCGTGCCGGATCCCGGGTTCGCTTTCTGCGGCCCCTCGGCGGGACCGTCCGGTGCGGGAGAGTGCTGCGCGGAACCGGCCGCCGCCAGAAGCGTGAGACACAGGCCCGCAAGGACACGTCGCATGGAGTTACCTCTGCCTTGAAGCCTACCGTAGTCTTCCGGACGGAGAGCCGGGAAACGGGAGCCGAGCGACCAACGGGAGCGAGACGGCCGCGGTACTCCGCGGTCAACTAGATCGGGAGCCGAGCGACCAACCGGAGCGAGACGGCCGCGGTACTCCGCGGTCAACTAGATCGGGAGCCGAGCGACCAACCGGAGCGAGACGGCCGCGGTACTCCGCGGTCAACTAGATCTGGAATCGAAAAAAATAGCGTTTCTCGCCCTTCGCCTTTCGCCCTTCGCCTCCCCGCCCACAGCTACACTCCCGGCGTGAAGATCCTCTTCCTGACCGCGGAAGCGGCGCCGCTTGTCAAGGTCGGCGGCCTGGGCGACGTCGCGGGATCTCTGCCGGCCGCCCTGCGCGCCGCCGGGCACGACGTCCGCGTCGCGCTCCCGGGATATGGTGCGATCGACTGGACGAGGTGGCGCCCGAAATACGTCTCTTCCGTTGCCGTTCGCCGCGGCGCAGGCGACTTCGCGGCCCACGCGTTCGAGGTCGACATCCACGGCGTTCCGTTCTGGCTGATCACGGGGCCTCCGATCCCGAAGGACCGGACGATCTACGGCTCCGGGATCGACGAGGACGGCCCGAAGTTCATCTTCTTCTCGATGGCGGCACTCTGGACCGCGCAGGCGAATGGCTTCCGCCCGGACGTCGTGCACGCCCACGACTTTCATACCGGCGGCGCCGTCTGGTGGCTCGCGACCGAGGGGCGCCACAACGAGTTCTTCGCGCGGGTCGCGGCCGTTTTCACGATCCACAACCTGCCCTACGCGGGGCAGGGAGCGGGCCGCGCGCTCGGCGAGTACCTTCTGGCGAAGGCGGACGCGGTCTCGATCCTGCCGGAAGGCTTCCGCGATTCGCTCCTGGGCCTCGGACTCCTCGGAGCCGACGAGATCTCGACGGTCTCGCCGACCTACGCCCGGGAGATCCAGACACCGGAGCACGGGCGCGGCCTCGACGGGCTTCTGCGGGCGCGCTCGGACCATCTGACAGGAATCCTGAACGGCATCGACGTCGCCGTCTGGAACCCCGCCACCGATCCCGCTCTCGCCGTTCCCTACGACGTGACCCGGCTCGACGAGCGCGCGGCCGACAAGGAAGCGCTGCAGCGGGAGGCGGGCCTCACGTCGGAAGCGGGGCGTCCGCTTCTCGGAGTCGTTTCGCGTCTGGACTCGCAGAAGGGGCTCGACATCGCGGTGCCGGCGGTCCGGCGCTGGCTCGAGCTCGGCGGCCAGTTCGTGCTGCTCGGCACGGGCGAGGCGTCCCTCGAAGCGGCGTTCGCCTCGATCGAGCTCGACTTCCGGGGGCGCGCGAGCGTGCGGCTGCGGTTCGACGCCCCCTATGCGCGCCGGATCTACGCCGGCGCGGATGCCCTGCTGATTCCGTCCCGTTACGAGCCCTGCGGCCTGACCCAGATGATCGCCATGCGCTACGGAGCCGTGCCTGTCGCACGGCGGACGGGGGGCCTCGCCGACACCGTGATCGACGCCGGCGACCCGGGAGGAAACGGCGTCATGTTCGACGAGCCGTCGCCCTCTGCCCTGTGGGACGCTCTCGAGCGCCTGCTGCGTGTCCGCGCCGAACCGGGCCTCTGGAGGGAGCTTCAGAGGCGGGGGATGCATACGGACTTCTCGTGGACCCGCTCGGCCGCGAAGTACACCGAGCTTTACGAGCGCGCGAGCGCCGCTCGTCAGGGATAATCTCTCCCCGTGAAGACACGCGCCGTCATCCTCGCGGGCGGCGAAGGGTCGCGCCTCGGCGTCCTGACCGATAAGCGCGCGAAACCCGCGGTTCCCTTCGCGGGGAAGTACCGCATCATCGACTTCACGCTCTCCAACTGCGTCAACTCCGGCATCGCCGACGTCATGATCCTGACGCAGTACCGGCCGCACTCCTTGAACGAGCACATCGGCGGCGGCCGGCCTTGGGACCTCGACCGGGGATTCACGGGAGGCGTGCAGATCTACCAGCCGTACCGGGGCCGCTTCGTCACCGACTGGTACAAGGGAACGGCGGACGCGATCACCCAGAACCTCTCCTTCGTCGAGAGGGGCGATCCCGACATCGTGGTCGTGCTCTCCGGCGACCACATCTACAAAATGAATTACGAGCCCATGATCCGCTACCACATCGAGCGGCAGGCGGACGTGACGATCGCGACGCTGAACGTCACGCGCGAGGAGGCGACGCGGATGGGAATCCTCGCCACCGAGGAAAACGCGGGCGGCCGCGTGACCTCGTTCGTCGAGAAGCCCGCGGACCCGCCGGGGACGCTGGCGTCGATGGGCATCTACGTCTTCGGCCTGAAGATGCTCTCGACCGTGCTCCAGGAGGACGCGAGGCGCCGCGACTCCTCACACGATTTCGGGAAGGACGTCCTTCCGCGGATGGTCGCGGCGGGACAACGCGTGTTCGCCTATCCCTTCGAGGGCTATTGGGTCGACGTTGGCACCGTCGACGCGTACTGGGAATCGCAGATGGACCTTCTCGAAGACCCGCCGGCGCTCGACCTGAACGACCGGACCTGGATCATTCACACGCGGTCGGAAGAACGTCCCCCCGTGGTCACTCGGGAAGGCGCGATGATCAAGGACAGCATGATCACGGACGGCTGCATCATTTCGCCGGGGGCGCGCATCGAGCGCAGCGTGCTCTCTCCCGGAGTCTACGTCGGGCCGCGCGCGATCATCCGGGAGTCCGTGGTCCTGACCGACTCCCGCATCGAGACCGGCGCCAGAATCGAGCGCAGTGTCATCGACAAGGTGGTTCGCGTCGGCAAGAACGCGCGCATCGGCCACATCGAGCGCTCCGCGGACGACCTCGGGATCACGACCATCGGAAAGAACGCCATCATCCGCGACAAGGCGGTCGTCGCCCGGGGCGACGTCGTCGAAGCCGACACGGTGCGCGAGGCGGAGGAGGCGCGGCCGGCTTTGAAAGAAGTCAAGAGTTGAGAGTTAAGAGTTAAGAGCCGTAAAAGATCCCCCTACTCTCGACTCTCAAATCTCGACTCTCAACTTTCTTCCCATCCAGTCCAGCGCCGTTCCTTCCGCCCAGAAGCGGCCGGAGCCTGACACGAACCCGATGTGTCCTCCGCGCGCCGTCGTGAGGAAGTCGATCGAGGAAGACGCGCGGACTCGCGCCTCCTCGAGGATGCGGGCGGGCAGAAAGGGATCGTCTTTCGAGGACAGGCAGAGCGTCGGCGTCGCGACGCGTCCGACGAAACCGAGGGAGCTCGACCGGGCGTAGTAGTCGTCGGCGCCCGTAAATCCGTGCAGGGGACCCGTCGCGGCGTCGTCGAACCCGCGGAAGGAGCTGGTCGCGAGCGCACGCGGCAGGTCGATCCGCCGAGCGGCCTCCGGAAACCGCGCCGCGAGATCCGCGGCCTTAACGCGCAGGGTCCTCAAAAAGACTCGGACGTAGAAGCGCCCGAACGCGGCATCCATGTGGGTGGCCCCCGCGCCGAGATCGTAAGGGACGGAGATCGCCGCCGCCGCTGCGACGAGGTTCTGTCCGGGGTTCTCGCCGAGCCACTTCAGGAGAACGTTGCCTCCGAGCGACACTCCCGCGGCGAGAAGAGGCGCAGCCGGATCCTCTCCGGAGAGCCGCCGCACGACGAAGTCGAGATCGGAGGTCTCGCCGGAGTGGTAGAGACGCGGCCGCCGGTTCGGGATCCAGGCGGTTAGGTCCTCCGGGCGTCTCGCGCACGAGCGGAAGTTCACCGCGACGCCCCTCCAGCCGCGCGCGCGGGCGCCCGCGAGCAGTCCCTGGACGTAAACGGAGTACGAGCTTCCCTCCAGGCCGTGAAGAACCAGGAGGCGGGGAGAGCCCGGCGAGCCGTCGACGTGATCGAGGATCAACTCGTCGCCGTCCGGCGTCTCGATGCTTTCGCGCCGGAACGGAACCTGGCGGCGGGACCGTGCCATTGTGCCCCACACCGTCTGCGCATGCGCTCCCCGAAGCCACCAGACCGGACGAAATTCGCTCACCGGCGGGGACGCCCGCTCGATAGACTCCGGGGTTCCGCGCCGTCTCCGGTCGAGGAGGCGGTCTCGCGATTGCGCTCGAGGGAGGTTCCCATGACGTTCCTGACTCGAACCGGCGCCCTGGCTCTGCTGCTCTGCTCCGCCGCCTTTGCCGGTGCGGCCCCGGCCAGAGCGCCGTTCACGGTGCCGGTGGAATACCACAAGCTCGACAACGGCCTGCGCGTCGTGCTGTCGCGCGACACGACGGCTCCGAAAGCGGTCGTCGCTGTCTACTACAACATCGGCTTTCGCATCGAGCCGAAGAACCGCACCGGATTCGCGCACCTCTTCGAGCACATGATGTTTCAGGGATCATCGAATCTCGGGAAAATGGAGTTCATCAAGCTCGTTCAGGCCAACGGCGGCGTCTTGAACGGCTCCACGCGGTTCGACTTCACCAACTACTTCGAGATCGTCCCGTCCCACGCCCTCGAAACGGCGCTCTGGGCGGAGGCAGACCGCATGCGCGGCCTCGCGATCACCGGAGAGAACCTGACCAATCAGCAGGGCGTCGTCAAGAGCGAGGTCCGCGTCAACGTGCTGAACCGGCCTTACGGCGGGTTTCCCTGGCTCGACATGCCGCAATACGCCAACGTGAACTGGCACAACGCGCACAACTTCTACGGTGACCTGAAAGACGTCGACGCCGCGACGCTCGAGGACGTGAACTCCTTCTTCAAGACGTACTACGTTCCGAGCAACGGGGTTCTCGTCGCCACGGGCGACTTCGATTCGGCGCCGACGCTGGCGAAGATCAAGGAGCTGTTCGGAAAGATCCCCTCGCCGCCGAAGCCCGTGCTGCCCGACATCTCGGAGCCGAAGCAGGAGAGGGAAAAACGCGCCACGAAGCAGGACACTCTCGCGACGCGGCCGGCCCTGGCGTTCGCGTATCACGCGCCGCCGACGAACAGCCCCGAGTACTACGCGATGGGCCTGCTCGAGAAGATCCTCCACACGTGGGTGAAGAAGGTCTACGCGGTGAAGCCGGCCGACGTCCAGCGGGTCGCGACGAAGTACATCGCCGACGATCAGGCCACGATCGTGATCGCGGGAGACCAGAAGGCGATCGGCGAGCAGTTGACGCCGTACGGGAAGAGCAAGTAGCTGTCAGCTCTAAGCTGTCCGCTGTCAGCTGAGCCACCGCTCCGGACGCTCGACGCTGAACGCGCGACGCTCGACTTCATGAAATCACCCGTCTGGATCACGAGCGACCTTCTCTCCGAAATCACCTCGGAGGCTCGGGAGTCGCCCCGTCTGCGCAAGAACCGGAATTTCCACGCGATGGAGGATCCGGTCCATCGGCTGATCAACGCCCTGGAGCCCTCGACCTACATCCGCCCGCACCGGCATCTCGAGCCGTCCAGGTGCGAGACGGCGATCGCGCTCGCCGGATCGATCGGCGTGCTCGTGTTCGACGATGGCGGCAAAATCCTGGAGAAGCGCGTGATGTCGCCTGGCGGCCCGGTCGTGGGGGCCGAGATGCCGCCCGGCGCGTGGCACACCTTCGTCTCGCTCGCGCCGGGCAGCGCCTTCTTCGAAGCCAAGGCGGGACCGTACGCGCCGCCCGGCCCGGACGAGCTCGCGCCGTGGGCCCCCGCGGAAGGGACGGTCGAGGCGGTCGATTTCGAGCGCCGATGGAGCGGGCTCTTTCTCTGACTTCGCGACATGGGATGAGAAGCCCTCCACCCGACCTTCAGAAGAGCTACGACCTCGTGGCCTCGGACTACGCCGCGGAGTACCGCGACGAAATGGAGAAGAAGCCCTTCGACCGCAGGATGCTCGACTGGCTCGCCGAGAAAGGTCGGGAAGCGGGGGATCGTTTGCGACCTGGGCTGCGGACCCGGACAGATCGCCGGATATCTGCACCGCCGCGGGGTCCGGACGTGCGGCGTGGACCTTTCCGACGGGATGGTGCGGCAGGCGCGACGCCTCCATCCGGAGATCTCCTTCGCGCAGGCGGACATGCGCGCGATGCCGCAGCTGCCGGACGCGTCCTGGGGAGGAATCGCCGCGTTCTATTCGCTCATCCACGTCCCGCTGGCCGAGATCCCCGGCACCCTGCGGGAGCTCCGCCGCGTCCTCGCGTCCGGCGGCGTGCTGCTCGCCGCGTTTCACATCGGCAGCGAGACGATCCACCGCGACGAGTGGTGGGGCAAGGAGGTCTCGATCGATTTCGCGCTCTTCGAGACCGCGGAGATGAAGTCGTGGCTTCGGGAAGCGGGATTCCGCCTCGACGAGGTCATCGAGCGCGATCCGTATCCGGATGTGGAGTATCCGAGCCGGCGCGCGTACGTTTTTGCGACGAAAGAAAGTTGAGCGTTAAGAGTGAGAGTTGAGAGTTGAGAGTTGAGAGTTGAGAGATAAGAGTTAAGAGTCGGACGGCGGTAGCGGCGGGCGCGTCTTTTCGATTCCCGATCTAGTTGACCGCGGAGTACCGCGGCCGTCTCGCTCCCCCTGGTCGCTCGGCTCCCGATCTAGTTGACCGCGGAGTACCGCGGCCGTCTCGCTCCCGTTGGTCGCTCGGCTCCCGATTCCCGGCTCAACTGTATCCGTTGACAATCTATCCGGTGCGGATATAGATTCGGCTCATGATCGCACGGGACCCGGATCTCACTTCTCTTCTGCCGCTGCCGGCGGCGACGCTTCACATCCTCATGGCGCTCGCGGAAGACGACCGTCACGGATACGCGATCCTCTAGGACGTCGCGGCGCGCACTCGCGGCGAGGTCCGGCTCGGTCCGGGGACCCTCTACCGGTCGATCCAGCGGATGCTCGAGCAGGGGCTGATCGTCGAGGTCCGTGAGCGCCCCGCTCCGGAGGACGACGATGAGCGACGGCGGTACTACCGGATCACCCCGTTCGGCGGCGAAGTCGCCCGCGCGGAAGGCCGCCGGTTGGCCGATCTCGTGAAGCTCGCCCGCGCGAGCGGATTCGTCACGCCCCGTCCCGCGTGAGCCCCGCCGATGCGCTTTTACCGGCTTCTCCTGCGCCTCTACCCGTCCTCTTTCCGGTCCGAGTACGGCAGGGAAATGACCGCGATCTTTGCCGCCCGCATGGCGCGGACCGGCGGCGCGGGTCTCCCGGCGCTGTGGATCGGAGCGGTCTTCGACAGCTTCGTTAACGCGGTAAAGGCGCACGCGGACATCCTTCGCCAGGACGCCGCCTACACGTTCCGCACCATGCGGCGCGCGCCGGGATTCGCCGCGACGGCGCTCGTCGTGACGGCTCTCGGCATCGGCGCCGCGACCTCCACGTATTCGATTCTCGACCGGGTTCTGATCCACCCGCTGCCGTTTCGGGACCCCGAGCGCCTCGTGCATCTGTGGCAGGACCCGGGGTCGCGCGGGAGCTGGGGCCAGGAGGCGTCGCCCGGCAACGTCCGCGACTGGAAGCGCATGAGTCGGACGCTCGAGGGGATGGCGGGCTACCACCGTACGTCCTTCAACTTCGTCGGCGAAGGCGATCCGGAGAGAGTGGACGGGACCCGCGTCACGTGGGAATTCTTCCGGACGCTCGGGGTGCGGCCCGAATTCGGGCGCGTGTTCACACCGGAAGACGATCGCGCGGGCGCGCCCGGGACCGTGGTTCTCAGCCACCGCCTCTGGGTGAACCTGTTCCGCGCGGACCCGGCGGTGGCGGGCCGAAAGGTGATCCTGGATGACCTCCCGTTCGTCGTCATCGGCGTGATGCCGGCGGACTTCCGCTTCCCGGCCGGCAACGCCGAGCTGTGGACGCCGCTCCGGTTCGAGGAGGCGGACTTCGCGGACCGCACCGACACGTTCCTGCTGACGATCGCGAGGACGAAGCCGGGGGTTTCGATCGAGCAGGCACGGGCGGAGATGCGCCACATCGCCGGGCAGCTCGAGCGCGGTTATCCGAAAGAGAACGCGCAGATGGGCATCACCGTCAACCTTCTTCGCGAGGAGATGTCCCGGCAGTCCCGTCTTCTGGTGACGGCGCTCTTCGGCGCGGCGCTCGGCGTCCTACTGATCGCGTGCGCGAACCTCGCGAATCTCCTGCTCGCCCGTGCGCTGGGGCGGCGCCGCGAGCTGGCCGTCCGGACGGCCATGGGCGCGGGGCGCGAGCGCCTGGTGCGCCAGCTGCTCACCGAAAGCCTGATTCTGGCCGGCGGCGGTGGCGCCCTCGGCATCGGCATCGCCGCGGCCGCGGGACCGCTGCTCGCCCGGCTCCTTCCCGGCTCGGCCCTCCTCCGCGAAGCTCCGCTTGACCTGCGAATGCTGGGCTTCGCCGCGCTGCTCACGCTCGTCACCGGAGTGGCCTTCGGGGTCGTCCCGGCGCTGCGGGGCTCCGCCGATACGGCGGACAGCGGCCTGCGGGAAGGCGCGCGCGAGGGTGCGGGTCATCGGACGGAGCGGCTTCGCTCGTTTCTCGTGGCGGCCGAGGTGACGGCATCGGTGGCTCTGCTGATTTCCTCCGGCCTTCTCATCCGTGCCCTCTGGCGCGTGCAACAGGTTCCGCCCGGATTCCGGGCGTCGGGCGTCTTGACTCTGCGGACCCCGCTTCCAATGCCGAGGTACGAAAAGACGGACAAGCGCGAGCAGTTTTACAAGCGCGTGCTCTCCGAGGTCCGATCGCTGCCGGGGGTCTCCAGCGCCGCTTACATCTCGGGACTGCCCATGGTGATGACCGGAGGAATCTGGGGCGCGACGCCGGAGGGCGAGCCGCCGCAATTTCCCGAGAAGCGGATGGTGAGCATGCGGTACGTCACGCCGGGATTCTTCGAGACTCTGGGAATTCCCCTCCGGCTGGGCCGGGACGTGGCACTGACCGACACCGCATCCTCGCCCTTCGTGGCGGTGGTCAGCGAGTCGTTCGCCACGAAATACCTGCCGGGCGGGAGTCCGATCGGCCGACGCTTCCGCTGCGTGTTCGAGATGCGGACGATCGTGGGAGTCGTTGGAGAGGTTCGCGTCCGCGGGCTGGAACGACCGAGCGAGCCGCAGGTCTATCTGTCGTCGGCGCAGTCCGCGGACGGCCGGACGAGCGGGTACGCGCCGAAGAACCTCGTCCTGCGGTCATCGGTCGGGGTCGGCACGCTCCTGCCGTCGCTGCGGCAGATCATCTCCAAGGCGGACCCGCAGCTGCCGATCTCGGACGTCCGCCCGCTGACGGACATCGTCGACGCCGAGACGGCTCCTCGCAGCGTGCAGGTCAGGGTGCTTGCCGGATTCGCGGCCATCGCCTTCCTGCTCGCGGGCATCGGCATCCACGGGCTCCTCGCCTTCGCCGTCTCGCACCGCACCCGCGAAATCGGCGTGCGGATCGCGCTCGGGGCCCGCCGCCGCGACATCCTCGAAATGGTCCTCCGCCGCGGCGCCGTCCTCGCCCTGGCCGGGATCGCGGCGGGGGTGGCGGTGGCGTGGATCGCCGGCCGCCTGATGGAGGCGCTCCTGGCGGGAGTCAGCGCCCACGACGCGGCGACGTTCGCCGCCGCCATCGTTCTCGCGCTCGTTATGACGCTCCTCGGAAGCGTCGTGCCGGCGATGCGGGCCCTGCGGGTCAATCCCATCGAAGCGATCCGAGCGGAATAGCCGCGGCTCCGGCCGCCCTTTTCTCCGCCAGGACCGATTCCCATGTCATCGTGCGGCCACTTGCCATTTCCATATCTAGGTCCGAAGCTCGACCAGAGAATTCCCTGGTTGATTCGGCGGAGGCTTCTCGACGGCGTCCAGACCCGCTCTCGTGAAGACATGAGCGTGATGGAGCTCCCATCGGCCTTCATCCGCTACCGCATGCGGGGCGAGCGCGGTCCGACCCTCGTGATGGTCCCCGACCCGCCCGCGGTGCTCGAACACTACGACCGGCTGCTCGAGCTCATGTCGCCGAACCAGCGGACGGTCGTGTTCGAGACGCCGGCCTGCGGCTTCTCCGTGCCGAAACCCGGATTCGACTTCCAGTTCGAACCCTGGGTGCTCACCCTTCTCGGCTTTTTGGAGCGGCTCGACGCGGGGCCTTACGTTCTGGCGTTTCCGTGTGTATCGAGCTTTGCCGCGATCGCGATCGCTCTTCGTGCTCCCCATCTCGTCGAGGGCCTGATCCTCCCGCAAGCGGCGGGCTGGGGAGAGCTGCGGCGCTGGGTTCTGTCGCGAAGCCGGTTCGGAATGCTGACCGTCCCGATCTATGGACAGGTGTTGCTCTACGCCCTCAAGCGCCGCAGGGCATCGGGGATGTTCAGGCACCTGGCGCGCAAGCACGTCGAGGAGCTCGTCGAGAAGGCGGATATCTCCTTTGCGCAGGGCGCGCTCTTTCCCTTCGCCACGGCGACCCAGAAATATCTGACCGCGCGTCCCCCCGGCTTCATGACGCCTCTCCGGATCCCCGCGCGGGTCGTCTGGGGCGCGGCCGATCCGTCCCATCGAGAGATCGGGACCGATCCGGGCTCGGCGCGCCGGCTGCTTCCCGACGCGGAGATCAGCGTGTTCGAGGAGGCCGGGCACTTTCCCGAGTTGGAGGAGCCGGAGCTCTACGCGGCGGTCGTCAGGGATTTTTATCGTTCGCTGCGGCCGGGAGTCCCCCTCCCCGACGAGCCGATCTCCGTGGCGCGTTAGTCGTCGTCCTCGTCCGAAGGCGCGACCGCCGGCCGGACCCAGCCCGCGTGCACGGGCGGCGGCATCTTCGAGTCCCTGCCGCGCACGATCTTCCAGAGGATCTCGTTGAAGGCGACGTCCGGCGCCCTGTCGGCCTCCTTGAGATTCGCCGCGGCGGACTCCTCCGCTCCCGGCGCGTCCTCTCCGTTCTTCTCGTCGATCGAGACGCGGGCCGGACGGTGCGCCCAGGGGCCCGCGGCGGCCGCCGTCCCGAAGGCCGCGTACATCGGGCGCGCCGCCGCGTCGCATTGGCTCATGGGCGGAAGTCCGAGGACCAGCTCCATCGTGCGGAGCATCCCGCACGTCGTGTACATCGTGGAATCGACGGCGGCGCGGCGCGTCCACGGGCTGATGACGAGCGCGACCGAGCGGTGGCAATCCACGTGGTCCGGGCCGTTCTGCGCGTCGTCCTCGAGGACGAAGATCGCCGACTCCTTCCAGTAGCGGCTTTTCGAGATCTCCTCGACGAGCCGCCCGAGCGCGAGGTCGTTCTCGGCGATCATCGCGCTCGGCGTCGGCGAGCCGCTGAGCGCGTAGTTGGTGTGGTCGCCGCCCAGCCGCACGATGGAGAGCCGTGGGAGCGTTCCGTCCTTCTCGAATCGCCGGAACTCATCGAGCCAGATGTCGACGCGGGCGTTGTCCGGGATCGAGAGGTCGAAGGGCGGGTAGTCGGGATGAACCTTGCCCTCGAGGCCCGGGACCGTCGCCGCATACGGGCCTTTGGATGCGCGGAACTCGCCTAAGACCGGCGGATTCTTTCGCGGCGTCGCCGGCTGCGGGTCATAAACGAACTCGCCGTAGCTGCGCACGGAGACCCCGGCGCGGTTGCAGGCGTCCCAGATATACCCGGCCGCCGGGGCCGCCACGTTCCCGTACGCGTTTCGATTGGCGCCGCCGCCTTCCGACAGGTACTCGCCACCCCGGTTGGCGTAATTCATCGGCCAGATCTTCTCGACCACGTCCGTCGCGTAGGCGCCGGTCGAGAAGGCGTGACCGTCGTAGCTCACCTCCGCGTTCACATAGAAATTGTCGAAGAGGACGAACTCGCGCGCGAGCGCGTGGGCGTTGGGAGTCACGTCTTCGCCGAAGAGGCACAGGTCCGGGTCGCCGTTGCCCTCGGGCATGTCGCCGAGGATCTGGTCGTACGTCCGGTTCTCGCGGATGACGTAGAAGACGTGCCGGATGGGGGACGGGCCGCCGACGCGGGACGGGACGGGCGAGCCCTTCGGGGCGCCGGCGGGCGCGAGAAGGTGCGCGTCCCGGTACGGGGTCAGCGCCCGCACTCTTGCCGTCCAGCGGGCCAGCGTTCCGGCGTCGGGCGTCGGAACGAACGACAGCGTTCCCTCGAGGGCGTCGCGCGTCGATTGCGCGGGGGCGGCCGGGATCGCCGGCTGAGGCCCGCGTGGATTGGCGACGGAAACCAGACCCTTGCCCGAGAGGATGAAGATCGTCCTGCCGTCCCGGGAGAATTGCGCTCCCGTCGGATACCAGCCCGTCGGAATCCATCCGCGCACCCGGCTGTCGCCGGGCTTGGAGACGTCCACCACGGCGACGGAGTTGTTGTCGGCGTTCGCGACAAGAAGCGTCCGGCCGTCGGGAGACAGGCCCAGGGCGTTGGGGGTCGAACCGGGCGGCGTCTTCGGTTCGAGGGCGATCGAGATCTGCTCGCGCGCCGTCTTCTTCGCGACGTCCACGGCCCATACGGAATTCGTGTTGGCGCAGGCGACGAAGAGAGTCGCGCCGTCGCGAGAGATCGCCATCGCGTTGGGATGCTCGCCGGTCGCAATCTCACCCATCGGCGCGAGCGTCGCGGGGTCGAAGAGCAACACCTTCGCGCCGCCCCACAGGGAGACGAAGAGAGTCCGGCCGTCCGGCGAGACGAGGCAGGTGTAGGCCTCGGCCGGGAGGGCGGCTGAGCCCGCCATATTCCCCGTCGCCAGATCGACCGCCGAGAGCATCTGGCCGAGGACGTTGACCGCGTAGAGCCGCTTGCCCGCCGGATCGAGCGCGAGACCGCCGACGAACGACGTCTGCTCGAGAACGGGGGCGTCGGCGAAGATGGCCTGCCCCGGCGTCTTCCCGACGGGGAGCGCGTAGACGGCGCCCGGAGCGAGGCTCTTCTTCCGGACGCGGAACTCCAGCACGGCGTTCTCCTTCGCGGCGGAGGAGTACACGCGGTCTCCGGCCGGGCTCCACGCGATGCCGAGCCACGCGTTCTCGAGCCACGTCCTCGAGCGTACGTAGCGGTGCGCGAGGTCGACGATCGTCAGCGCCGGTTTGGCGTAACCGTTCGTGGTCACGAGGAGCGACCGGCCGTCCGGCGATTCGGCCATCGCGAGCGGCAGGTCGCCGATCTGGATGTGGCGCCCGACGGGCGAGATCCGCCACCCGTTCGGAAGAAGGGTCTCCGCGGCGGTGCGCCCCGGCAGGACGCGCCGCGCGGCCGGAGCACTCCGTTTCGGAGATTCGGCGGCGGCGGTCGAGAAAAGCGCGGCGCCGAGAAGAGCCGCGAAAGCGACGGACCCGCGCATCTCGAAGAGGCTACATCAGCACCCCGCCTGGTCGGAGTCGACGCAACTTCGTGAAGTCACGATGCGGTTCGCCGCGGATCACCGCCCCACACCCCCGCCCTCTCCCCGGCGCGCGGGGACGCTGTACGCGGGCTCTTTCCTCGGCGTCGTCTGGCGCATGAGCGCCGCTCACCCCGCCCTCTCCCCCGGCGCGCGGGGAGAGGGAGCAGAGGGAGCAGGGAGCAGAGAGATCTCCTCCGAAACGCTCAACGCTGAACGCTCGACGCTCAACCCTCTTCCCTTGCATTCCCACCCCGCAAGATGCATCCTTTTCGTACACGAGTTCCTGGGTAACCGCCGAAGGTGTCTTCGGCCGTTTCTCCGCCACTCGGGAAAGGCCCGGCCATGTCGCACCGCCGTTACTCGAATCGTCTCCTCGTCGCCCTTTTTCTCTGCGCGAGCTTTCTCTTTCCGCAGTCGACGGGTCCCGTCGCCAACGGGCCGCTCCCCGGCCCGTTTCCCCTGTTTCCCGCGACCAACTGGTGGAACCTCGACATCCGATCCGCGCCCGTCGACCCGGCGTCCACGTCGTTCATTCAGTTCATCGGGACCACGCGGAAGTGCCATCCGGATTTCGGCGGCGACGCGTCCACGACCGGGCCCGACATCTACGGGATGCCCTACGCAGTGGTCGACGGCACCCAGCCGAAGAAGACGGTCCGCTTTCTCTACGCGTCGGAAAGCGACGGCGTGAACCACCAGACGAACCAGAGCTTTCCCTTCTACCCGATCCCGGACGAGGCCATCGCCTCTCCGCACTGGATCGAGGACGGCTATCCCGGGAACGTCGACCGGCGCGCGTCGAGCGACCGGCACCTTCTCATCGTCGACCGGACCAACCGATTCCTCTACGAGCTCTACAACGTGTTCTGGGACGGGACATCCTGGCAGGCGGGCTCGGGCGCCTTCTTCGACATGAACGCGAACGGTCGCCGCCCGGACACCTGGACTTCGGCGGACGCCGCCGGGCTCGCGATCCTTCCCGGTCTGGTCCGCTATGACGAGGTCGCCGGGGCGGGAGAGATCGGCCACGCGTTCCGGGTGACGGTGCGCGCGACGAACGGATACGTCTACCCCGCCTCCCATCAGGCCGGATCGACCGCCGGCGCGCTCCCGATGGGAGCCCGGCTCCGATTGAAAGCGAGCAAGGACCTCTCGGCGTTCCCCCCGGATGCGCAGAAGATCTTCCGCGCGATGCAGACGTACGGTTTGATCGTCGCGGACAACGGGTCGGACCTGTTCATCGGCGGGACCTACGACAACCGATGGAACAACGCCGTGCTGAACCCCGCGTTTTCAGGCCTCGCGGCGACGGACTTCGAAGTGGTCGCGCTCGGATACCAGGGCGGCGCTCCGCCGCCGACCGCGACGGCGACGCCCCGTCCGGCCTCGCCGACCCCGACGCCGACCCGGACTCCCTCGGCCGTTGCGCCCTCGGCGACGCCGACCTCCGCCGCGGGCGCGACCGCCACGCCGACACGGACCGCCCCGCCGGCCGCGACCGCGACTCCAACCCGCACGGGTGCGCCGGGCGCCACCGCGACGCCGACCCAGACGAAAGGCCCGAACGCGACCGCGACCGCGACGCCATCCGGCGGCTCGAGCCCCATCCCGACGCCGACCCCGAAACACCGGCGGCGTCCCCGGACGATCCTGGTGCCCGAGCGTTCCCCCGACGAGCGGGTGCCGGAGGCGAAGAAGCCGGCCTCGTAGGTCCTGGCGGCGCCCCCGCGCGCAGCGCGGAAGGGTCGCCGCGTCGTTTCAAAATCAGCGCTCCCGCGACGGGGCGGAGCGCGCCGGGGAAGATCGCGAGACCCGCTTCCGGCCGGGCTTCTTCGCGGAATCGCGCGGCGCCGCCGTCCTCATCCACGGGGCCTTGCGCTTCCCGCGCGCGATTCTCAGGGAGACCGGACAGCTCGGGCGATGGGATCCCTTCAGATACCCCGTGCTCATCAGGAACTCCCCGACGATCTCTCCTCCCGTGAAGCGGAAGGTCTCGCGGAAGAGGTCCCGCCACGCGTCACGGGTGAGCGGATGGTGCGCGTCGAGCCATCGCGCGAACGAACCGTGGGTCTTTCGGATCGCCAGGATCCGACGCGCGTTCTCGATGACCGCCTCCACCTTGAGGCGATTGCGGATGATGCCGGCGTCCCCGAGAAGCCGGCGCTTCTCCGCGTCTCCGTAGGCGGCCACCTTTTCCAGGTCGAAACCGTCGAACGCACGCCGGAACGCCTCGCGCTTCTTGAGGACTGTGAGCCACGAGAGACCGGCCTGATTGATCTCGAGCGACAGCCTCTCGAAGAGCGCCGCGTCGTCCCGCACCGGAAAGCCGTACTCCCGGTCGTGGTACGGCCCGTGGTCGGGATGCCCGGGAGCGACATCGCAGTAGGAGAGAGCCATGGGGGAAAGAGTACGGGAGAGGAAGAGCCGGGAAACGGGAATCGGGAGCCGAGCGACCAACGGGAGCGAGACGGCCGCGGTACTCCGCGGTCAACTAGTTCGGGAATCGGAAGACGGGAGAAGGGAAACGGGAAACGGGAAACGGAAGGTCGTCGAATCGCGTCAGTCGCGATGAGGCATCCGAACTCTCAACTCCGGACTCTCAACTCTCGACTCTCGACTCTCAACTTCTTCCGCCCGCTCAACGCTGACCGCTCAACGCTCAACCTTCGATTTCCCCCTCATCACGCCGCGGCATATCGAACTCGTCATCCACCTGCATCGACGGCGCCTCGATCTCCCGCATCGGCGGCGCTTCGATCTCCAGGTAGAGCTGGAGAGCCGGCTCGCTTTCGCGCATCAGGCGTCTGCCCATGGGAGCGAGGATCACCGGCCGCGTGATCTCCTCGGCCGTCTTTGCGTCGGCGCGGAACTCGCGGTCGGCCTTCTGGATGGCGAGGGCCAGCGGATTCGTGCTTCTCTGCATGGTGTCTTCCTTGTGTTTGTGGTGGAAGCCGTAGCAATCGGCGTTCCCGAAGGGCGTCGTGATGAAGCTCTTCCGCTGGTGAGGGTTAGCGGGAAGGACTCCCGGCCCTCTGCCGACATTTGAGGCCACGGCCCGCTGGACGATGACAAAAAAAGGCCGCGCCGGTGTGGGCGCGGCCGGGGAGAACCGATTCGCGGAGTCTACGCGGCCTTCTTCGCCTTTGGCTTCGCCGCCGCCGGCGCGCCCTTGGATTCGACCTCGGTGGCCATCATCCGATAGTGGATCGTGACTTTGTCCCCGACCTTGACGCCGGCGGGCATCTTGGTGGACGCGTCGCGGGCGACTTCGAACCGCTCCTTGCCCTTCATCACGACGATGACGGAGCCGTTCATTTCAAGTACCGGGCCGGTCACCTGGTATGCGTCCGGCTTCGCGGCGAGCGCCGTTCCCGCTGCGAGCACACCCGTCAGAACGACTGCCGCAAGGAATCGCTGAGTTTTCAACATGCTTGTCCTCCTCTTGCGATCTTATCCAACCGGAACCCTTCCCGAAAACGCTGTCCAGCGAGGCGCGGCGGCCCGGCGTCGCTTCTTACCACTTCCGGCGCGATGTTAAATTCGCCGCGGAACGTCACGCCGTGAACCAGACGACTACCCGTTTTCTGTGGATTTGCCTCGGCGGAGCTTTCGGAACGGGTACCCGATATCTGCTCTCGGGCTGGGCGCTGGCGATCCTGGGCACGACCCTCCCCTGGGGCACTCTGATCGTCAACGTACTGGGGTCGTTTTTTCTGAGCGCCATCATGCACGCGGCCTTGACGACGAATCTCATCGCTCCCACGCTCCGGCTGGCGCTGACCACGGGCGTGATGGGCGGCTTCACGACCTACTCGACTTTCAACTACGAGACGCTCGCGTATCTGCGGGAAGGCGCCTGGCGGACGGGACTTCTGAGCGTGCTCCTGACGGTAACGTTGTGCCTCGCGGCGGGAATGGCGGGACTGGCCGCCGCCCGGTGGGCTCTGGGAACCTGAGACCGGCGAGAGGAGGCAGAATGCGAGTTCTCGACGGCGAACAGCTCCTCGTCAGGATCTTCATCGGAGAAAGCGACCGGTGGAAGCATCAGTCTCTTTCGATGGCCCTGCTGGAAAAGCTCCGGCGGGACGGCTTCGCAGGCGCCACAGTTTTCCAGGCGGTCGCCGGATTCGGAGCTCGGAGCGTCGTTCACTCCGCGCATCTGCTGCGGCTGTCGGAAGACCTGCCCGTGGTCATCGAGATCGTGGATACGGAAGAGAGCATCGCCCGGCTCATGCCGATCTTGGACGAGATGGTTACCGAAGGACTCGTAACCGTCGAGAAGGCGCGGGTTATCAAGTACGCGCCGGGCCGGCGGCCCCTGGACGAGGCGGTGCGCTGAGAATCTCGTCGGGACGAGGCCGTTCGCCCGGAAAGCGGCTGGGCGCCTCGTTGCTTCCGTGGCTGCGCGCCGGCATCCCGATCGTCGCGGTCGGGGCGCTCTTTCTCTATGCGCTGAGCCCGTGGCTGCCCGGCGCGCGGTCCGCTCGGCCTCCGCGCACGATCGTGCTGTACGGCTTTTCCATCCTGGCGGAGGCGGTGAACGAAGGAGTGTTCCCGGCCTTCGCGCGGGAGTGGAAGGCGCGGACCGGCGAGCGCGTCGAGCTCGTGAGCTCGTTTGCGGGGTCCGGCACGATCACGAACCAGATCCTCCTCGGAGTGCCGGCGCACCTCGCGCTGCTCTCGCTCGAGCTCGATGCGATGAAGCTCGCCGCCGCCGGCGCCGTTCCGCCCGACTCGTGGCACCGGCTGCCTCACGGCGGAATCGTCAACCGGACGCCCTTCGTCATCCTCGTCCGAACGGGAAACCCGAAACGCATCCGGGACTTCGCCGATCTCGGCGCGCCCGGAGTCGGCGTCGGGCATCCGGATCCGCTCACCTCGGGCGGAGCGAACTGGGCGATCGTGGCGGAGTTCGGGGCGGGCTCTCGAGGGCCCGGCGGCGCGCCGGCGGGACTCGAGGTGCTGCGCGGCGTCTGGCACAACGTCGTCGCGCAGGCGGC